>NZ_JAAKUM010000011.1:0-165370 GCF_049175135.1 Aeromonas sp. 600724 | reverse complement strand
TCGACCAGTGCCAGTTTAAAAGTCAGTGAGTAATCGCGCTGTGTCCGTTTCACACCTTGTCCCATCGGGTTCTCCATTTATTGGGGGGGAAAGGTGTAAACCATATTCAGGACGGGACACTAACCAAGTGTCCGGATTTAGTTGACCACTACAGCCTGCTAGAAAGCACCAAGTGTAGCGTTCATCTGGGGTAGAGAGGAGGTAATGACATACAGGTTGATTTGGGAAAAAACGGCAAGAAAATCTCAAGAGTAATGCTATTTGTGCTGAGGGAAATTTAGACTAATAGCTGAATAAGTGGACTATGTGCCTGTATAAGATAAAAACAAATGTGAGTTCAGATTTGACGAACGTCAAGGATTCATACAAAGACTCATCCTTTCTTGTAGTCTCCCAATGATTCAATCAGTTAGTATCTGTCAGATATGAAATGATAGGGTTATACCGTGAGCACAATCTCCCTTCGCAAGGCCCTCGGGGTTTTGGCTAAATCTTCTTCCTTCTCGGTCAAGACGACAACACAACGTCAGAGAGATCTGTTTGATGACCTCAAGGATTATCTCTACGTTACACCCGAAATCGAGCATGACTTTGAGAAGTGTCTCCGTGCATTGCTGCCTGGTGAATGTGTGTTTTTATGCGGCAGTAGTGGTGATGGCAAATCTGAAATATTGTCACGTAGCTATGACCAATATAAAAACAGATATACCTTCCATCTGGATGCAACCCATAGCTTTTCGCCTCATCAATCAGCAATCGATGCGCTAAACGAACTCTTTGATCGTGCAGGAGACGGGGCTCAACCCCTGGTGGTTGGTATCAATATCGGTATGCTGGCCAACTTTGCCAAAGAAGGGGCTGAGCGGCACAGTGAGTTGCGTGGCGTGATCGAGCGTTTTTTGGATAGTGGCGAGAGAACGCAAGGGGCATATCACTTTCTGGATTTCGAGTCCTATCCAAAATTTCGTTTTAATGATGACGCTGGCAGCTATTCAAGCTTTATGCGTCAACTGCTCAAGCGGTTAACTCAGCCAACCGATGACAATCTGTTTCATGCTATTGCCCTTGCAGATGAGCAACGCCAACGCGACATGCGCCTCATCGCCAATTTCAGGCTGTTGGCCAATGAGCACGTGCAAGAGATTATCATTACCACGCTGTTCAAAACCCGTTTGATCAAGGATCAATTCATTACGACTCGCGCCTTGCTGGATCTGCTCCATCAGCTTCTGGCCGGGGAGCATTACCTCTTTGACAACCTGTTTCTGGCTAAAGACAGCGAGCTAAGCCTGCGTCTTGCTGACTTTGATCCTGCCTTGATTCATACCCAAGCGGTAGACCAGTTTGTGCTGCGTTATGAGCTGAATCTACCGGATGAGGCGCTGGATGCCTTTATGAACGAGCTGGCAAAACTGGGGCTCATATTCAACGAGCCTCGTGATAAAGCGGGTCAAGCCGCATCCCTTCTGCGCCTTTTTTATCTGCTTAAGGACTGTGACCTTGGCAATAACTACCATCACCAATTCAAAGTCGATTTTGAAGAGCAGGTACTTGAACACTATGCCACTGTCTGGCTGCAGCATAGTCAGTATCTTGGGGAGGGTGGAAGCCAGCTGGCCTTGCGCAATTTCTATGTGAAAGCGCTGATCCCGGCCATTTTTGTGTATGCCAACCGCAATGCCCCTGAGTTGTCAAAGCGAGAGCTTTCTCTTGGTCAATTTGGCCAGTGTCATGTCGCGGCACCTGTCGAGCTGAAAGCTGATTACAGCGCAATTCAGCGTCAGCATGTCGAGAAACACGATCATTTCAGCGCCTATCTGAAGGTTGATGATCAGCCCTTGGCACCAATGGCAATCAACCTCAATCTGTTTGAGCTGATCTGCAAGCTCAACAATGGCTATCGACCAAACAAGTACGACAAGAATGCCATCGTGTTGCTTGATGAGATGGTTGAGCAAATCCGCGCTGTCGCTAAAAAGAGCCCTGTTCTTCACTATTACGAAGGTGATCAGCATTACCGTCTTGGTTTGGATGACGGCATGATCACTGTAGAAGGAACCAGATAGCCATGTCTCTGTATCCAATTCCTGTCGGATTAGCTCCGGTTGATAAAAACAAGCTCACCAACTACTGGCCCATTCGCAACAAAAGCAATGAGTTTGACTGGGATACCGTGACAGGTGTCGTGCTCGGGCTTTCCTTGCGCAAGCAGGTGACGGCCTATGAATTCGAGCAGTTTAAGGAGGAGTGCAAAGCCCGGTTTGCAGGCAAGCTCGACGATCCTGATTTTTGGCAGGTGCTTGAGCGAGCCTATTTTTCAAATGATGCACTCTTTCATATTTCACCGCTGTTCCTGTTGTTCAAGGCCAAAGGGAAGAAGAGTGGGCAAGCCGATCTCAGCGCACCAGATACGCGGTTGTGCAAATTGTTTGCAGGTCTGTTGGGGGATTTCTTCCTGGAAGATGCGCTCGATGACAAGCTCAACTTTGTCGAGCAAGAACTGTTGTCCGTTTTGCAAGGCAGGCTGCAAAGCGGCAGCTTGGTAAAAAATGAGGATGAGCAACCTTATCTACCTTTTTTGAATGCCGTATTTCGTGAAGATATTCGCTTTTTGGCTGCGCATCCCCAGTATCTGCTGCAAGCCTTGCCTGGCACGCTCAAGCTGTATGCCTTTGCTTACTGTGCTCAGCTGGCACTGAATGTGACCGATTGGCAACATGAGCCCCAAAGCAAGCCTCTCTACTTTATTCTCGATTCGGAAAAGGCCAGCTCTGAACGTACTTCGGTAAAACGTTCTGGCTACAAGCTGCTGGCTGCTGCCAGCGAGCGGGTTTTCCCGCTGCTTTCCGCCCTTGACGTGCTCCAGTTGCCAGGGGATGCCAAGAAAAGACCGCTTTGGCAGGTTTATCACGATGCCACGCAATATGCTGACCAGACTCAGTTGCTGGAAGATTTGAACAACTATCTGCAGGCCTTTAGAGAGAAGCGTGGGTTACGGCCTGAGCGCCCTCTCACAAACAGCGTGGCAGAAGCCTTTGAGCAGCTCAAAGAGTTGGCTCTGGAGCAATTCCGTGATGCCAATACCTCCCGTGGCGGCGTGAACAAGAAATATGTCAAAGAGCTGGAGGAGAAGCTGCTCAGTGATTTTATTCAGGCACGGGGGGCCGCTGGCCGGACTCTGGTGCTGAATCAGGATCAGCTGTTGCTGTTGACCAATCTCACCATCGGCAAGGCCGACAAGCTGCGCCTGCACGATCTGCGCAAAGGCTTCGAGCAGCGCGGTTTTTATCTTGATAACCAGTCATTGCAGCAACTGGTCAGCTTCTATGAGCGCATGGGCAATGTAGAACGAATGAGTGACAGTGGAGACGCCGTATATGTCCGCAAGACCCTTTGAGCATTTTCTGGCCGAACGTTTCATCGAGTGGGTCAGTGCCGACATTGAACCCGGCTCTCGTTACCAGTTCAAATCCCCCAGTGCAGAAAACGGTCTGGTGCTCTATCAGTCACTGGTGACCTTTGCTGCCACAAATACTCTTGCTACGGCCGATGGCATTGACCTGCCATACGTAGAGTGCAATGGCGTGCGGGTTTTACCTGTGTTGCATGGTGAGGCTCCGGGATTTACCGAAAACTACATTTCCCGTTTGCGTGATCTGGTCGCAGGGCGCAGTGCAGAATTTGAAAAAGCTGCCCTGCTCATTATCCACAACAGCATGCTGGATACTCTGATCAACAGTGCGCTTGATTTGGGGGCGCCCGGTGCTGTCTGGCATCCGGATAGTCTCTCGCAGCAGCTTGGCGCGCTGATTGATGTTGGCAGCAGTAACAAGGAGCTGTCAGCCTGCCTGCTTGAAGAGCAACTGGCCCTCATCACCGAAGAGGGGGCGACTGTATTTGGTTTTGCTCCTCTGTTTAGTGCACTTGATCAAGATGGTGTTCTGGAGTTTGATGAGCTTCAGCTATTCAATGACCCGGTCATTTTGAGCTGGAGTGGCAAGAAGGCCCAGATCAGCAAGCGGCTCCAAGCAAACCGTAAGCTGCGACGCGAGATTGAAGATGCGGTTGAGCATTATGATCTCGATCAGCTCGAGAGTGTCCTGAAAGAGTTCAGCGCCAAGTTTATCCGCCAGCATTTTCAGGATGAGAGCTGGCGTGATCTGGAATTCGAGGCCTACCTCAAAGAGATTGACGCCAACAAAGCGCAAAAGTTGCTATTGGAAGAGGTGGCCGTTGACAGTGGTTCACTGCAACAAAGAGCCAAAAGCCAGAGCAAGGCGGGACAACGTGACCTGAGTCTGCTGATCCAGCTCCCGCCGGGAGAGAAAACCCTCAACCTCTCTTTGACCTTCATCGGTAATGATCTGGACGAGAGCCAGTTCAAACTGATGCACAATGGGCCGCTCAAAAATGCGGTCACTTATTCTGTCAGCCGTGTCGGTGGTAAACGTTGCTGGGCGACGGTGACCTTGCCCGTCACAGGAGAACCCACCTTTTTTAGCCTTGAGCTTAAACGCGATAACCGCTCCGAAGAGTACAAGTTCCGCTGTCTAGTGGTAGAGCAGGGGGATTTCTATTTCGATGAGTTGCTGCACTGCTTCCGAGTTGATGCGGGCAAGAAGTGGCTGACCCTGCTGCTGGAAGAGAACAAGTTCAAGGTCAACCCAGAGCAAGACGCCATCATGCATCTGGTTGACGATGAGGGCGAAGTGGACTGCAGCGCCTGTGGCTGGGTGAACTTTGATGCGCTGGCCGAGCAGAGCGAACAAATCCAGTTTGAGCTGGTCAATGGCGAGCGTCGCTTGCCCATCAATATTGAAGGCCCGGCCGCCGATGAGAGTATTTGCGTTCCGCTGCTGTTTGACCGGGACCGTTTCGCCAAGCTGCTCAGAGATGACCGTAATGCCGAGTATCTGCGGGCCAAAGGCAAGATCATTTTCGATAACAGCGAAAGTGGTGTGGCCGGGATCCGCCAGCAGCTGCTGAACCTCGAAGCTAGGATTGTTGATGAACGGGCCTTGTATATCGGTCTGACTGCCGATCCAATGCCACTTGCGGCGATTAGTGCAAGGTTCCCTGATTTGCATGGCGCTTATGCCGCCCTGTTTGACTATCTGCAACACCATAAAACCTTGCCGAGCCTGGTGGCCTGGGGTGACAGCTATTGCGCCCTGGTGCAGCGGGTGCTGGATGCCTACGAAGCGGCATTAAGCGAGATACCGACCAATGCGGTGTTGGCGCTCGAGCACAAACAGTTGATGCGCATCGGTCTGTGCCGCCAGGATGAGTGGCACCGCCTTAGCCCGCTGCACCCCTTGGTACTTGCCTATCACCTGCAACTGGTGGCCGAGATAAAAGCCGATCGCGATGAAGATGGCGTCAGCTCTTTTGCCGAATTGCCAGAGGTGACCCGCGAGCGCCTGGTGGCATCTGGCTTGCTGCCTTTCGTCTATGACAATGACTCTGGTTACGCCCATTTGCTGCCGGTGCGGGAGAACAGCTTCTGGCTCGATGTAGTGCCACAAAAGCAGGAGAGCTACAGCTACATCAAGCGTTTGGTGCGCGACAAATTGGCCGAGTTTACCCAGGCCTATTCCCGGCTGTTCAGTGCCGGGGCCAAGAGCACCCTGATCGTCAATGCCATCAATCAGGCGAGTGCGGCAGAGCTCTTCCTCGGTTTGATCGAGCACTTCAAGCTGCACAAAGAGCAGGCGATCGCCATTCATGTGAACTTCTACGATGAGCGGTTGCAATTCAATGACTTCGACCGCTTTGCCGAAACGGCCGCTTATGACGAGCTGAAAGCTTGGCTTGGCTTGAACACCACTGCGCTGCGTGCTGAGGCCGATATGCTGATCGACCTTATCCGCAGCCGTCTGACCTACAGCAAGTTCACCCTGCCCAACGAGCGTGAGCAGTTTGCCTATGCCCATCTGGCGTTCTTCCGCAACCAGGAGCCGGTAGAGTGCCATCCCATCAATACCGATGAAGCTCTGAGTGGTGTGCTGTGTGATGGCTTGATCGCCGGGGAAGCGGCCGAAACGAAAGGGGCGGCCTATTTCACCGCCTTTGGTCTGCGTGGCGTGCCCTATCAAGGGATACAGTCGCTGCGGGTGGCCCGCCTGCTGGGCAACCTGTGGCAACCGGCCAGCCAGAGCAATGCCCAGTATCTAGCAACCAGCCTGGGGCTGGCGGTCAGTGCCGATTTCAAGGCACTGCTGACCCGCTCTTATGACAGCGCACTGTGGACCACCATCATCGATCCCAAGGTAACCCTCGATTTCTTCACCAGTCAGCAGGATGTGGTGCTGATCCACTACTCGGATCAATACACCAGTGCGGCCGGTTATGACGCCATCACGGTAACCAAGCAGGTAGACCTCTTTAAACGCTTGCTGCAAAAAGAGGGTCACGGACAAGGTGAGACGTTGCTCTCCGAATTTAATGCCTTCAACGGCGAGTGGCTGCTCAAGCTGCTCACGGCCAACGACAAGGAGCGCAAAGAGAAGAACGGCATCATCGGTGCCTACAAGTTTGTCTCGGCCTTGTTGCGGCAATCCGATATCTGCTGGGTCCCCCTCTCTGTGGCCGAGATGATCCGCGTCTCCGGCAATGTTGGCCTCAAGATGAGCGACAGCGAGTTCTCCCGTCAGGTGCATGGGTATCGCAAAGGGGCCATTTCCGATGACGTGCTCTTTGTCGGCTTCAAGGGCAAGCAACTCTATCTGCTGCCTCTGGAGGTCAAGACCGGTGCCAGACCTGACTTTGCCTATGCCGGGCAACAGGCTCTGGAGCTTAAACGTTACCTGATGGAAGAAGTACTTGGCCCCAATACCCTGGCTGCGCGGCTCTACCGTGGTCTCTTTATTCGCCAGGTGCTGATGCAGGTCGACAAGCTTTGCCTCTATGAAGTGATGCAGCCGGCGCAGCTTGCACCGCTGTTGACCGAGCGGGAGTGGTGGCTCAAAGGGGAATATACCCTGTCCAGCGTGCCCGACTATCCCGAAGGCTTTGTGGTCGCCCATATCGAAAACGACAGCTTCTTTGTGCCTCACTACCAGATGACCGAGCGGGGGGTATTGCAGGTTGAACTGCCCTACGCCTTGCTGGGTAGCCTTATTCAGGCCTGTAGCGCTCCTGCGCTTGATGAGTTGGTGACCCTGTGCCATGTAGACCAACAATATCTGCTGGGGCCCAGAGAAGAGGCGGCTAAGCCTGAATCCGGCTCTCAACCGCAGCCAACAGAAGGGGGCAATCAGGCGGTGGATATGGCGCCAGTGGAAGCAGCCACTGATACCCAAAACACCGACCCGGTTACCCCAGTACCGGTGGAAACGGGACTGACCGGCGAGCCGACAAAACCCATGCGTATCCTGTTTGGCCACGAGGCGCTGCGGCAAACGCCGCTCTATTGGGAGCCGACCAATACCGCCCGCTTTATGAATACCAATACCGGCATCATCGGCACCATGGGCACCGGCAAAACCCAGTTTACCAAATCGCTGATCACCCAGCTGATGCGCCAGCAAGACAACAACGTCGAAGGCGCACGGATCGGTCTGCTGATCTTCGATTACAAATCTGACTATGTGGATGATGCTTTTAGCGAGGCCAACCAGAGCAAGCGGCTGCGGTTGTATCGCCTGCCGTACAATCCGCTCTCGCTCTATGGCGATATGCCGATGTTGCCGGTGCATACCGCGACCGGGTTTGCCGAGACCCTGGCCAAAGCTTTTGGCCTCGGGCCCAAGCAGCAGCTGCGACTGCGCAAGTTGATCCTCGATGCCTATGAGCTGGCGGGGATCAGCAAGTCTGACGCCAGCACCTGGTCAAGGCCTGCGCCTACCTTGGCCCAAGTGTGGGATCTCTATCTTGAGCAGGAGAAGGTGGAGGAGGACTCCCTCTATGCCGCGCTCGACTCACTGGTCACTTACGAGATCTTCGAAACCATGCCGGATAAGGTGAGCTCCCTCTATGAGCTGCTCGATGGTGTGACTGTGATCGAGCTGGCGGGCTACTCACCCCAGATCCAGAACCTGGTGGTAGCTCTGACGCTGGATCTCTTCTATTCGCAGATGCAAAAGCGCGGCAAACCGCAAGTCAACGGCGATTATCGCCAGATCACCAAGATGATCCTGGTCGATGAGGCCGACAACTTCATGTCGCAGGACTTCCCCAGCCTGCGCAAGATCCTGAAAGAGGGACGCGAGTACGGGGTTGGGGTGATCCTCTCAACCCAGGACTTAAGTCACTTTAAAACCGGGGAAAACAACTACGGCTCTTATATTTTGACCTGGGTGGTGCATCGCGTCGCCGAAATCAAGAATGCCGATATCAAGGCCATCTTTAATAAAGATGATAAGACCGAGCAAGAACAATTAATGGAAACCATCCGTAAGCTGGATAAGCACTTTAGTCTCTATATTGATGGAGATAAAAAGGTATCTATGATGCGGGATAGAGCGTTTTGGGAGTTATAATGCGTGAGTTTTTAAGTAGGCTGTTATGCCTGATTGTTTTTGCTCTAATGTCTATAATGCTTCCAGTTATATTTTATTTTATGTCGTTCGGTTACCCGTCCTCAGTTGATGAGATTGAGAAGTTTAGTGGTATTATTTCTGATATATCTGGACCATTGCTTTCATTTGTCGGTGTAATTGGTGTTGTAATGGCTATATGGGTGCAGCTTAATGAATTGAATGAGACCAGAAAGGAAATGCGGTTATCTACAGAGGCGTTGCAAAAACAACAAGAAGAGAAAACACGTGAGGTAGAAATCTCCTTGCGAAACTCTAAAAAAGAAGATTTGTTTAGGATTATTGATTTCTTGAATGCTGACATAAATTTAATTTTAGATAAGGTCATTGGTCACCCTATACATAGTGGTGTCAGCCTGTCGTTAGGAGAGCTAGTTATTTCATCTAAAAATAATATTTCATTGTTACAGAGTATAGATAAATCGACATATAGTGAGTTACAAAGATTAAAAAGACAACTGGATATGGTTGTTGAATATTCAAGTCAATATGATGTTATTAGTAGTGCAAAAATATCTGATATTGAAATGGATAAATTTGGTGAAGTATTAAATGTTTTAAATGAGCTTATTAAATGAAGATAAGTACCCAAGTATTAGAGTATACTGAGCTGCACAAGGCCAAAAATAAACCAGGAATTTACGCATGGTATGCCAAACCAAGTATTGGTGAGATGGATATATCTCATGATGATAACTTTCAGTCATTAATTAATATAATGAGTGGCTATATGACTGCTCATCATCCACCTATTCTTGACGTGAAGATAGAGGCATCATTTTATCACCGGTGGGAACATCAAATTGACGAAAACAGCCACAAAGAATGGCGTTCAAATCTAACAAATAAGATTAGGAAGCTTGATGAATTAGGCTTTTTTAAACATGAAGATGCAAAAAAAATAATAGTCGAAATGTTTAAGGCTACAGTACCATATATAGCATCACCTTTATATATAGGTTCAACTGGAAATTTATATAGGCGTCTAGATGAACATAAAAGAGAGTTAGATGAAGTATTCATGCTTACCAAAGGGGGGGCCAATGATATTGAAACTCACGAATTGGATTCGTTTGCTAAACGAGCTATTCATAGGAAGTTTCGACCAGCAAACCTAATGGTCTGGGTTATTTTTATTGAGTCAGAGTCAGAGTCAGAGTCAGAGTCAGAGTTAGAGTTAGAGTCAGAGTCAGAGGATCCTGGCTTGCGTTTATTATGTTATTTTGTCGAGTGGGTTTTGAACGGTTGTCACGCACCAAAATTAGGAGAGCGATAACATGAGCGATCTATTTAATTATGATAGTGTAAAAAAGAGTGAGTTTGATTGTGTTGCAACCGGTCGACTTGGTACGTTTAATAGTATTGCTGGTACTGTTGAATATATAATGACAACAGCTACACTAAAGGTAAATGCAGATGATGAGTCGTCAAAACTGACTAAGCATTTACTTCCAATCAGGGAAATAGTGGATGCAACTCAATTAGATTTTAATGAAATTCTTCAACGTGATTTAGATGATCATCGTGTTGCAACAAAACTAATTCCTTACTTATTGCAAGAGTCTAAAAATGGTCCATCATATTTTCCTCCGATTGTAGCAGTATTGTTACCATACAAGGATGGACGATTAGATGGAGAATTCCCTCATGGTATAAAATTTACCGATAGTGACTTTGCGTCATGGAGTGGAGAAATCTATGGCGATTATATGTCCCGAGAGGCTCTCGTAAATCCAAATACTCAAAAAAATCTTCCTCTAAACATAGGTCGTTATAAATGGAATTCCGATTTAACAAAATTGGTAGTTATAGATGGGCAACATAGGGCTATGGCATTAATTGCTTTATATAGAACGATTACATCTAAAGGATGGGAAAAGGCACAGCATGGGGGGGCTAAATTCCAATTCTATTATAAACAACGAATTGAGCGGTTATTTGAAACTTTAGGTGATAGAGATAGCTCAATTGAAAAACTAAAAGAAATGGAGTTTCCTGTAACAATTTTAAGATTTCCTGAAACTGAAACAAAACCGTTCAAGATTGCTAGAAAATTGTTTGTTGATGTTAATAAAAATGCAAGGCAGCCTAGTGAGTCTAGGATTAAACTTTTATCAGATAGCTCTCTGGTTGACATATTCACTAGGGAAGTTTTGAATAGATCAAAAGGTGGAGATAATAGCCTTCCTATCTATGCTATTGAATATGATTACCCTGGTGAAGGCAGTAGTTATACTCGTCCAGGGAAATGGAGTGCATTGATTAACTTGAATATGCTCTCATTGGCTGTATTACGGATGACTTTTGGCCCATCTAAGTACCTTGATAATATGAATATATCCTTTGGCGGTAAGGCTAATTGGACGGAAAAAAATGCATTTTTTAGAAAGAAGCTTGATATAGAAAATAACATCCCATATATGATTTCAGATGAAAAAGGAGAATATAATAGGGATGATATAAAAAATGATAGTTTTTCATCTTCAGTTCTACCAAGATTAAAAGACCTTTTCTGGGAGAAAGTTGGAAAACAACTTTCATATATAACTGCCAATATTCATCCATATAAAGTTCATATTGATGCATTAAATAAGCTAAAGCATGATTGGTTGGATGACGATACTGTCGGAGCTTTAGCAAAAGAAGCAATCTATAGTGGTGTTGGTGTGTATTGGACGCTACGAGATACATATCAACACTGGTCTGAGTTTGAGAGTGATACTACGGGTGCATCAGAACTTTCACTAGAAAAACCTGATGTAATAAAAGCTTGGCAATCAGTCTCTCACAGGGAGACGAGTTTCAATGAAACAAGAAACAAGATGTACTATGCAACAAGAGGTAATGAAATTCCTACTAATTCTAAAGCAAGTGTAGAGGTATATAATAAAACCAATACAAATGCATTTTACCTTGGCTTGATGTTAACTTATATGACGTTACGCCAATTTGCTTCGGTAAAACAAGAAGATCTAGAATTCGAAAAATTATTTGTTCAGGTTTTTAATACGGGATTGTTGGAAAAAAATAAAAAAGGGAAAGATCGTCTGGACATTTTTTCAACCAATATAGAAAATCCTATTAATTTAATATCAAAAATGGACACAAAGCATTTTGTATTTTTTAGATATTTCATTCTGGAAATATTGAATGCTTCCCCATTGTTTGAGGTTTTTGAAAAATTCAGTATAACTAAAGTTACGCTTTTAAAACTTGTTTCTGATGCTAGAAAAGCATATTTTTCATATCTAAAAAATGAAGAAATTAAGCGACTGGATAAAGACATTGCTATGCTTGGTAAATCAAAGAGCAATATTGAAAACCTGGCTATAATAAATGTGGCTCATAAGCTCAATGCATCACTATTATATTGGTTTGATTATGAACAGCTAGTGATTACACCTAGTGATTGTAACGAGACATCCACTGAAATTGAAAATATAAATTCATTTGATAATGATGAATCTGAATAATATCGTAATAATTAAAGAGCCGCTTATGCGGCTCTGTTATTAACTATACTATCTATAGATATAGCTTTAGATGAAAGATATGATATGCCTCTATGAATATGTAATTTGAAGAAAACACCAAATGGTATACGGATTATAGAGTTATAGCTATGATAACGCTGTAACAAGATAGATTGTAAAATTTCACTCTGCTCTCCTGTGAAAATCTTCCATGACATTTCAACCGAGCTATCGGTTTGAATATCTTCAAAAGGAGGGATAGATTCTTCTGCTAATGATAAACATAACGCCCAACGACAAAGCACATTCCAGTTCTCTATACCTGTCTTGCGCTTGATAACAATTAGCTGCTGTTTCGCTTTTTCTGACAAACGAATATTATCAATCATGTTTTCTCTCCGGGAAATATCCAGGATTTATCGTAGAGGTAAAATTTTGTTCCTCGAAACAAATATGATACTCCTTGGCTATATAAGGCTTGAGTTCCTTATAGTATTTGCCTTGGATCTCTTCATCGGTCGATAAAAGAATCACTTGAGGTGCAGCCTGTGGGAAATAGTGCTTGATTAAATGGCTTCTATGTTGTCCATCAAGGCGTCCCATGGGGGTATCAATAATCGTTGGTAACTCTTTACCTGACTCGTCGGCGAGCCCCCATAAGACGGCTATGGCCAGCAGTTGTCTTTCACCAGCGGAGAGCCGAGCAGGGGAGATAGGTTTATTATCTTGTGCATATAGAGTTAACACAAATGCATCAGCATCGATTTCAATCTTGGTGATTAGACTGTCTTTACGTTTGACCTGATTAAACTTGGAGATGATCTTGGTTTGTAGCTTATCGATATTATCTTTGATGAGATCTGCTTTAAAGGAATCCACAATATCTTGTAGTCTTCCCATATGAGCAAAGAGTTGCTGCTGCCGCTGCTGCTCAAAATCGATAGCATTACCTTGTACCCGAATTGAGGTAACCTGTATTTCTGCCTGTTCGATATCAGTTACCAATTTTTGTGCAGCTACAAGTAAATCATCTTTTTCTTTTTTAGCCTTGTCAAGTTCACTATCTGCGCTCACTGAGCGTGTAATGATATGTTCTACAGATGCAAATTCAGGAATGGCAGCTAGTTGCTGTTCTACGAATTGCAGCTCTTCGTACAATTGTTCTTTTTTCTGAATCAGATATGACGCTTCCTGCTCTTCGGCAGCTATCCTTTCAGCAAGACCATCGAAAATTGCAGGGCTACTGTTTAAATAGCAGGGTTCAGAGTAGAGCTGATCAGAAGCCTCTCTCTCTTTAGATAACTCGGTTTGCAGAGACTGGATGATACTATGATCCGTTCCTCGTTCATTTAATAATCCAAATATTTTATTCTCTTGGTTAATAAGTAAAGAGCGAGCGGTATGATAGCGTTTTATCTCATCTTCTTTATAAAGCTGAGACTTGGTCTGTTCTATTAATGAAGAGACAAGCTTCAAAGGTAAGACCCCAGCAGCAAGTTTGATCAACTCGCTATTGATGCCATCTATCTTTGTTGTAATTTCAACTTGTTGACGAGAGATCTCATCTTTTTTATGTAAAAGATGAGCTCCATTATCTTTCAGTTGTTGTCGCCAATAGGCGACTTCTGCTTCTTTATCTAGAATCTGTTCATCTATATCAATTAGGTTATTCTGTAATATCTTTTGAGCTTCCCGAAAGGCTTCAAGCCGAGCTTCAGCTTCTTCCAGTTTCACCTTTTGCTTGGGATCCAGCAGCTGGTTTTGACCGCGTTTTTTAAGCACGTCAAGGTCAATATTGAGCTGTGACAGCAATTCAAGACCGAGAAGGCTTTCGATACCCGTCTTTACCAGACTAGCGGAACGAGCGGGATCTGCAAGATGTTCAATTTTTTCACCGTCAAAAAAGAACAGTTCAGATAGTGATTGCGGGATAAATTCATTGATAAATTCTCCCCAATGCTCACTCAATAGTGCATCTGGATGACCGTTATGGCTAACAACAACAACTTCTTTGCACTCTTTGTCAGCCTCTTTCTCCCAAGCTCGATTTATTTCATAAGTATGATCTTTCCCGAGAATGGTATGTCTGAAGCGCAGTGAGAGAGAGGCTTTTTTTTCCGTTGCATAACGATTTATCGCCTGCTCCAGATATGCTGGATAGCTAAGGCGACCACGATTGGAGCATTTGGCATGCTTGCCATAGAGAGCCAACTGCAAGGCATCTAAAAAGGTTGTTTTACCACCACCATTGAGTGCACCAAAGAGGATTATCGGTCTTTTATGATCGGGGCTATCAAGGTCAACCTCATGGCGTCCTTTATAAATACCAAAATTTTCTAACACGAGTTGTTCAAAAATCATGCTGATAGCTCTTCAATATCAATTTGTTCATCTTCCAAGAAATGACTATTGTTCGTCAAAGCAAGTTGCAGCTTCTCATTTTCCCACAATAGTTGTTCTTTATCCTGCTCAGGTAAATTGGGCTGTAATAGCTTTATCTTGTTTTCATTGAGTTTTCTTTTCAGTGCAAAGTCTCTGGCCTCTTGAATATTGTTGAAGGCCATGGTCTGCAAGCTTGTATCCAGCTCTTTATATAGATTTGCACGACGCAGCATATTGCTATGCTTATCTTCAATTGAGATCAGTGTTCTAATTTGTTCGTATAGTAACCCATCCGGATCATTGTACGTGGAGCATTTATACCTCAGTTTGCTCATCACATTGCTATTCAATAAGCTATGGTGTGAGCGTTTGGTACCGGGATACTTTTTTCCCAGCGCACGTTCATAAATATGAGGGACGCTATCTTCGACTTCGTGTTTATCTTCCACCCATATATGACGAATTGCTTCCAAATCTTCCAAAGAGAGTAGTTCTAGGTTGCGAACTTCATCTGGACCTATCTCTTGTACGAGTTTTTGTGCTTCAAGCACTTTTTTGAGCATATGCTCTCTAAATGGCTGCCGATAAGGACCACGCACCAGATCTGCTCCATATTCATTGATATGAACGGTTAAGGAACCATTCATTCGACGAAAATCACGACGCTCCTTGTCAGCCTCTATTTTTTTACCTTTACGCTCTTTATTTGAATCATTAATGTCGATTTCGTTGCGGAGCTGCAGTAGAGGCAACATCCACTCTTTTTCAGTGTCATTTTGAATCATGGCTGCCATAGATTTATCTTCACCTACCATGGTACAGACATAACAGCCAAAACGACTATCTCCACAACTAGGTGTTGACTTATCAACGACCAGAGGACATTCACCATCCGCAGTTGCACCTTGATACATACCAAGTAGCTCTTGATTTTTAAAACCCCATGGATTTTTAACTTGCATCAGGTATTGCCAGACATCGTCATTACTCCAGTCGGCGATAGGAGTATATATCCAGACACGATCAAGCTGTTTGTTAACAGTTAATCCAACAGCGCTACGAGTATTATCTTCTCTGTTCTCGTAACTTTCCATTGTTGCTGCTCTTGTCGCGCTCTCCGCTTTTCGCGTACCAAGAACAAGAATCGCCTCACCGTTATTTTTAACGACTTTCTTAATAAAGTTATTAGATGGACTGATTTTTAGTCGATCGGTACACCAGCGAAACTTATAGCGAGGAGCAGGGTAACCACGACCAATCAAATTGACCCAGAAGCGATCTTTTACTTCTGGTGTCAGGCGATGTGGAATAATATTTAAGTGTTGCTCAGCTACCGCTTGTCGCATCTGTTCCAATGAGCGTCCTACCCACATGGCAACAATCGGATTTTCAACAAGCGTATCAGTACTGATCACATGGACAGGCTTATTGGCTTTACCTTCGGCATGCAGTTCTTGCATGGCATACCACACTAGTTGGAGTATAGCGGTGGAGTCTTTACCACCACTGTAACCAATTACCCAGGGGATCTGATCACTAAGATAAAGTGATTTGGTGCGGTCAACCAAGAACCGAATTGTCTCTGTAAACCCGGCCGCATCAAATGCGGAGCGGGAAGGGGTATGTATTTCGGTACTCATGCCTTACCTTTTCTAAATAGATATTCAGCTTGTTCCTCTCCTTCAGAGAGGGGGAGGCCAAGGTGTTGTTTGATCAGTGTTGCAGTTAATAACGTCGTATTTGATGTCTTTTGAATACGGCCAGCGATTAGAGCCCGACCTTCCCATATTTCTGCATTTTGACGTAGCCAATCTAGTGTCAATAGCCCAGATAGGGATTGCTTCAGGTCATAATTCTTTTCAAGAAGAGCCTTACCAACCAAACCTAATGCGTGCAGTGTTACGGCATGGCTATGGATAAAGTCTTCACGAACTTCCCCAGCAGTCAGTTTGGATAGCCTGACGAGTTTCCATTCTGGTATGACATTATCTACTTCATTCCAAAAACGGCATGCCTCACGGGTCGCTTTAGTTATGTCAATACTTTCCCAATTGCTAAACAAGGCATGAGTTGCCTGATGAATAGCGCTAAGAGTAAAGAGTTTGCGGGAGCGTTTACCAAGTTTGTTTTGCTCCATATCGACAATCCCTTTAAAGGCTTTGGATTTGGATGCAACAGCCCGAGCGACAGCAGCACTCTTATCTCGTTGGTCGTATGCGATGGCCAGAGATTTGCTGGCTTTGACCTGATTCTGATTGAGGTCTGTAAACATCTGCTGTGAACGCGCTAATCCCTGATCGAGGAAAAAAACCACAGAGATGCTTTCATCTGCCAAGGATGGATCTTCTTTTAGGGCTGCTTCAATCGCAGCTCTGCGATGTTGTCCATCATTGATGATAAATTGTGCGTCCAACCCAATTCTGAGGGCCCCGATACGGCTCGCTTCACCACTGGTTCCCATTGGTTCAAATCTCACATCTCCGTCAATCGAGGCGGTGATGGCAGAAAACACGTAGGAATCTCTATTGCGAACTATATAGTCAGCCATCACCGGGATCCGCCCTACGTTGAGGGTTCTCTGTGCGCGCAGTTCAGGCGAGAGATCCTCATCATCAAACCTGAAGATGCGTGGCAATAGCTTGAGAGGACACATTGACACGTAGTACTCAGAGCCCGCCTGGATACCACGAATTGCTGGAAAAACGAACTCAAAGGAGGGTTCAAACATGGTAACCTCTTGCGCTCCACACTGTATGTGACACCATGTCGATGGGTTCGAACAAAAGTCGTGTGTACGTACGAACATTGAAAGAGGTGGCAAGGATAATGGCAGTTTACTTGGATTGCAATGCGACAACCCCGGTTTCTTCAGGGGTCGCAGAGGTTGTCATGCGCTATATGACTGAGGAATATGGTAATTCTGGGAGCCGTACTCATGAGTTCGGGGTTGTAGCAAAGCAAGCTGTTGAGAGGGCGAGAGGGCAGGTTGCAGCTGTTGTTGGTGCTGACAAGTCTGATGTCTATTTCACCAGCGGTGCAACCGAAAGCAACAATTTAGCTATTTTGGGACTGGCTCAATATGCGGAACAGCAGGGACGCAAACATATCATCACAACGCCTATTGAGCATAAGGCTGTATTGGAGCCAATTGCTCAACTTGAGGCTAAAGGATTTGAGGTCACGTATTTGCCGATGGATTCTTCAGGCATGGTGGATCCTGCGCATCTTCGTGATGCATTGCGCCCCGACACCGCGCTGGTTTCGATCATGCACATTAATAACGAAACTGGGTCTATTCAGCCAATCAGCGAGTTGTGCGAAGTGCTTACTTCCCATGATGCTTTTTTCCATGTAGATGCGGCTCAGAGCTATGGAAAATATTCTGAGGTTCTTGAAGATCCACGTATCGACATGATCAGTGTCAGTGGTCATAAAATGTATGCTCCAAAAGGTGTGGGTGCTTTGTTACTGAAGCGGCGCAATTTTAAAAGGGCACCTCTTACCCCGCTGATGTTTGGTGGTGGGCAGGAGAGGGGCTTGCGCCCAGGCACTCTTCCTGTTGCCTTGATTGCAGGTTTAGGTCAAGCCTGTGAAGAAGCCAAACGCGATAGCGAGCAGCGTCGTCGTTATTGCGAGCAGATCAAGGAGCAATTACGTTCTGCCCTTCGCCCGCTCGGGTGTATTGAAAATGGCCAGAACACGGCTAGTCATGTTTTGAATGTCTCAATTCCTGGGATCAACTCTGAAGCGGCACTCGTTGTGCTTAAAGGTATCGTTGCGTTATCGAATGGTTCTGCATGCACCTCTCAAAGCTATGTGCCCAGCCATGTCTTGGTGGCTATGGGTCTAGATGAAGAAAGAATTGAAGGTGCGATACGGATCTCTTGGTGCCACATGACAAAAGACATACCATTGGCAGAACTTGTTGATCGGATTAAGAAATTACAGTGACTAATCGAACCATCGTTGAAGCAGCTAAGCAGGCTTTGTTATTGATTGGGCATTCTGCCTCGGTAGATGAGGTGTATGACGTAATCGTGACACATCAGCTATATGAGTTTGGGGCCAAATCACCTCACTCGGTGATTCGTGTCACCATGGATCGTCACTGTGCCAACAAGTCACTAGGCTCCATGCATAAGCAGCGTTTTTTCCAAAAGAACGATGATGGGTCATATGAGCTGCTGTCAGATGTGAAAGAAGTCCTACAGCCTGAACAGAATACCT
The DNA here is from genome assembly GCF_049175135.1 of Aeromonas sp. 600724. NCBI lineage: Bacteria > Pseudomonadati > Pseudomonadota > Gammaproteobacteria > Aeromonadales > Aeromonadaceae > Aeromonas > Aeromonas sp. 600724. The sequence continues at coordinate 146,751 of NZ_JAAKUM010000011.1, read as the reverse complement.
CTTCTTCGGAACAGCAACGCTCTGCTCAGGAAGTTGAGAACTATATAGAGCAGATTCTTGATTTGGCTGCTGTCCAGCGTGAGAAAGTAAAAGCTGAAATTTTAAGCAGCCTGCGGAGCTTTTCTCCTGAGCAGTTTGAATCGTTTTGTCGCTTATTTTTATCAAAATATGGATTTACTCGTATGGAGTTAACATCTCGTGGTCGAGATGGCGGCATTGATGTAAGAGGATTGTTGAAAATGGGGCTTGCTGAAATGCGCGTAGCAGTGCAGTGCAAGCGATATGCAGAAGATAATAAGGTCGGGCGTCCATCAGTATCTGCATTTCGGGGTGATATTACCGGCGATTTTGAGCAGGGAATATTCATGACGACCAGCGGATTTACCAAAGAAGCTGAGGAAATTTCATTCAAGCCTGGCTGTGTTCCTATTATTCTGATTGATGGTGAGCAACTGGCAGATATTATGATAGATAAAGGAATTGGTGTTCAGCGCCAGCTCATTGATGTATTTGATTTTGATGCCTCATTGTTTATCAATTAACGTTTTTTGCCTCGATGTATTCGGTAACCAATGATTTTCATATCAGCATGATCTAGTGCACTGCTAAATTGAGAGCGGCTCAGGTTGAGGTCCTGAGCCAAGTCTATTGCTAGTAACTTGCTCAATCTTTGCTCCAGCGCTCGTTGTGCCTTGAAGCTCGGATCATCCGGTGCCATCAGATAGCTTTTGTTGAGCAGTGGTGGCCGGGTCTGCTCATTGATGTAGTCAAAGAAGTCGACCTCCTGCTCGGCCATCTTGATCTTGACCCGCTCCACCAGATGGGGGATGGGCTTGCTGAAGTCGTCATACCCCATCAGGCTCACCTTGCCGGAGCGGATGTGCAGCTTGATCACGTCGATATCGGTCAAGTCACCGTAGAGCTGGCAGGCCGCCCCGAGGTAGACACGCAGCAGCGGCGGTAATTGCGGAATAAAGCATTTGTGCAGCAGCAGTGAATGGCTGGGATAGAGCAGGCTGTTGGGGAGCTGTTGATGGGCCAGCTCGCAGGCCTGGTTGATGAGGGCGATATCCGCAATCTGGTAGAGCAGTGCTCTGGCTGCCTGCTGTGCCTGCGGGTTGCTACCGAAAAAGGCTTTGATATCCCGCTGCAGCTCGCTGGGGTACTGGGTATAGGCTTGGCGTTTGCCAAACAGGTTGAGTGCCAGGTAGACCAGCAAATCTTGCTGCCGCTCCAGCTCGGCCTGCTTTAACTGGGCAAGGTCAAAATGCTGGCCAAGCAGGGTCATGGCTTTGCGATGACTGCCTGCTATATCTCTTAACTCGTCGCTTTGTTCAAATTCGTCATTGGCCGGGATTCGGCCAAGGGTCAGCGCCCGCTGCCAGAAGGCTTCAAACAGCGTTTGATGACGAGTGATCAGTAGTGCTGCTGCGGCCTGATTGTTGGGGGTGGGCGAGGTCAGCTGCTGCCAGCTGTGGCTTCGGCGTTGACGCTGTGCCAAAAAGCGTTGCTCTTCGAGCTTGTCTTTGAACACGTAAAAGATGCCGGGCCCAACGGCGATGGCATTTTCATCCAGTGTTTTGTCTATGTAGTGCTTGAGCTCGCTTTGGTTGTAGTAGCGCTGAAAGGTGTTGCGCGAGGTGATAACGCCATCTTTATAAGGGGTGAACTGGGCAATAAAGCTGTCGTTGGCCAGCATGGCCGAGACGACCAGCAGGGTTTGGGTCAGCTCCCAGGCGCCGAGCAGCGCCTCCATTCGCTCATCTTGATCCTCAATCACGTTGATCACAAAACCGAGATTGACCAGATGGGAGATCACCTTCTCGCCATCCGGGCGAAAGTTCGGGTCCCAGCCCAGCGCGTCAATACCGTGTGCTTCGAATTCCCGCAGGTCATCCCCTCGGCCGCAACCGTAATCAAACAGCGCATAGTCGCCGTTGAGATAACCATGGCGTGCCAGCATCTTCATGGGGGCCGAGAGTTCATGACGAACCAGCGCGGTTTTATGGCGATCAATTTGTGGGCCACCCTCTTTGGGCGGCAGGGCGGAGATGCGAAACAGGCGCCCATCAACCAGTTGGTAGCCGTGTCTTGCGATAAGCCGTTCCCACGAGGCTTTGAAGCCAATCATGCGGGGATGATCGTAAAGTCCCGCCAACTCCCCCTCTTCGGTGATCTGGCGACAGCTCTCTGCCTGTGGGTGATCGGGGGTCAGCATGCACTCTTTGCGATGCAGAATGGGGGGATTGTCCTGGCTGTCGTAGCGGGTAACGGTATGGCTTAGTTTGGCCAGGTCAACGGTCACGCTCTGCTTGAGGCTGGGGTAGGCCTCTTCGAAGAAGGTGGGGTAGCTGAGCAGGGACAGCCTAAAGTCCTGCTTTGCCAACTTCACCAGATCCCATTCACACTCCGGCAGTTTGAGCGCTTGTGCCACCGCACAGACAAAGCGGTAGAGCTGTGGGCTGGTTGTGGCCAGGGTCTCTTTGTGCAGATAGACCGCGTCGGGCAGCACTTTTTTGTATGGCAGGGCAGCGACCAGTTGCGTGAAGCGCTCGGGGGTCAGCATCAGCACATTCCTTTGAGTTGGGTGAGTGTCAGCCGCTTGGGCATTCGTCTTCCATGGTGAGTGGTGAGTTTGACCAAGGCGCGGTTTTGTTCGGGCCCATAGCTGATATGCAGTGGCCGGTCTGGGCCATAGAGATAGAGACGATCAAACGGGGTGTGCTGCGCCAACCAAAGGGCTACCTGATAGCTGTTCTTCCCTGGGTATATCAGATCAACCGCGGCCCCTTGCCGAGGACAGACAACTCTTCCTCGCTGATTGAGTTCACAGGCCGCATGTTGATCCAGTGTGGGGGCTATACCGGGCGAGGCGTTGGAAAGAATAGCTTTGCGCAGTGTTACCCCGCAAAACCCATAGGTCAGCAATGGGTGACCAAATTCTTCTACCAGAGGGTCGAGAATATACGTTGCCAGTTCACGGTAGGCCAGCCAGCTCTCGGCTTGTTCAGGCAAGTTTGGGCATTGGATGCGTTGCCAGGTTTCACCACAGTGAAACAGCATCTCGAAGGTGAAATGTTGGCTGCAGGATTCCTTTATATCTATGGAGATGCCCCCAAACAGCTATCACAAATGGAAATGAACATGCCACGTTAGGCTGGGAAACCACATTCTGCCTTTACGGTATTATCTGCGGGGTTCCTAGCCAGAAAGCAAAAATTAGCACGCGGTGAGCTTTTCCTGCCATGCCCTTTTGTTGGTGGAAGCATTGGAACTGTGAGTGTGCGTGTGATTCATGCATCTGTGGATGAGGACTTGCGCTGGTTCAAAGGTGGTGCGCTATAATGTCTGTATATAAATACAGGTGTTGTTGCCATGAAGCTGTTAACCCCAGACCCATCACCCGCCGATGTGACCATCCCGCTGTTCTTGCACCGCGCCTCTTGCGGCTTTCCCAGCCCAGCCAGCGACTATCTGGAAGGGAAGTTGGACCTCAACACCCACTGCGTGCCGCACCCTGCAGCCACCTTCTATCTGCGTGCCGAGGGGGAGAGCATGACCGGGGTCGGTATCTTTCCCGGTGACTTGCTGGTGGTCGATAAGAGCCTCACCCCGCGCCATGGTGATGTGGTGATTGCACTACTCGATGGCGGCTTCACGGTAAAGACCTTGCAGCTCAAGCCGAGGTTGCGGCTGTTGCCAGCCAATCCGGCGTTCGCGCCTATCGACCCTTGTATGAGCCTCTCCCTGGAGTTGTTCGGAGTGGTCACCCATGTGATTGGCAATCTGAGGCAGCGTGATGGCTATAGCGCTCGTTGATGTAAATAACTTCTACGCCAGCTGTGAGCGGCTGTTTCGCCCTGAGCTGCGTGGCCGCCCGATCGTGGTGCTCTCCAACAACGATGGATGCGTGGTGTCGCACAGCCCCGAAGCCAAGGCGATGGGTATCAAGATGGCCGGTCCCTACTTCAAGATCCGCGAGCAGTTCGAAGCGCATGGTGGTGTGGTGTTCAGCTCCAACTACGCGCTCTATGGCGATATGTCTGGCCGAGTGATGAGCACGTTGGAGACCATGGCCCCCGAGCTGGAGGTCTACTCCATTGATGAAGCATTCCTGTCACTGTCGGAGTCGTTTGCCGGGGACCTGACAGCCTATGGGCAACAGATCCGGCAGCGAGTGTGGCAGTGGACCGGCCTCACGGTAGGGGTCGGGATTGGCCCCACCAAGACCCTCGCCAAGCTGGCCAACTATGCAGCCAAGAAGTGGCCTGCCACTGGCGGCGTCGTGGACTTGCGTGACGAGCTGCGCCGTGCCCGGCTGATGGCTATCACCCCGGTGGACGAGGTGTGGGGCATAGGACGGCGCTTGGGAACCAAGTTGGTGGCACAAGGCATCAACACCGTGGCTGACCTGGTGGCTAGCGACGCCAAAGGGCTACGCGCCCAATACGGCGTGGTGGTCGCGCGGATCGTACAGGAACTGCGTGGCCTGCCTTGCGCAGAGCTGACCGTTGAACCGGCGGCGAAGCTGCAGATCCTCTCGAGCCGTTCCTTTGGTGAGCGCGTGACTGACCGTGGAGAAATGGCCCAGGCGTTGTCAGGCTTTATGGCTCGCGCAGCCGAGAAGCTGCGGGCCGAGGGGATGTGTTGCCAGCGGGTGCACCTGTTCGTGCGAACCAGCCCCTTTGATGAACGAGCCCCTTACTACAGTGAGCAGGCTGGCGTCCGGCTGGTCTGCCCTAGCGATGATACCCGGTTGTTGCTGCAGCAAGTGAACGTGCTGCTAGCGCAGATTTGGCGCGACGGTTACCGTTATCAGAAGGGGGGCGTCATGCTGAGTGAGTTCACCCCCAAGGGGCAACAACAGGCAGATCTCTTTGCCCCGTCCTTCGCTCAATCAGATGCGCTGATGGCAGTGATGGACCAGATCAAAGCCAAGGGATTGGGGCGCGTAGGCTTTGCCAGCCAAGGCACGGGGTCGCCTGAGTGGATGATGAGACAAGAGCACCTGAGCCCCTGTTACACCACACGCTGGGAGGACCTGCCGGTGGCGAGGTAACCAACTAAGGCACAAGGAGCCTGCTACTTGGCTGTAGTAGGACGTTTTGGAAGTTAGTCGAATTTGAGTTGAGAGAAAACAGGGAGAGTGGATCGTTCACTGCGAGGGGAATGCGGCAGAGCAAGCGGTGAGGGGGAGCTGGCTCAGCTTGAAACAATGGAGAGATGGATATGAAAAAGCCCAGCTCGAAAACTGGGCTTCAAATGTGGCTCCCTCGACAGGACTTGAACCTGTGACATACGGATTAACAGTCCGCCGTTCTACCGACTGAACTACGAGGGAATTGGCTCCTCCTACTGGACTTGAACCAGTGACATACGGATTAACAGTCCGCCGTTCTACCGACTGAACTAAGGAGGAATTGCCTGTCTCGTTAAGACGGGGCGAATATTAATGACCAGGGCGGCGGGTGTCAACCCGCGAATTTCTCGAAAACCGGATTTTCGGATTGTTTGCCCAAAAGTTGCGCTTTGCGGTTTATTTTCAGCACAATCAGTCCCTTGCCATCGCTCCCCCCAACCGGCCCAAGGGGGCATTGGTTCGGTTCGCATCAACCTGATGATGACAGCATGATGTCGCGAACGTGCTGGTAACACAGTGAGGCTCAAATGGTAATCTTTGTGGCTAAAAGGGGGAGAGCTGGAGTCAAGATCGGCGATTTGGCGGTAAATGGGCCAAATCATGGGGCAGAGTGCTTTTCATTGATCCTGCCCATCGAAAAAATGGCCCGTCTGGAGTAAGGTTACGCAGGATACCATCGCCGCGTCGACAGCCCTGCCGGCCCTTGATGATGATCGGGCGCCGGATCTCTCCGGCCTTTATCTCCCTCTTCTGGTATTACGATATACATGCACAAGCAAGCCTCTTTAAATAGCGTGAAGCTCGCCATAGCCTTACGCCAGTCCTGTATTGATGAACCCTATAGCATGGCCCGCTTCGGCCGTGATCTTATCGCCGGTGTGACGGTGGGCATCATCGCCATCCCGCTCGCCATGGCACTGGCCATCGCCAGCGGTGTGCCGCCGCAACACGGTCTCTATACCGCCATCATTGCTGGAATCGTGATCGCCGTGACCGGTGGCTCCCGCTACTCCATCTCCGGCCCGACCGCTGCCTTTGTAGTGATCCTCTATCCGGTCGCCCAGCAGTTCGGGGTCGGTGGTCTGTTGATGGCGACGCTCATCTCAGGCCTCTTTCTGGTGGCGATGGGGATGGCCCGTCTTGGCCGCCTTATCGAGTACATTCCCCCGTCAGTGACGCTGGGTTTTACCGGTGGTATCGCCATCGTGATTGCCACCTTGCAGATCAAGGACTTCTTCGGCCTGAGCGTGCCCGAGATGCCGGAAACCTATCTGGGCAAAGTCGAGGCGCTGACCGCCGCCCTGCCAAGCTGGCAGTGGGGCGATACCCTGGTGGGGGTCGCAACGCTGGCCGTGCTGCTGCTCTGGCCGCGCCTGCGTCTGCCGGTGCCCGGCCACCTGCCCGCGGTGTTGGTCGGGGTAGGTCTGGGTTTTGGCCTCCATTACTTTGGGGTGGATGTGGCCACCATCGGCAGCAAGTTCAGCTATACCCTGGCCGATGGCAGCCAGGGGATGGGGATCCCGCCCATCGCGCCAACTCTGGTGATGCCCTGGGCCTTGCCCGGACCGGATGGCTTGCCGGTTGAATGGAACCTGGCGGCTGTTGAGCGGCTGCTGCCTGCCGCCTTCTCCATGGCAATGTTGGGGGCGATCGAATCGCTGCTCTGCGCCGTGGTGCTCGATGGCATGACCGGTCGCAAACACAGCTCCAACGCCGAGCTGGTGGGGCAGGGGCTTGGCAACATCTTCGCCCCCTTCTTTGGCGGCATTACCGCTACTGCTGCCATCGCCCGCTCTGCCGCCAACGTGCGTGCAGGCGCTACGTCCCCCGTCTCGGGGATCGTCCATGCGCTGGTGGTGCTGGCAGCCATTCTGGTGCTGGCCCCCTGGCTCTCCTGGTTGCCGCTCTCGGCCATGGCTGCCTTACTGCTCATCGTGGCCTGGAATATGAGTGAAGCGCACAAGGTGGTGGAGCTGATCCGTCGTGCCCCCAAATCCGATGTGCTGGTGCTGCTGGTCTGCCTGTCACTCACCGTCATTTTCGACATGGTTATCGCCATCACCTTCGGGGTGATTCTGGCCTCCCTGCTCTTTATGCGCGAAATCGCCAAGATGACCAAACTGCACGATTTGGCCGAGCACAAGCGCTATGCCCACGAGGTGCCGGACAATGGCCTGCTCTACAAGATCAACGGCCCGCTCTTCTTCGCCGCGGCCGAACGGGTCTTTGCCGAGCTGGAAGCGCAAGTGAAAGGGCACAAGGTGCTGGTGTTGCAGATGGAAGCGGTTTCCATCCTCGATGCGGGCGGCCTGTCTGCCTTCCTCCACTTTGGCAAGCAGATGGCCAAAGCCGGTGTCGAGTTGCGGGTGGCCGAGTTGCAGTTCCAACCGCTCAAGACCCTGGCTCGCGCCAAGGTGCGACCGCAGCCCGGCAAGCTGGAATTCTACGGTTCGCTGGAAGAGGCGCTCAAAGGTGAACATTTGCACGAAGCGGCAGTAAATTGATTGAAAGGGATACGAAACGGCATATTTTTAGTCACTTGGTTCGGATATTGAGCAAATGAACGCAAAAAGTAAAAAATTGCATTGACCAAAAGCCATCGTATCCCTTACATTACGCCCCGTCGCCGCGGCATGGTCCGCCAGCGAATGTGCAGCTCAAGCACATAAAGCAGTGAGCAAAAATTTGGTGAGGTGTCCGAGTGGCTGAAGGAGCACGCCTGGAAAGTGTGTATACGGCAACGTATCGAGGGTTCGAATCCCTCCCTCACCGCCAAACAGTAAACCCCTGCTTTAGAGCAGGGGTTTTTCTTTATGCATGATTTATTATGCGCCCCGACTATCTCAACTGTTGATGGTTTGCATATCAGTTGATCGCATCATTCTGAAGATGGTGGGATCTTCTTCCGGTACCCTCAGATGTAAGAGAGGGTCATGGAGACCACTCTTGCTCGGATTAATGGCGTTTTCCCCATTTGCATCGAGACCTGTCCCATCTAGCCAAGCGCGTATCTATAAAAACAAGCAATATCTGCAGCATTTGCCTCTTCTGGATTGCCCGGCATGGTTGAATGCCATGCCAGCCAGATATTGCTCAAACCTCATCATTTCAAGCAGACAGCCTTGGGACAGAGCCTTAGTTCAGAGTAAGCCCCGCATCAACAATGAAATCTTGGCCGGTACAGCCATTGGATTCGTCAGAACCCAGGAAGAGGGCCATGCGAGCACAATGTGAGCCATCGAGACGGAATTTGAGTGCTTGCAGTTCGACAAACTGGTTCACCGCGGCAGGGTCGAGTTGCGCCCACATCGCATCCTGTTTGGGGGTACGGATTGCGCCTGGGACCAGGCTGTTAACCCGAATGCCTCTTGCGCCCAACTCCTGCGCCAGGGTACGGGTAAAACCATGGATAGCGGCTTTTGACAGGGAGTAGCAGACTCTCCCGGGGCGGCCCCGCATCCAGTTGATGGATCCCATATTGATGATGCTGCCGCTCCCTTTTTGCTCCATGCCTGGCAACACGGCTTGGATCGCAAACAACTGGTGACGCAGATTGATATTGATGCGGTTTTCGAAATACTCCTCGGTCAGATCCTCAATTTTATGGTGATCATCGCTGCCCGCGTTGTTGATCAGGATATCGACACTGCCCAGCTGTTGTTCAATGGTCGTAAAACACGCTTTGAGCAGAGTCAGGTCGGTGACATCGCAAAACAGAAACAGGCAGTCGAGCTCATGCGCGAGTGCTTCGCCTGCAGATTTATCAAAATCGAGGAAGGCGACTTTGGCACCTTGGCTGACAAAGGCGCGCACCAACTCTTCGCCAATGCCACTGGCGCCACCTGTGATAACGGCGACCTTGCCGGCAATAGAGTGATATTGTACTTGCTGGGAATAGTTCATAACTGCTCTCCGTGAGTCATAGATTGAATTCATCTGGCAACATTAGAAAAAGTATTTAACACCAATACGGATCCGGTATGCCTCTGCATCATAGGCAATATTTCTATCGTACCACTGTAATTCCAGATAAGGCATCCATTGTGGATTGATTCGATAGCGGGTTTGACTGGTTAGCTCCCAGTGATGATCTTTCCCATTAGCACTGTTGAAATTATTGACGCGAGAAAAATAGTGCGATTCAAAAGTATGGGTCAAAGCTGGTGTTATTTTATTGACAATATACAGTGCGTATTCATTGGTATCGTTATTATCGCCATAACCATCAAGATCCGTAGTTAGATAATTTTGATGATTGTAACGGTATCGTGCAATAACGGAAAAGTTATCGGTAAAGTTGTACTTTCCATCCAGATACGCAGAGCCACCAGAGCCAGAGCTAGAGGAGTTAACCAAACCACCGGCATTGACCGAGAGTTTGGTGGTTAAATTTAATAGCGGATACCACCCTTCAATTTCGTTATAACTGTGCTTTAGCTTGTCTAGTTTATCGGTATTATACGCATTGCTGGCCATAATACCCGCACCAGATTCCCAGTTATAGCCGAGTCGCAACAATAACTCATGTTGGTCGGTAGCAAAGTTAAATGCCTCACGGCTTTCAAAATAACCGCCTGCGAAAGCTGCGTTGCAGCATATAAGAGGGATTAAGCATATTTTGGGGTGGATACGCATAGTGATTGACTCGCCAATGGTAAGTTGATATTAAATCGTACAGCGATTGGCATGAGGTAAATTAATTACCTCATGCGATGGTTTTTATCAGCCAGCTATTGAATGTTTTGCTTTACCAACTTATAAGTGGCACAGAAATCCTCATGGCCCAAACCGTTATTCAGGCCTTGCTGGTAAATGTTATTCACCAATTCGACTCCGGGCAGGGTCAGCGCTTCTTCGCCCATGAGGTTCTTCATAATGCCGATATCTTTGGCCATGTTCTCCAGCGAGAAGACAGTGTTGTAGTTCTCGGCGATCAGGGCACCTATCTTGCTGGTCAGATAGAAGTTGCTGCCGCCACCGTAAGAGACGGCGGTGTTGAAGCTCTCTTTATCGATGCCGAAATGATCGGCGGTGGCCAGCATTTCGTTGACACTGTTCTGAATTTGGGCGACCAAGGTGTTGTGCAGCACCTTCATGATCAAACCACGGCCGTTGCCCCCCAGGTGGATCTGGTTGCTGCCCATCATGGCTAGCAATGGCTTGACCTTTTTGTAGGCGGACAGGTCGCCACCTATGTAGATCCCGAGCTCGGCAGCCACGGCGGCAGGGACCGATTTGACCACGGGCGCATCGAGCATCACGGCACCGGTTTCTGCTACCTGGCGGGATAAGGCGATTGACACTGCCGGGTCAATGGTGGACATGTCGATGGTGATCTTGCCGGGGCCAAGGTGTGGCAGCAGTTCGGTATAGACCGCTTTGACGTGTTCGGAGCGCGGTACCATGGAGATGATCACATCCGCATCGGCTGCCAACCTGGCAATGGAAGGGGAGGCGATGGCGCCTGCATCGACCACCCGGGCGACAGCCTCCTGATTGATATCGAATACCAACACATTGCCATCAAATTTTTTGACGATGTTCTTTGACATCGCTTCGCCCATCAGACCAAGACCGATAAAGCCGATAGTTTTCATCCGTTGTTTTCCTTAAATGTGGGTTTAGCAAGACCGGCGATGTCAACACGCATGCTGAACAGCGCACCTGAGAGCGGACGTGCTGCCAGTTCGGCGGCGTCCATATTTTCGCGAGTGGTGGTGATGAAGAGGGTCTTCATGTCTTCACCACCAAAACAGACCATGGTGGGGCAACGTACCGGCAAGGGATATTCGGCCAGCAATACCCCCTCTGCAGAGAAGCGGGCGATACGATGGCCATCAAACAGGGCGCTCCAGTAGCATCCTTCGACATCGATTGCAGCCCCATCCGGGCGCCCTTCGTCGGCGCGGGCTGCAAACTCGCGCAGCAGTTGCCGTTGACCGAGTGAACCGTCGCGGGCCAACGGAGTGCGATAAAGGCGGCGGTTGGGGGTATCAGTGGTGTACATCCAGCGCATGTCTGGGCTGAATGCCAAGCCATTGGCTCCCAGAATGTCGCACTGGATCACCGACATCTGCAGCTCGGCATCAACCCGGCATAGCAGGGCGCCGTTGTAATCTCGTGGGCTCCAGTAAGTGCCCGCATAGAAACGACCCGCCTGATCGGTACCGCCATCATTAAAACGGGCCAGCGCTGGGTTATTGGGGTTATCGGCGACTTTACGCTCAATTTGCCCGTGTTGATCACACAGATAGATCCCGGTGCGCATCGCTGCGATAAAGCCACCCTGTTCGCGCAGGGCAAAACAGCCCACTTCTTCGGGGAAGGGGATTGTCGTCATGGCGCCGCTTTCGGGGTGATAGCGGTGCAGGCAACGCTCGAGAATATCGGTCCAGTAGAGCGCCTGTTCATCAGTGCTCCAGGTCGGGCACTCGGGCAGATGGCCGCGGTAGTCGGCAAGTAGCAGAGCAGGATTAGGCATAGTGAGAAACCTCAAGCAGCATGGAGATCTGCAACTGCCCATTGGCTGGCACAGTGGCCATGGCCAGCGCAGGGTCACCAAAGCCACCGTTGTTGATGGCATCATTGATATGAGAGACCGGCTCGATGGCGATGAAGTCACGATCGGCGGGCGGCAGAAACAGGATGGCGTGAGGCGCATCGGGTGAGCTCAGGGTCACCATCAGCTTCTCATCTGGCCAGCGCACCCGTGCACAGCCACTCCAGTGATGGAAGCAGTTATCGACACTGGCGGGTTCAGGTTTGCGCCAAGTGCGATAGTTCCATTGGGTCGGTAGTGGCGCGAGACCAGTGGGCAGGGACTTGTGGTCGTTGAGTACCACACCGCCTGCGTCGAACTGGATCTCGGCGTGCGCCGCACGGGGAAAATAGGGGTGAAAGCCCAGCCCAGCCGGGACAGCGTGATCGGCCAGATTGTGGTAAGTGAGTATGATATGCAGCGCATTCTCTTGCAGGGTGAAGCGCTGAGTTGCCCGATAAGGCCAGGGCCATTGCGCCGCGGATGCTCCCTGTGCGTCATGGTGCAGGGTCAGCACGACAGAGTCATCATCTGCATCCCCTTCTTGCCATGGCTGCTGCCAGCCGTTGCCATGAATTGAGTGGGGATGATCGCCAAAGTTACGCAGCAGGGCGTAATCATATCCGGCGAAGTGAAACCGTCCATGAGCAATACGGTTGGAGTAAGGTACCAGGGGAAAACAGCCCCCCTGGTTGACTGTGACGTTCTGACCATCGGGCAGGGAGCGCAAGATCTCCCTGCCATGCCAGGTCAGTTTGCCGACAGCGCCACCAAGCTCGGGGATGAGCTCCAGATCAAGCGGGCCGCTTTGGCGGTGAAGCCTCTTCATCAGTAAACCTCGCCACCGGATATGCTCAGACGTTCCCCCCGGATCGCGGCGAGCTGTTCACGGGCGCGAGCCAGCAGGTAACTCATGTCGGAGCCGAGCGCCACGAAGCTAAAACCCATCTCTTGATATTTGTTCACCAGCTCGGGGTTGCCACCGACGATCCCGCAAGGCAATCCCAAGCGCTGGCACTTCTCCAGCCCTTCACGGATCTTGGCTTGCACCTCGGGGTGAGAGGGATTGCCAATATGGCCCATGGCTGCGCTCATATCGCCGGGGCCGATAAAGAAGCCGGTCACTCCTTCAATGGCCATCTCTTCCATGGCATCAATGGCGTCAGGGGTCTCAATTTGCAGGATAAGGCAGAGCTCTTCCCGGGCTTTACGCACGAATTCGGGTTCGGCACCGTAACCGGACGCACGATGCACCGCGGCAAAGCCGCGTTTGCCTAGGGGAGGGTAGTAGGCCGCCTCTACCGCTTTGCGGGCTTCTGCTGCACTGTTGACAAACGGCACCATCAGCGACGTTGCACCGCCATCAAGCGCCCGTTTGATCAACACAGTGTCGTTCCAGGCCAGGCGGTAGAGTGGGGTGGTGGCCGGGTTGCTGGCACGAATGGCGCGATCGATACGGATCGCATCCAGGCTATCGACCGGCACATGTTCCTGGTCCAGCACCAAGAAATCGAAACCGACAGTCGCCATGGCTTCCGCCACCGTATCGCTGCCAGTCATCATCCAGGTGCCCAGTGGGCGTGGACCTTGAGTAATCGCAAGTTTGAACGGATTCATTGTTTGCTCCTTTAGAAAATCGGGGGCTCGGGCACTTTGCTGCCAGCCTGGAGGAAATCGAAGTCACAGCCCTGATCGGCCTGGGTCACATGTTGTTGATAGAGTGCGGCATAAGAGCGTTCATAAACTTTGTGTACCGGTTTGAGCGTGCGGCGGCGCTCGGCCAGCTCTTCATCACTGACCAGCATGTTGAGGCGGCCATTGGCGATATCGAGCTCGATGAGGTCACCGGTACGTACCAGTGCCAGTGGGCCACCAATGGCCGCTTCAGGGGCAACGTGCAGGATACAGGTGCCATAGTGAGTACCGGACATGCGGGCATCACTAATCCGCACCATGTCGGTGACGCCTTGTTGCAGCAGCTTTTTCGGGATCGGCAGGTTGCCCCACTCCGGCATGCCCGGCGCGCCGACCGGGCCGGCATTGCGCAGGATAATCACTGATTCCTTGGTTACCTCCAGGGCGGGGTCATCGATGCGATCCGAGAGCTCTTGATGGCTGTCGAAGACGATGGCAGGGCCCTTGTGGTGGCGCAGTTCGGGTTTGGCGGCAGATGATTTCATCACAGCCCCGTTGGGACACAGATTGCCGCGCAATACTGTCAATGCACATCCACGGGAGAGCGGTACCACAGGGTTATCTAGCGAGCGGATCACGTTGTCGTCATAACAGGTCGCGTTGGCAATCCACTGTGCAACGGGACGATTGGTGACCCCGATCGCATCGAGGTGGAGGAATGACTCCACCTTTTTCAGCTGGGCCATCAGACCGCCGGCGAAGAAGAACTCCTCCATCAACTGATCACCAGAGGGAAACAGATTGGCCAGCACAGGGACTTCCCGTGCCACCGACTCCATGTCTTCCAGAGTGAGGTTGATGCCCGCCCGGTTGGCCATCGCAATCATGTGGATCGCGGCATTGGTGGAGCCGCCGAGCGCCATGTAGGCCACTACGCCATTGAGGAAGTTGGCTCGGGTCAGCCAGCGGGAAGGTTTGTGATCATGCCACACCATGTCGACGATGATTTGGCCGCATTGGGCTGCCATCTGGACGTGTCGCGAGTCAGCGGCGGGGATGGAGCTGGCCCCCGGCAACATAAAGCCCATGGCATCGGCGATGGAGGTCATGGTGGATGCTGTGCCCATGGTATTGCAGGTGCCGATGGAGCGAGTCATCGCCCCCTCCAGCTCGATCCAGTCATGCTGGGTAATGGCCCCCAAGCGCAATTGGTCCCAGAACTTCTTGGTATGGGTACCGGCACCGGTGACATGGCCGCGCCATTTGCCGCTCGACATGGGGCCGGCGGGGCAGAAGATCACCGGCAAGTCCATCGAAATGGCACCCATCAGCAGGGCTGGCGTGGATTTGTCGCAACCGCCGAGCAGCACAGCCCCATCGATCGGATGCTGGCGCAGCAGCTCTTCTGCCTCCATCGCCAGAAAGTTGCGATAGAGCATGGTGGTCGGCTTGACCAATACTTCCCCGACCGACAGCGCGGGCAATTCAACGGGGTAGCCTCCCGCGGCCCAGACGGCTCGCTTGACGGCCTCGGCGCGCTCACGCAGGTGGCTATGGCAGGGGCTCATTTCACTCCAGGTATTGATGATCCCGATCACTGGCTTGCCCATGAATTCGTCGCGGTTCAAGCCACTTTGCTGACTGCGTTGACGATGGGCGAAGGCTCGGATGGTGTCGGGGGCATACCAGCGTTGGCTACGCAGCGCCGAGATATCGAGCTTGGCCAGGTTTTCACTGTTGAATGACATAGGAATAGCGCTCTCTTTGTCTGATTTGGTCAAGGATTAATTCAATAAAAACAGCATGTTAAATTCAGCCATTCTGACCCGCACGAAGAGGGGGGGGGGCAGGCGATGGAGTAGATTGTTCACTCATTCGGTGATGGGGTTTCCGGGGAGAAGCAAGGGCATGGCGTTGTGCCAGCTCCCGGACGATCTGTTGATAGCGAGCATCAGTGAGCGGGTAGAACAGCAACATCAAGGCAGCAGCGCAAATCAGGGCACAGATCGGGTAGAGAAACATCAGATTGGCGATGCTGCTTTGGGTCTCGGTGCTTTGCGTCGCGTTGGGAACATAGTCTGACCATGCCAGCACCAGCCCGGGGATGAGGCCCGCAAGCGCGGCCGAACATTTGCGGCAGAAGGTCAGACTGCAGTAGACCAGCCCTTCTGTGCGGATGCCGGTTTTCCATTCCCCATACTCGACGGTGTCAGAGATGAACGCCCAGTTGAGACTGTTGACGAAAGCGGATCCCCACAGGGCCAGGGAGGTGAAGAGGATGTAATCGAGAGCACTCTCGCTGTAGAGGTAGTTGAGCAGGTCACCGCATATCCACACGCCAATGCCGGCCAGATAGACAGGCAGTTTGCCAAAACGGTGCACGGCAAAGGGGACCAGCAATACACCCAGGTAGATACACCCTATGCTGATGAAGCTCATGTAGGCGATCATCGATACGTCGCCAATCACATATTGGGCGTAAAAAACCTGAACAATCAGCTTGGTGTTGAACGCTGCCAGCGTCAGCAGATTGGCCAGCGCCAGGATGCCCAGCGGACGGTTTGCCAGCACGGCCCGTGCGTTGGTTTGTACTGCCGAAAACCCCGATTCGTTGACAACCGATGGCAGCACATGGCGTTCACGAACTCTGCTGTAGCAAAAGAGTACTGCTGCAGCCCCCATGACCGAATAAATCAGTACCGCAACGCTATAGCCGACCTGTGGTTTGTCAAACAGCAATACCAGCGGCATGAACCCCACCGAGCAGAGCAGTAATCCGGTATTGGCTCCCCCCTGGCGCCAGGCGGCGAGCTCGGCTCGGTCCTGGAGTCGCTTGGTGAGGGCCGGGACCATGGCGCCATAGGAGGCATTGCCAAAACTGTAAAAGGCACCAAACATCATGAACAGCAGGGTAAACAGCACTGTTTTAGCGATGACCGGGAGCTCAACGCTGGTAAACAGGGCGGTGTTGATAAGAGCCAGTGGCACTATGGTCCAGAGCAGGAAGGGGCGAAATTTACCTCTGGGGCCGAGCTCGGAACGATTATCCAGCACGCTGCCGGTCACCAGATCGGTGCAGGCGGTAAAGAACTTCGAAACCAGAAAGATTGCTCCGGCCCATGCTGCCGGAATGGCTGCCACATCGGTCAGGAAGATCAGCAAATAGAGCGTTGTGCAGTTGAGCAGGAAGTTATAGCCGAGATCACCCACTCCGTAGGCCATCTTTTCCTGCCATGCCAGACGGTCACTTGCCACATTGCGATATGTCATGGGATCACATCCTTGAAGAGAGCAACAGCGTGGCCAGCATGCCGCTGCCAGTTGAATGAGAGTCAGCTTTGGGTGGTCGCCACACGGCGGGCACCAAGGCTGGCAATGATCTCTTGATAGCGCTGCTCGTTGAGGGTGTAGAAGAGGGCCATCACCAGTGCCGTTACGATGGCCAGGCTTGCCGGGTAGATGAAAATCAGTCCGGTGATCCCGGTTTTGGCGGCATCGGTTTGCTCCACATTGGGCATGTAGCCAACCAGTGCCAGAGCAAACCCGGGGACGAACCCTGCGATAGCTTGCGAACACTTTCTAAAGAAGGTCATGCCGCAGTAGACCAAGCCTTCGGTACGGGTACCGGTTTTCCACTCACCGTACTCAACGGTATCTGAGACAAACGCCCAGTTAAGGCTGTTGACGAAAGAGGTGCCAAAGAACGCCAGCGAGGTGAACAGCACGTAACTCATGACGGTGCCACCGAACAGGTAGTTGGCAATGTCGCCGGAGATCCACAGGCACAATCCGGCCAGATAGACAGGTTTTTTGCCAAAGCGGCGTACCAGCGCAGGCACAGACAACACCCCGAGGTAGATGCACCCCATGCTGACAAAGCTCATGTAAGAGACCATGGAGACATCACCCAGAATGTACTGGGCGTAGAAGACCTGCACGGTGAGTTTGACGTTGAATGCGGAGAGGGTCAGCAGGTTGGCTACTGCCAGCACCAGCAACTGGTTGTTCTTGAGTACCGCCTTGAGCCCCTCCTTGATGGTGGGCTTCTCGACTATCTGGTCAGGGTCATTACCTATGATGGTGTGGTGTTCTTTGACGTTGAGGTAGCAAAAGAGCACCGCCGCCAAGCCGACCGAGGTGTAGGCCAGGGCTGCCACCATGTAGCCGGTCTCCTGGGATTCAAACAACATGGCGATGGGCATGAAACCGACGGTGGCTAACAACAGGCCGGTGTTGGCTCCGCCCTGACGCCATGCTGCCAGCTCTGCGCGATCCTGAACATTTTTGGTCATAGAGGGCACCATGGCGCCATAGCTGGCATTGCCCAAGCTAAAGAACAGGCCAAAGGCCATAAAGCAGACGATGAACAGGGTGGTCTTGGTCTCGCTGTCGAGCTCAAAATTACAAAACAGCAACATATTGCAGACAAACAGGGGCACTATGGTCCAGAGCAGCATCGGACGAAACTTGCCGCGAGGTCCGAAGCTCTTGCGGGTGTCGAGGAAAATGCCGGTGCCCAGGTCGGTGAAGCCGGTGAACACTTTCGCCACCAAAAAGATGACGCCTGCCCACGCCGCATTGATACCTGCTACATCGGTCAGAAATTTAAGCAGGTAGAGGGTGGTGATATTCAATACAAAGTTGTAACCAAAATCGCCGACGCCATAGGCAAGTTTTTCCCTAAAAGGCAGTCTGCTTTCGATATGCGCCTGAACAACCATTTTATTCTCCATAGTGTGGAATCCATCCGGCAGCCCAATAATCGTAGCGATGCGATTATTGGCGCAAGTGTGATTGTTGAAAAGTGGGATCCAGATCGAGAGATTGCGCTGGTGGTTAAGGATTCTCTTACAAATAGTGCTTGCAAGCGAGCTAAACGTTTTCATGTGGCGGGTGTTGATTGGTGATCGAGATCGCTGTTTGGGTTTTACGCGATTGAAATGAAATCGTAGCGCTATTATTGTGTTTGCGAGCAAGCGGGGATGGCCCGACTAAACAGGAGCTTATGCAATGCAACTCGAATTTTCGTCACAGGCGTTAACGATTCAGCACCAGCAGCAGTTGTTATTTTCTCATCAAGCGGATGCCCCAGCGTTTTATATAGGCAAGGGCCGGGAAAAAATGGAAATTTATCGCGGCAACTTTGACATCGAAGACTACATCGAGTCTCGCGTCGCATTGACTCATATCGAACAGGTTGA
Source organism: Aeromonas sp. 600724 (assembly GCF_049175135.1). Lineage (NCBI taxonomy): Bacteria > Pseudomonadati > Pseudomonadota > Gammaproteobacteria > Aeromonadales > Aeromonadaceae > Aeromonas > Aeromonas sp. 600724. The sequence continues at coordinate 128,237 of NZ_JAAKUM010000011.1, read as the reverse complement.
CAACAACCTGTTCGTTTTTGCCCCGAATGCCTTGACCCCGGCTTTGCTACAGGTGGCTGTGGTGTGTGATGGCGATGATGTGATGCTTTATCCGACCATACTGGACGAGGCATATAACCGCTTTTGGGTCAGATTGCCGGCCGAACGTAAAGAGCATGTCTGGGGTTGTGGCGAGCAGATGTCCTATTTTGATTTGCGTGGCCGTCACTTTCCGTTGTGGACCTCAGAGCCCGGTGTTGGTCGCCATCCCCACAGCGAGATCAAATGGAAAGCCGATGTGATGGGCAAAGCCGGTGGGGATTACTACCACACCAACTATCCGCAACCCACGTTTGTCTCCTCTCGTAAATACAGCTGCCATATCGACACCACCGCTTATGCCGATTTCGATTTTCGTCACGAAGGGTTTCATGAGCTGCAAGTGTGGGCGATCCCGCAGGCCATCGAGTTGCGCACCGCAGAGAGCTATCTGGGCATTATTGAAAAACTGTCCGCCCGGTTTGGCCGCCAGCCCAGGTTGCCTGAGTGGGTTTACAAGGGGGCGATCCTTGGTCTGAAGGGGGGAGAGGTCAATACCTTCAGTCGTCTGGAAAACGCCCTTGACCATGGTATCAAGGTTTCGGGTTTGTGGAGTGAAGACTGGTGCGGCTTGCGGGTCACCTCGTTTGGCAAGCGCCTGTTCTGGGACTGGGATTGGCAGCACCATCAGGATCGCTACCCCAATCTGCCCGCCAGGATCAAGGAGCTCAATGACCAGGGCATCGAGTTCATGGCCTACGTCAACCCCTACCTGTGTGAAGATGGCAAGCTGTTTCCGATCGCCAAAGAGCTCGGCTATATGGCGCTGGACAAGGATGGTCAAGTTGCGCTGGTCGACTTTGGCGAATTCTATTGCGGCTGTATCGACTTTACCAATCCAGACGCCATGGCCTGGTTCCGTGATACCGTGCTGCGTAAAAACATGCTGGACATGGGGATCAAGGGGTGGATGGCTGACTTTGGCGAGTACCTGCCGACCGATAACATCTACCTGCACAACGGTGTCGATGCCAAGCTGATGCACAATGCCTGGCCGACTCTGTGGGCCCAGTGCAACGCAGAAGCGATCGCGATGAACGGCCAAACCGGTGATGCCCTTTTCTTTATGCGAGCCGGTTACACTGGGGTGCAGCAATACTGCCCGCTACTGTGGGCAGGCGATCAATGTGTCGATTTCAGCCGTCACGACGGTCTGGTCACGGTGATCTCGGGGGCGCTCTCCTCCGGTATGTTGGGGAACGCGTATCACCACTCGGATATCGGTGGCTACACCTCACTGTTTGGCAACCGTCGAACCAAGGAGCTGTTTGACCGCTGGGTTGAAATGGCTGCCTTTACCCCAGTCATGCGTACCCACGAAGGTAACCGCCCTGATGAGAACTTCCAGTTTGACCAGGATGGCAGCACGTTGGCGCATTTTGCCCGGATGACCCGAGTTTATTGCCACCTGACTCCTTACTTACGTAGCCTGGTGGATGAAGCGGCTGAGAAAGGGTATCCGGTTCAACGTGCCATGATGCTGCATTTTGAACATGATCCCGAGGTCTACGTCATACAGGATCAATACCTCTATGGGTCAGAGTTGCTGGTGGCACCGGTTCACCAAGGGGATGTGCGTGAGTGGACAACTTACCTGCCTGCAGGTGAGCAGTGGACGCATGTCTGGAGCGGCCAGCGCTTTACAGGGGGCCAGCGGGTCACTCTGCCTGCACCGATTGGCCAGCCCCCGGTGTTCTATCGTGCCAAAAGTCCCTGGGCTTCGCTGTTTGCCGAGCTAAAGGATCTGGCGTAAATCGCACCGGCGTTCGCTATAGAGGATGCGACCCGGATAACCCATGGCCGTGACAATGTTCACGGCCATTATGTTTCAACAGAGGAGCAGAGCAGCATGATTGACACTCTTGACGTTGTGCAAAACCCCAGCCAGGACGACATAGATTTTTTACGAGACAACCTGATCAAAACCAATCGTGAGTTTGTCGGTGAACAGATACGTCGCCCACTTGCCATCTTCTATCAGGATGAGCAGCAACGTCGTGCCGGAGGATGCAGCGGCCATACCTACGGCAACTGGCTCTATATCGAGTATCTGTGGGTGGCCCGCAGTCTGCGGGGGCGCGGTGTAAGAGGCCGGTTATTGGCAGCAATGGAGCAGGCTGCCCTAGAGCGCGGCTGCCGTTTTTCACAGCTCGATACTTTTAGTTTTCAAGCAAAGCCTTTTTACCAAGCGAGGGGTTATTCCGTCGTGATGACGTTGGAAAAGTGCCCGGTGTTTCATCAGCGATATTACTTAACCAAAACCTTGTAGCGCTGGCAGTGACTGGTGCCCTGCTTAAAAATATCTGACGCAATGGATAGTGTTCTGGTAGATACATGGGGGGCATTTATCTTTATGGGCTATTTATCAAGGCCATGGTTTTGTGATGGTTCATGGTGTGACTATATTGGCTTGGTCACAAAACAAACCGGGTACTCTGTCTGGGGATCAAGTCAAATCCTGCATCAATGATCTCGCCTTTATAATCGGGATCGCGAGCCATCCGCAACATCATAGATGCAGCTTGGCTGGCAACAGAGTGAATATTGATATTGATACTGGACAAGGTCACGGGGGCCAGATAGCCGCTGCCTGGAAAATCGCCAAACCCGATGATAGATAGTTGCTCTGGTACCGGGATATTGCGTGCAATCGCCTCCATCAGCAATGCAGTACCAATGGTATCGTTTGATGCAAAAATGCCGTCGAGTTTGCGCTCTTTGAGCAGTGTCTTGATGAGTAGTTCGCGTGCGGCGGGGTAAATATTGTCGCTGTAAGGGATTTCGACCAACAAGGGATCCATACCCGCCGTCTCAAGTGCCTGGCAAAAGCCGCTGTAGCGGCTCTGCGCACGCACGTCATCGTTAAAACGGGTCGTGAAATAGGCAATTTTATGGCAGCCGGAGCGTATCAGGTAAGATGCGGCATCGTAACCCACCTGAAAATGATCTATACCGACCTGCGCGACAAACGGACTGGCTTCACCGATTTGCCATGCTTGAACCACAGGCACCGCACTGTGCTCCAGCATACGAATCGTAGTATCACTGTGCTTCGCGCCAGTGAGGGTTATGGCGGCAGGAGACCATTGTAAAATGGAGCGGATCTGCTGCTCCTCTTTTTCCATTGAGTGATCATGAGATGCGATATAGAGCTGAAAACCTGCATCACTCACGATATGTTCAATCTGCTGGACAAAGGTACTAAAGGTAATATTGGAAATGGAAGGAACGATAATTGCCATTGCCGAACTTCGCCCGGCAGTAAACTGACTGGCAATTTTGTTGTGCACATAACCCAATTCATCAATGGCACGCTGAATTTTATGGCCGGTATTGGCTTTTACCTTGTCTGGATGACGTACATAAAGTGAGACTGTCGAGGGGGACACCTTGGCCAGGGCCGCGACATTATCAAGCTTGACGGTTTGTTTGCTTCTCGAGGACACGTGTTCTGCTTCCTGATTGGTTTTACTCGGCTCGACATCCTTCGTTATCTGAGGGAAAAGCCATCCAATAATCTCCCGACATGTATTTAAGTGTATAAAAAATAGGGCTTAAATAAAAGTGATGATTCGCTGTAGGAGGTGCGTCGGCAATTCGGGTTACTTGTATGGTAATTAGATTTTGGTTAGCCATTACAAATAAAAACGTGTTGCCAAGAGCGCTTGAGCGTTTTGGCATCCAATGTCGAAAAATGAGCCTCTTTAACTGCAATGACCCATGGCAGTTAACTGTTCAAATAAACACCGCACCACATGGTGAAGGGTGGTTACTTCAGGGTATGAGTATTTAGTGTTATGGGAATCGGTAGTTCTCATCAGCACTCTCTGCAATCGTCTAATGGGTGTTACAACCGCGTTGGATAGCTCACCGTTTAGTGCCTGGGACGTAGCGACAACCACTTGGCAGGGGGGTTATTGAGCGTGTGGCTCTGATGAAGGTAGTGGAGAGACGATCGCCTCCTGCCTGTATTGGCGCAGCAGTTTGAGGAAATCATCCGGTTCCCGATCCAGGCTGCCTACCGGGATCAACAGGTCATAACCGAGCAAGTGGCGCATGCGAATCATCCGTTGAGCCAGCATGGCCAATGCTCCATCGTAGTGCAGCCCTTGCGGGGAGCAAAAGTGACTCTCTTCCAGCCAGTCGATGCCTTGTAAGGGGTCATTGGTATGCACTGGCTGCCCATGGAGCTGCTCATTATGCAGGGCATGCAGCAACACAGGGCGCTGCTCTGTCAACAGATGCACGGCCAGTCTGGGAGTGATCAGTGTCAGAAACTCGTCATACTGTTTTATCTTGAAACCGATATAGGGCAGGGGCTGGAGATCCCAACCAACATGGATTCTGGGTTGATCGATACGCTGGATGTTGTGCCACTTCAGTGCCCAGCCGCCATATTTGTGGTGATAGTGGAGGGAGTGCTGGCATAGGGAGAGGCTGATCGGGGGTTCATTGAGCTTGAACCAGCCTATCAAGGTCATCATCATGCCACTCAGTAGCAATATATAGGCCGGGAGCACCGGGCCTTCCACAAGCAACCAGAGCAGTAATAGCATCAGGCTGGTGATGAGCCCCCCGGCCCAGATCAGGGTCAGCCCGTTTCGGCGGACCAGAGGCTTTATATGTTGTGTCTCCATTTAACCTCCTTGTCCTGATGAGGGGGGCGATCTTTTATGACACCACCCGTTTGTCTTTGACCAAGTATAAGCGCCGCGTTTTTGCGCTGGCCAGCAAAGCAAATGGCAGTCATGGGCCGGCTCGGGTATAGTCCTGCGCCAATGGCGTTATCCTGTTTTGCTGACCCGTCGTGGCCCTAGTGGTGGCGAGGGGCAGGCCTGTGTAAGGAGTGTTATGAAGTTCAGTCCCCTGCTCGATGAGATGATGAAAGCCCTGCAGGTATTGCCGGGGGTGGGGCCTAAGTCTGCCCAGCGGATGGCCTTTACCCTGCTCGAGCGTGAGCGCAGCGGCGGCTTGCGGTTGGCCCAACTGCTCTCTCGCGCCCTGACCGAGATTGGCCACTGCAGCCACTGCCGCACCTTTACCGAGAACGATCGCTGCGATATTTGCGCCAATCCCAAGCGGGAAGAGAACGGTCTGCTCTGCGTGGTGGAGAGCCCGGCGGACGTGGCCGCCATCGAGCAGACCGGCCAGTTCTCCGGCCGCTACTTCGTGCTGATGGGCCACCTCTCGCCGCTGGACGGCATAGGCCCGGAGGAGCTGGGACTCGATATTCTCGAGCGCCGCCTGAAGGAAGAGCACATCAGCGAACTGATCCTCGCCACCAATCCCACCATCGAGGGGGATGCTACCGCCTGGTATATCGCTGATATGGCCCGTGCTGCCGGGGTAGAGGTGAGCCGCATCGCCCACGGTGTGCCGGTGGGCGGAGAGCTGGAGCTGGTGGATGGCACCACGCTCTCCCACTCCCTGATGGGGCGTCAGCGCCTCAAATAAGGGGCGGGATAGGGCTGTATCATTGCGGCTTGATCAGAAAATCGGCAGTTGAATGGAAAAAGGGGGCGAATGAGCAGGATTGCACATTCGCCCCCTTGATATTTGATTGGCCGTCCCCATCTAGGTTGGGCATATGTTCAACCCGATGTTTCTGAGGATTGGTCCATGACCCAAAGTGTTCATGCCGAAACCCACGGCTTTCAGACTGAAGTCAAACAACTGCTGAGCCTGATGGCTCACAGCCTCTACTCCAACAAAGAAGTATTCCTGCGCGAGCTGATCTCCAACGCATCCGATGCGGCGGACAAGCTGCGCTTCAAGGCGCTTTCCGATGCCTCTTTGTTTGAAAACGACGGCCAGTTGCGTGTGCGCCTGGTGGTGGACAAAGAGAAGCGTACCCTGACCATCTCCGATAACGGGATCGGTATGACCCGTGATCAGGTGATCGAGCATCTGGGTACCATCGCCAAGTCCGGCACCGCCGAATTCTTCAAAAACCTCTCCGGCGATCAGGGCAAGGATTCCCAGCTGATCGGTCAGTTCGGGGTCGGTTTCTACTCTGCCTTTATCGTGGCCGACAAGGTGACCGTGGTTTCCCGCGCCGCCGGTACTGCTCCGGAGCAGGGCGTACAGTGGGAATCGGAAGGGGAAGGCTCCTTCACCGTGGCTGACGTGACTAAAGCCGGTCGCGGTACCGACGTCATCCTGCACCTGCGTGCCGAAGAGGACGAGTTCCTCGACGACTGGCGTCTGCGCTCCGTGGTGGGCAAATATTCCGATCACATCAGCGTACCGGTCGAGATGTTCAAAGAGGGTACCCCGGATCGTGAAGAGGATGGTGAAACCATCGTCGGCACCCCGGGCGAGTGGGAGCAGGTCAACCGCGCGACTGCACTGTGGACCCGCAACCCGAAAGATATCAAGGACGAGGAGTATCAGGAGTTCTACAAGCACGTCGCCCACGACTTTGAAGATCCGCTGCTCTGGGGTCACAACCGGGTGGAAGGGGCGCAAGAGTACACCAGCCTGCTCTACGTACCGGCCCGCGCACCGTTCGACCTCTACAACCGCGAGCAGAAGCACGGTCTGAAGCTCTACGTACAGCGCGTCTTCATCATGGATGACGCCGAGCAGTTTATGCCGACCTACCTGCGTTTCGTCAAAGGGGTGCTGGACTCCAACGATCTGCCGCTCAACGTCAGCCGTGAAATTCTGCAGGACAACAAGGTGACCGCTTCCCTGCGCAAAGCTTGCTCCAAGCGCGTCCTGACCATGCTCTCCAAGCTGGCGAAAGACGATGCCGAGAAGTACGCCAAGTTCTGGAAAGAGTTCGGTAACGTGCTCAAAGAGGGCCCGGCCGAGGATTACGCCAACCGCGAAGAGATCGCGAAGCTCCTGCGCTTTGCCAGCACCGCTGGCGAGGGCGAAGCCCAGACAGTCTCTCTCGAGGATTACGTTGGCCGCATGAAGGAAGGTCAGCAGAAGATTTACTACATCACCGCCGACTCCTATGCCGCTGCCAAGAACAGCCCGCATCTCGAGATCTTCCGCAAGAAGGGTGTCGAAGTGCTGCTGATGTGGGAGCGAGTGGACGAGTGGCTGATGAGCCACCTGACCGAGTTCGACGGCAAGCAGCTCATCTCCGTCACCCGTGGCGAACTGGATCTCGGCGATCTGGAAGATGAAGCCTCCAAGCAGGCGCAGGAAGAGGCCGAAAAAGCTAACGCCGGTCTGGTGGCGCGGGTCAAGAAGAGCCTGGGCGATGCAGTGAAAGAGGTGCGTGTCACTCACCGTCTGACCGATTCACCCTCTTGCATCGTCACTGACGCCTACGGTATGAGCACCCAGATGATCAAGCTCATGCGTGCGGCTGGCCAGCCGGTACCGGAGCAGAAGTACATTCTGGAGCTCAACCCTGACCATGCGCTGGTGAAGAAACTCGACACCATTGAAGACGAGGCTCTGTTCGGTGAGTGGGTCACCCTGCTGCACGAACAGGCCCAGCTGGCCGAGCAGGGCGGGCTGAACGATCCGGCGAGCTTCGTCTCCCGTATCAACCGTCTGCTGCTGCAAGCCTAAGCAGCAACGCCGGTAACAGAAAGCCCACTGCATGCAGTGGGCTTTTTTGATCTCGCCGAGTGAGCTCGGCGAAACACAGCGGCAAGGGAGCGGCCAGCGCCTCTCTATTTGCGGTATTCGTTGTTGTAGTTCTGGATGAGACGGCGAGTCACCTCATGCTGGGGATCGGCAAACACCTTGAGAGTCTTGCCGCGCTCCACCACCCGACCTTCGTGCATTACCAGCACCTCGTCGCTGATATGGCTGACGATGCCCAGATCGTTGGCTACCAGCACATAACTCAGTCCCATGGTCTCCTGCATCTCCAGCAGCAGATTGATGATCTGGGAGCGTACCGAGATATCCAGGGTGGAGAGCGCCTCATCGGCCACCACTATCTTGGGGTTGAGGATCAGCGCGCGTGCCAGCGCCACCCGCTGTTGCTGACCGGAGGAGAGCATCTGCGGATAAAACAGGGCGTGGTCCGGCAGCATCCCCACCATGCGCAGGGTTTGCACCACCTTCTCACGGCGCTCCTCCTCGGTCATCTCGGTGTTGAGACGCAGCGGGGTTTCCAGGATCTGGCCGACCCGGATCTTGCGGTTCAGCGAGGTGTTGGGATCCTGAAAAATCATCCGCAGCAGTTTGCAGCGAGTCTGGTAATCGCCATGCACCATCAGTTGGCCGTCGATGGCGATGTCGCCGCTGGTGGGTTCGATCATGCCGGCCAGAATGCGGGCGAGGGTACTCTTGCCGGAGCCAGCTTCGCCGACGATGGCGAGGGTCTGGCCCACTTCAAGATCGAACGAGAGGGGCTTGATCGCCTCTACTGCCTGACGACGAAACAGACCGGTACGGTTCTGGTAGGTTTTGCTAAGGCCTCTGACCTGCAACAGGGATGGCTCGATCACAAGCGAGGCTCCTTCATGGGGGCATTAACGGTCATCATTTTTTGGGCTCCTCCATGTTCAGCGGGAAGTGACAGCTGAACTGATGGCCCTTGATCTTGTTCATCAAAGGAGTCTGCACGCACTGCTTCTGGGCGTAGGGGCAGCGCGGCCCCAGACGGCAGCCGATGGGCAGGTGTTGCAGTGGCGGGATGACGCCGGGCAGGGTCTCGAGGCGCGACTTGTGGCGCACCAGCTTGTCAAAGTCGGGGATCGATTTGAGCAGGGCATCGGTATAGGGGTGATGCGGGGTCTCAAGGATCTGCTCCCGGGTGCCCACTTCCACCATCTGGCCGCAGTACATCACGTTGATGGTATCGGTCAGGTTGGCGATGGCGGCGATGTCGTTACTGATGATCAGGATGGTGGTATTGCCCAGCTTGTTCATCTTGTCCAGGAGTCGCAGGATCTGGGAGTGGGTGGTGGACTCCATGGCGCTGGTGGGCTCGTCGGCTACCAGCAGACGCGGCTGGTTGGCAATGGCCATGGCGATCATCACCTTCTGGCACATGCCATCCGACAGCTCATGGGGATAGGCGCGCATCACCTTGCGGTGATCCTTGACGCCGACCCGGTGCAGCAGGGCGATGGCCTTCTTCTTGCGCCACTGGAAGCGTTGCCAGAATTGCCCCTCGAACGAATCGGTCGGGATTGCCTCTTCCAGCTGGGTGCCGATCTCCTCGGAGGGGTCGAGACAGCTGATGGGGTCCTGGAAGATCATGGCGATCTCGCGACCCATGATGCGACGACGCTCCTTGGGAGGCATGCTCAGCAGATCCATGTCGTTGAAGCGCATCCGGTCGGCACGTACCGTCCAGTTGTCCTTCTCGATGCCGACGATCACCTTGGCGATCAGACTTTTACCTGAGCCGGATTCACCCACCAGACCGCGGATCTCCCCCTCGGTCAGGGTCAGGCTCACCTTGTCCACCGCCTTGACCTTGCCTTGCGGTGTGTCGATCTCGATGGTGAGATTGCGAATATCGAGCAGCGGCATCAGTCATTCCCCTCTTTGAGTGCTTCGCGGATGCCTTCACCAACCAGGTTGGTGGCCAGCACGCTGAACAGGATAGCCATGCCCGGCAAAGTGACGGTCCAGGGTGCGAGATAGATGAGGTCACTCGAATCGGCCAGCATGGTGCCCCACTCCGGTTGAGGGGATTGTGCGCCGAGGCCGAGAAAACCGACTGCCGAGATATCGAGAATGGCCGCAGACAAGGTGCGGGTGGTCTGGGCCACCAGGGTCTCGACGATATTGGGCAAAATAGCCAGCCGCATGATCCTGAAGGGGGGCGAGCCATCGAGCCGACTGGCAATGATGTACTCCTTCTGCATCTCGGCATGCACCGCGTTGTAAGTGGCCCGGATAAAGGGGGGGATCAATGCCAGGGTAATGGCGATCAGGGTATTGCCAAGGCCCGGCCCCAGAATGGCAACCATGATGATGGCCATCAGCAGGGAGGGGATGGAGAGCAGGGTATCGAGCAGGTGGTGCAGCACGCTCGATTTCAGCCCCTTGCTCATGCCGCCGAGTATGCCGATGGCGGAGCCCACCACCATGGCGATCACCACCACGACAAGGGCACAGCCGAAGGTGAGACGTGCTCCCACCACCAGCCGGGAGAGCATGTCGCGCCCCAAATCATCGGTGCCGAGGAAGTAGTCGATGTTGCCGGTCGCCGCCCACGAGGGGGCGAGCAGCAGCTTGTCGGTGTGCTGTTCATCGATGCCGTAGGGGACGACCAGCGGCCCCACCAGCGTGATGAGCAGCAACAGCAAAAAGCACCAGAGCCCCGCCATGGCGAGCGGATTGCGGCTGTAGGAGGCCCACGTCTGCTCAAGGGGCGAGAGGATCTTGAGCTCGGGATAGATGTTCGATTTATCTTGCATAGGATACCTGGCTCCTGGTCACGCCATGAGCGCGTTCAATCTTGTTTGGCATACAACTCTTTGCGCCGTGCCGGATAGATAAGGGTGGTCAGCAACTCGGTGCTGACGCTGGTCAGGATCACGAAACTGGCCACCACCAGAGTCGCGCCGCGAATGGCGGCGTAATCCTGCAGGGCGATGCTGCTGATGAGCCAGCGGCCGATCCCGTGCCACTCGAACACCACCTCGGTGATCATGGCGGAGGTGAGCACGCTACCCAGTTGCAGACCCAGCAGCGGCAGTACCGGCGGCAGGGCGTTCTTCAGACCATGGCGCCAGACGATCTGCGCCTTGGAAAGGCCCCGGCTCGCCGCCGCCTTGATGTAGTTCTGCTTCATCACGTCGATGAGGGAACTGCGCACATGGCGGATCACCTCGGTGGTGGGCACCACCGCCAGCACCAGTGACGGGAGAATGAGGTGGCGCAGGGCATCGTGCAGCGCCGCTTGCCGCCAGGGCTCGTTGCTGAGCAGCACATCGATCACCGCGATGCCGGTAATGGGGGGCACGTCGTAGAGCAGGCTGATCTGGCCCGACGCCGGCAACCAGCCGAGATCCAGCGAAAAGAGCATTACCACCAGCAGTGCCAACCAGAATACCGGTACCGCATAGCCGATAAGACCTGCGGTCATGATGGAGAGATCCAGCGTCTTGCCTTGTGACAGGGCAGCCAGAGTGCCGAGGGGAATACCCACCAGCAGCGAGATGGCAAATGCCGCCAGGCAGAGGATCAGGGTGGCGGGAAAATAGTGGCGGATCTCGTCCAGCACCGGCAGCCCGGAGACGCTGGAGATCCCCAGGTCGCCTGCAAAAATACGGCGCAGAAAGTCGGGATAACCGCGCCAGAAACTCAGTTCGTGACCGAGCAACCGATACTCCAGCAGATAGGCGACCAGCGTCAGCGCCAGCAGGGTGATGAGCAGCAGGTTGATGCGGCGCAAGATGTATAGAAGCATGCTTACTCCCTGTAGGCCTGATTGAAGGAGGTGCCGCCAAAGGGCATCAGTGTCAGCCCCTCGATATCGCTGCGAGTGACCTGGGTACGCAGGGCATGGGCCAGCGGAATGAGCGGCAACTGTTCATTGAGCAGGGTTTGCGCGTAATAGTAGTTGCGCAGCCGGAATGAGAGCTGGGGTGTGGTGACCGCATCATCCAGCAACTGGTCGAAGGCCGGACTGCACCAGCGGCTGTAGTTGTTGCCCCGCTCCACCGCAGAGCAGCTCAGCAACTGGCGAAAGAAGTTGTCCGGGTCGGCATTGTCGGCGATCCAGCCGGAGAGCAGACTGTCGTATTGCCCATTGAGCAGGCGTCTCTCAATGACGGGCCACTCTTGCTGCACAATCTTGAGTTTGATCCCCACCTTGGCCAGGTCACTGCGGATCAGTTGGGCTGTCTTGACCGCATCCGGGTTGTAGGGGCGCGCGTCCGGTTGCACCAGTACCTGCATTTCCAGTCCCTGTTCGAGCCCGGCCTCCTTGAGCAGTTGGCGTGCCCGTTTCAGGTCGGGCTTGCGCTCGGGCAGGCTGGGGTTGTAGCCCCAGGAGAGGGGGGGCAGCAGACTGTTGGCTGGCAGGCCGGTATCGAAATAGACCGCCTGTAGCAGGTTGTCGACATTGATGGCGCTGGCAATGGCCTGGCGAACCTTGACGTTGTTGAACGGTGGTTTACGGGTATTGAGGGCTAAAAACGCGACATTCATTCCTGACTGGACCGAGAGGCTCAAGTCGGGGTGCTCTTTGATCACCGAGAGCTGGCTGGCAGCCGGCGTGCTCATTACGTCACACTCGCCGGTCAGCAGCTTGGCCAGCCGTTTGGCGGATTTTGGGGTGATGTCGTAAACCAGTTGTTCAATTTTTGCTGGCCCGTTCCAGTAAGCGGGATGGCGCTGATAGCGAATGAACTCGTTGTGACGATACTCCTTGAAGCTGAACGGGCCGGTACCGATGGGGCGGCTATCCAGCAGGGTCGGTGTGCCCGCGTTGAGCAACTGGTCGGCATATTCGGCCGAGAGGATCACTGCATAGTCGCTCGCTAGGGTAGCAAGGAAAGAGGCGTTGGGCTGATTCAACTCAAAGACGACGGTGTGTGGCCCTTTTTTGTAGACCTTCTTGATCAGCTGATCCTGCCCCAGACTGAAGAAGTAGGGGTAGTCGCCGCCGGAAACCAGATGATAGGGGTGCTGCTCGTCAAGCTGGCGGGCATAGGTGAAAACCACATCGTCGGCATTGAAGGGACGGCTAGGTGTGAACCAGGCGGTATGGTGAAAGCTTACCCCTTCGCGCAGGGTCAGGGTGTAGGTGAGGCCATCCTCACTGATCTGCCAGTTGGTGGCGAGCGCCGGCTCCAGCGCCAGGGTGTTGGGGTTAACTTCCAGCAAGCGGTCGTAGAGCGGACGGGCACTGGCATCCAGCGTCACCCCTGAGTTGGAAACATGGGGATTGAAGGAGAGGGGGGAGCCCTCAGCGCAATAGATAAGCCCGGTTTTGGAGGCCTCGGGTTGCTTCTGGCAGCCGGTGACCAGCACCAGCAGACCCAGCAGCAAGGGGGTGAGCATTCTCATTGTTGAACCATGTTCTTATAAGGGGTTTGTACGCACGCTTTGATACAAATGTGCCAGCGCGGAGGCTGGCGTGTTGCTGGCGTCGGCATCAACCGCGCTCCTTCACTCTTGTTCTGCATCGTTATCGCCATCCAGCAGCTGATATTTGCGTAGCATGCCACGGAACTGGTGATAGCTTAAGGCCAGCAGTTGAGCGGCTTTGCGCTGATTATACTGGGATTGCTGCATCGCTTGCTTGAGTAAATTAATCTCGTATTCCGCCACCGCCTGCTTGAGATCGAGTGGCAAGGCAAGGGGGGATGCAGATTGTACCTCGCTTCGGGCCTCTTGCGCAGGTTGCGTGACCTGTGGTCGCCAGGGGGAATCAAACGGGTTGAGCACCAGGGTCGAGAGCGGCAGTTGGGGATTGCCCTGACGATAGATACTGCGCTCCACCACGTTCTTCAGCTCCCGCACATTGCCCGGCCAGTGGTAATCCAGCAGTAGCTGGGTTGCCTTGCGCGAGAAACCGGCAAAGAGCGGATACCCAAGCTCCCGGGTCATGCTGTGGGCGAAGTGCTCCGCCAGCATCAGAATATCTTCCCGCCGCTCCCGCAAGGGGGGGAGGGTGATCACATCAAACGCGAGCCGGTCGAGCAGATCGTGGCGAAACTGCCCCTTGTCGGCCAGCGCAGGGAGATCCTCGTTGGTGGCGCAGACCAGCCGCACATCCACCTTGAGGGGCTTGGCCCCGCCCACCCGCTCGAACTCGCCATACTCGATGACCCGCAGCAGCTTCTCCTGCACCCGGGCGCTGGTGGTGGCCAGCTCGTCGAGGAACAGGGTGCCGCCATCGGCCCGCTCGAAGCGGCCCTGATGGCGCTTGGCCGCGCCGGTAAACGACCCCGCCTCGTGACCGAACAGCTCGGTCTCCAGCAGGCTCTCGCTCAGGGTGGCGCAGTTGATGGTGACAAAGCTTTGATCCCAGCGCGCCGAGAGATAATGTAGGCGGTGGGCGATCAGCTCCTTGCCCGTCCCCCGCTCACCGATGATCAGCACGGGTTTGCGCAGCGGGGCGAGCCGTGAGGCCTGCTCGATGATTTCGAGGAATGCGTTGGATTCCCCCAGCAGGCTTTCCGTGGCCGTGGTCATAGTGATCCCTGTCAGTTGTTAAAGCTGGTCAATCTTACCAAAAGGTGGTGATTTTTATCACCACCTGCATGACATCTATTGAAACGGGGCAAAGCAGCCCCATATAAATCAACAAGTTAAATTTTGTTCCAGATTGGCACACAAGTTGCCATTGTCAATGGAGAAACAACGCCATGCCAATAACAGGAGTGCAATCATGAGTATTTTTTCCCGTCTGGCCGACATCATCAATTCCAACCTGACGGCCCTGCTCGACAAGGCAGAAGATCCCCAGAAGATGGTGCGCCTGATCATCCAGGAGATGGAGGACGAGCTGGTCAAGGAGCGTTCCAATCTGGCCCGCTTCCTCGCCAGCCAGAAAGAGATTGGTCGTCAGGTCGCCCGTCATCAGGAGCGGGTCGACGAGTGGCAAGCCAAGGCCGAGCTGGCTCTGACCAAAGGGCGTGAAGATCTGGCCCGCGCCGCCCTTATCGAGAAGAAGAAACAGACCGAGTTGTCAGAGACCCTCTACCGCGAGCAGCAAGCGGTCGACAGCGGTATCGAGAAGCTGGGTGAAGAGATCCGTCAGCTCGAAGCCAAGCTGGAAGATGCCCGCGCCCGTCAAAAGGCGATGGCCATTCGCACCGAAGCGGCCAGCAGCCGTCTCAACGTGCAGAGCCAGGTAGCCCGTGGCGAGAGCCAGGCGGTGGTGAGCAAGTTCGAGCGGATGGAGCGTCGCATCGACGAAATGGAAGCGCGCGCCGATTTGGGACAGTCCGACAAGGCGCTGGCGCAGCAGTTTGCCGAGCTGGAAGTGGACGATCAGATAAGCCGCGAGCTGGAAGCGATGCGCCAGAAGCTGGGTCAGGGCGACAGCAAAAGCGAAGGCAAACAGGGGGAGTAACAGATGGAAGATCTGCTGGGCGTATTGATGGTTCCCATGGTGGTCTTCATGGTGGTGGTGGCCCCCATCTGGCTGGTGCTGCACTATCGTGCCAAGGGGCGGATTGGCGCCGGTCTTGCCGATAGCGAGCGGGAACAGCTGCAAGGGCTGCTGGCTCGCACCGAGAAGATGCAGGAGCGAGTGGGCGCGCTGGAGTCGATTCTGGACGCGGAAGTACCCGGTTGGAGGAACAAGGTATGAGCAGTGTCAGTCGTGAAGGGCGTAACCTCTATCGCGATCCCCAGCGCGGCAAGATAGCCGGGATCTGTGCCGGTTTGGCAGAGTATTTCGGGGTGGAGACCTGGATCGTGCGGCTGCTCGCCATCAGTGGCCTTATCTTCGCCGGTTTCATCACCTTCACCGCCTATATCGCTGCCTGGTTCCTGCTCGATAAAAAGCCGGTCACCCTCTACTCGCAAGAGGATGCCGACTTTGCCGAGGTGCGGATGAAAGCGCGCAGCTGGCAGGCGGGGATCACCCCTCATCAGGCGCTGGGCCGCATCGCGCAGGAACTTGACGCGCTGGAGCCCAGAGTTCAGCGGATCGAGAAGCTGGTGACCTCCAGGGAGTTCACCCTGCAGCGGGAGTTTCGCAAGCTGTAGTGCTTGCCAAAGCACTCAATGTCGATGGTGGAATCTTCTGTGATGATCCACCATCGACGACAACTATCCAGACGTGGATAAGCGGTCGACCTCTCGCACGGCCAATCACGCCGGATGCAACCACCAAGGGAGAACGGATCAAGCCTTGATACTCAATAAACTGGAACAGAAGTTGACTCGCCTGCAACACAAGGCGAACGACGTGGTGAACCGGGTGCGGGATCGCCATATCCGGCTGGCGGTGACCGGCCTCTCTCGCAGCGGCAAGACCGCCTTTATCACGGCACTGGTCAACCAGCTGGAACACGCGGCCATCGACGGCCGTTTGCCGTTGTGGGATGCCCTGCGTCAGGGGCGTATCCTCGGCGCCCGCCGGGTGCCGCAGCTCAATGCCCACATTCCCACCTTTGCCTACGAACGTGGCCTCGACTCCCTGTTTGGCGTTCCACCAGCCTGGCCCGAGCCCACCCGCGGCGTGGCCGAAGTGCGTCTCGAAATTCGCTATCGCACCCGTCATCCTCTGCGCAAGCATCTGGGGGAGATCTCCACCCTCTACGTGGATCTGGTGGACTACCCCGGGGAGTGGCTGCTCGACTTGCCGCTCCTTGAGATGAGCTACGAGCAGTGGAGCGAACAGGTGCGCGAGCAGCTTCGTCGCCCAGAGCTGCAGGCACTCGCCGCCAGCTGGCTGACCCCCGGGTGGCAGGCCGAGCAGCGCTTCGAAGAGCGGCCGGTGGCTGAGCTGGCCGAGCGCTACACTGCCTACTTGCATGCTTGCAAACAGGAGCTGGGGCTGCACCTGATCCAGCCCGGCCGTTTCGTGTTGCCGGGGGAGTATGCCGGTGCCCCCATGCTGCAGTTTGTCCCCTGGGTGTGGGAGATGCCTGCCAGCGATCCCGCCGATGGCACTCTTTACGCCACTCTCAAGCAGCGCTTCGAGCAGTACAAACAGCATCTGGTGCAGGGTTTTTATGAGCAGCACTTTGCCGGCTTTGATCGCCAGATCGTGCTGGTGGATTGCCTGCAGCCGCTTAACGCAGGGGCAGCCAGCTTTGGCGATATGCAGCAGGCCATCGCCCGCATCATGGAGAGCTTTGCCTACGGCAAGAGCAACTGGTGGCGGCGACTCTTCTCGCCCCGTATCGACAAGCTGCTGTTTGTGGCGAGCAAGGCCGATCACGTCACCCCCGAACAACATGCGCCCATGGTCTCACTGCTGCAGCATCTGGTGCGCAGCGGCCGCGGCCAAGCCCGTTTTGAGGGGATCACCACTGAGTGCTTGGCGCTTGCCGCCATCAAGGCGACCGAAGTGGGCAAGGGGGTGGCCAATGGCCGCGAGTTCCCCGCCATCCGCGGCACCAGTCTGAGCGGTGAGCCGCTGCTGCTGTTCCCGGGTGAAGTGCCGCCCCATATTCCGCCCGCGCAGTGGTGGAACAGTCAGGGCTTTGATTTTCAGGCGTTTCGCCCTATGCCCATGAGCCCCCATCAGGCGTTGCCCCATATCCGGCTCGATGCGGCGCTGGAGTTTCTGCTCGGGGATCACCTCGAATAACGGTGTGCGGTCTTGGCACCTGAGCCGAAGGCTGCGCACAGGAGAACAATGCGATGAACGATCAGTTAAAAGAGCGGCCACCGCTGCAGGGCAAGGTGATCCTTGAGCCTGCCTTGACGGTGCCCAGTGACGAGCGCCCGCCCGCACCGTCCCAGCGGCTGGAGGAGGCGAGCTTCGAGCGCCTCGACGAGCTGGACGAGTTCACCGAGGTGGAGAGCGCCCTCGTCATCAAACCGCGTCGCCGTCATCGGCTGCTGGCGTGGGGGCTGGGGGCGGTCGGTCTGCTCTCGTTGGGCCAGTATGGCGCCTTTCTTTACGATCAATTCCTCACCACCCCGCTCTGGGGCAGCGCCTGGCTGGCGGCCTCGGCGCTGGTGGCGGCGGGGACCGCCAGCGTGGTGGGGCGCGAGTGGCTGCGACTACGCACTCTCAAGCGGCGTCAGGATGTACGCTCGCGAGCAGAAGATCTGCTTGCCCATCAGGGAGTCGGGCAGGGGCAGGCCTTTTGCGAAGGGTTGGCGGTCAAAAGTGGCGACAAGGGGCGCGAGGGGTATCAAACCTGGCTGGCCCAGCTCGATGAGAGCCACAGCGATCGGGAAGTGCTGACCCTCTACAGCCAGCTGGTGCTCGCCGAGCGCGACAAGCTGGCACAGGCGCGGGTGGCAAAATGGTCGGGGGAGGCCGCTGTGCTGGTGGCGCTGAGTCCGCTCGCTACCGTCGACATGATGCTGATGCTGTGGCGCAACCTGCGGATGATCGAGGATATCGCCGATGTCTACGCCATCGAACTTGGCTACTGGAGCCGCATACGTCTGATCCGTCAGGTGTTTCGCAACATGCTCTACGCCGGTGCTACCGAGCTGGTGACCGAGGTGGGGATGGACTTGCTGGGCGCCGAGTTTGCCGCCAAGCTCTCTGCCCGCGCGGCGCAAGGGGTGGGGGCCGGGCTGCTCACCGCTCGCCTTGGCCTGCGCACCATAGAGGCGTGCCGTCCGCTGCCCTGGTGTGCGGACGAGAAACCCAAACTCGGCGAGCTGCGCAAGCGGCTGATCGGCCAGCTGGCGGGGTACCTCAACAAATCCTGATAGCCCTGTCTGCACCTTGCTGCGATGATCCATGCCCCTGTCGTGCTCGCCAAGCCACAGGGGCATGGTTTTAATCGGCAGATCATTGAGTTGGCAGCAGTGCCTGGTTTTGGCGAGGCGCCCGTTTACGGTTAAGCTGGCAGTCAATCTTACCAATCACACTCATCGTACCAATCGGCAAGGATGCCCGATGAACTTTACCTTTCGCCAGATCCGTTATTTTGTGGCCGTGGCCGACAGCTTTTCAGTGAGCCGTGCCGCAGCCGAGCTTCATATCTCCCAGTCGGCGGTCACCAGCGCCATTCGCGAGCTGGAGACCGAGCTCGGCGCCCCGCTATTCGAGCGCAATCCGCGCGGCGTCACCCTCACCACTCAGGGGCACCAGTTTTTGCTCCACGCCCGCCGCATTCTCGGCGCCATGACCGAGGCGAGCCACTCCCTCAAAGCAGTAGCCCAGCAGGATCAGGGACGGCTCACTATCGGTGTGACCACCTTGGTGGCGGGTTACTACCTCTCAGAGGCGCTTGGCCGCTTTCGCCGCGCCTTTCCGGCGGTACAGATCGAGGTGAAGGAGGATGAACAGCCCTTCCTTGAGCACCAGATCGTCAACGGCGAGGTGGATGTGGGGATCCTGATGACCAACCGCACCATCCGGCAAGAGGCGTTTGATACCGAATTGCTGACCCGTTCGCCGCTGCGGCTCTGGCTGGCCGCCAACCACCCGCTCTGCGCCGAGTCGACCCTCTCGCTCATCGCGCTAGGGGAGGAGCCGATGATCTCGCTGACCGCCGATCAGCTCGATCAGATCATCGGTGGCGGCCTGCGTCGCTACGGCATCTCCCCCCGTATCGTGCTGCGCACCGCATCGGTGGAGGCGGTGCGCAGTCTGGTGGCGAGCCAGCTCGGGGTCGCCCTGTTGCCCGATTTTGCCTATCGCCCCTGGTCGCTGGAGCAGGAGCGGGTCGAGGCGCGCCCCATCAAGGAGCCCATTCCCGCCATCGATATCGGGCTAGTGTGGCGCCGTGGTTCTCGGCTGGATTGGACGGCGCGGGAATTTATCGATATTGCGCGGGATCAGAGCCGGTTGCGTGCCCGTCAGGCGCTCCCTCGCTAGCCATCTCTTGCGGGGGAGCCACCAAAAATCAGATTCATCTGCACTCGATATCGATTTAGCTGATACCTGAGCCACCAAAAATTGAAATATTCATCGTATTGCCACTCCCCTAAGCTCATTGCTGGTTAACAGGATGTTAACGCCGATGGTGGCGTTCCTTCACCTGATGCAAGTCAACACAATGCAAGGAGTGCATGATGAAATTGACCCCTCTGATGCTGGCTCTTGTGCCGGCGCTGCTGGCAGGCCAGACCCAGGCTGCCCCGACCGAGCTCGGCAAGGGTGAAGGCCAGCTCAATATCGTGGCCTGGGCTGGCTACGTCGAACGTGGCGAGACCGACAAGAACTACGACTGGGTGACCGGATTCGAGAAAGAGACCGGCTGCAAGGTGAGCGTCAAGACGGCGGCCACCTCGGACGAGATGGTGGCCTTGATGAACGAGGGGGGATTCGATCTGGTGACCGCCTCCGGCGATGCCAGTCTGCGTCTGATTGCCGGTGGCAAGGTGCAGGCGCTCAATCTGGCACTCATCCCGAGCTACAGCAAGATTGATCCCCGGCTGCAAAATGCCCCCTGGCACACTGTGGATGGCAAGCACTACGGCGTGCCCTACCAGTGGGGCGGCAATATCCTGATGTACAACACCAAGGTGTTCCCCAAGGCACCGGACTCCTGGAACGTGGTATTCGAGGAACAGACCCTGGCGGATGGCAAGTCCAACAAGGGGCGAGTGCAGGCCTTTGACGGCCCGATCCACATCGCCGATGCCGCCCTCTATCTAATGACCCATCAGCCTGCCCTGGGCATCAAGGATCCTTACGAGCTGAACGAGGATCAGTACAAGGCCTCCCTCGATCTGCTGCGCAAGCAGCGCCAGCTGGTGGGACGCTACTGGCATGATGCTTTCGTTCAAATCGATGACTTCAAGAACGAAGGGGTGGTCGCGTCAGGGTCCTGGCCGTTCCAGGCCAATGCCCTGATTGCCGACAAGCAACCCATCGCCACCACTGTGCCTAAGGAGGGCGTCACCGGTTGGGCCGATACCAGCATGGTGCACAGCGATGCCAGGAACCTCACCTGCGCTTACAAGTGGCTGGAACACTCCCTGAGCAACAAGCTGCAGGGGGATCTCGCCGCCTGGTTTGGCTCGGTGCCTGTGGTGCCTGCCGCCTGTGAGGGCAATGCCCTGCTGGGCCCGACCGGGTGCAAAACCAACGGTATCGACAACTTCGATCGGGTTCGCTTCTGGCGCACTCCGGTCTCCCAGTGCAAGAGCCAGGGAACTTGCGTGCCCTATTACCGCTGGGTTTCCGACTATATCGCCATTCTGGGCGGTCGCTGAGGCGGCGTGAGCAAGGTGGTCGGAACCACTGCCACCTTGCCAACGGCAGGGGAGCTGCGCCTCCTCTGCATGACTGCCAAAACCGGATAATCAAGCGGGCCGGACAGGAGTCCGGCCCATCCCAGTACAGACAAGGACGCCCCATGAACGCCGTACAATTTGACCGGGTCAGTCGCCACTATAGCGAGGTGAAGGCGGTCGATGACATCTCTTTCCAGATCCCCTCCGGGGAATTCTTTACCCTGCTGGGGCCGAGCGGTTCCGGCAAGACCACTTGCCTGCGGATGATCGCGGGCTTCGAGTACCCGAGCGATGGGGAGATCCGCCTGTTTGGCGAACCCTGCTCCACCGTGCCCCCCTATGATCGCAACCTCAACACCGTGTTTCAGGACTATGCCCTGTTTCCCAACATGGATGTGCGCGACAACATCGGCTATGGCCTGATGCTCAAGGGGGTCGCCAAGGCACAGCGTTACCGCAAGGTGGACGAGATGCTGGAGCTGGTGCGATTGCCCGGGGTCGGCAAGCGCCGCCCAAGCCAGCTCTCCGGCGGCCAGCGCCAGCGCATTGCCATCGCCCGGGCGCTTATCAACCAGCCACGCATCCTGCTGCTGGATGAGCCGCTGGGGGCCCTCGATCTCAAACTGCGCGAGCAGATGCAGCTTGAGCTCAAGGCGCTGCAACGCCAGCTGGGCATCACCTTTATCTTCGTCACCCACGATCAGCAGGAGGCGCTCTCCATGAGCGACCGGATCTGCATCTTCAGTCAGGGCAAGATCGAGCAGATCGCAGCCCCCGATACCATCTACGACGCTCCGGCGACGCCGTTTGTGGCCCGCTTTGTCGGCACCGTCAATCTGTTCGAAGGGGAGCAGGCCAGACGGCTGTGCGGTGACGGCAGCCAGATGATGGTGCGCCCGGAGCGGATCCGGCTCGCTGAGGCGGGCGCGCCGGGCTGGTCGGGGGAGATCCGCGAGGTGGAGTATCTGGGCCCCTTCGTCCGTTATCGGGTTGATCTCGGGGAGCAGCTCGAGATCATCGTCAATCACCCCAATGAGGGGCAGGCCCGTCTGGCCCGTGGCAGCAGGGTCAGTCTCAGCTGGCCGGAGCAGGCCATCCATCGCCTGAGCGGCGCCCATCAGGGGGCGCAGCCATGAGTGCCCCTCACAGTGCGAGTCTTGCCATGAACCATCAGCCCGAACCTGCCCGTTTCAGGCCGCTGCGGCGCCTCTCGACCCTGCTCTATGGTCGGCCCGGCCTGCTGCTGGCGATCCTGCTGGGGCCGCCGCTGCTGTGGCTCGGCATCATCTATGTCGGCTCCTTGCTGATGCTGCTCTCCAACTCCCTGTTCGGGCTGGACGAGTTCAGCGGTCAGGTGCGCCACGAGCTGGGGCTGCAAAACTTCGTCGCCCTGCTGCGACCGGAGAATCTGGATGTGATCGGCCGCACCGTCGGCATGTCGCTGCTGGTGACCCTGGCCTGCGCCCTGCTCGGTTTTCCGGTTGCCTACTACATGGCACGCTACACCAGTGGCAAGACCCGGGCGCTGTTCTATGTAGGGATCATGCTGCCGCTCTGGTCCAGCTATCTGGTGCGGGTCTACGCCTGGAAGCTGATCTTGGCCAAGGAGGGGGTAGTGAGCTGGCTGGCAGACAGCATGGGGCTGGAGTGGCTGCTCGATGCCATCCTCTCCCTGCCGGTGATAGGTGGCCCGTCGCTCTCCTTCTCGCGGCTCGGCACCTTTATCGTGTTCGTCTATGTCTGGCTGCCCTTCATGATCCTGCCCATTCAGGCGGCGGTGGAGCGTATTCCGCGATCCCTGCTGGAGGCGAGCAGCGATCTGGGGGCGACACCCGCCCAGACCTTTCGCAACCTGATCCTGCCGCTGGCGTTGCCCGGTGTGGTGGCGGGCTCCATCTTCACCTTTTCGCTGACCCTCGGTGATTACATCATCCCCGGCATCATCGGCAACTCGACCATGTATATCGGTCAGGTGGTCTACATGCAGCAGGGAACGGCGGGCAATCTGCCCTTTGCCGCCGCCTTCTCGCTGGTGCCGATCCTTATCATCGCCATCTATCTGGCGATTGCGAAACGGTTAGGAGCCTTTGATGCGCTTTGACCCTATCGCTTTGAACCGGCAGCAAGGAGGCCGTCATGTCAGCTAGCTCAGTGAGCCGTCAGGGAGAGCGCCCTTCGGGCCTGCTCAAGTACGCCTCCATCGGTGGACTCTTGTTCCTGCACTTTCCCATTCTGTTTATCTTCCTCTACGCCTTCACCAGCGAGAGCAAGAGTTACCAGTTTCCGCCCCCCGGGCTCACCCTCAAGTGGTTCGAGGTGACCCTCAATCGTCCCGATGTGTGGCGTGCTATCCAGCTGTCACTGGAGGTAGCGGGGCTGGCGACGCTGGCAGCCATGATCCTCGGTACCTTGGCGGCAGGGGCCATTGCCCGCAGCCGCTTCTTCGGTCAGGAGGTGGTGTCGCTCTTGCTGGTGCTGCCCATCGCGCTGCCCGGCATCGTCACCGGTATCGCGCTGCGCTCCGCCTACGGCTTGATGGAGATCCCGTTCAGCTTCTGGACCATCGTTATCGGCCACGCCACCTTCTGTGTGGTGGTGGTCTACAACAATGCGCTGGCCCGTTTTCGCCGCACCAACCAGAGCCTCATCGAGGCGTCGATGGATCTCGGGGCCGACGGCTTCCAGACCCTGCGCTACGTGATCCTGCCCAATCTGGCCACGGCGCTGCTGGCGGGGGGCATGCTGGCCTTTGCCCTGAGTTTTGACGAAGTGATCGTCACCACCTTTACGGCGGGCCAGCAGACCACGCTGCCCATCTGGATGTATCAGGAGCTGATCCGTCCCCGAGACAGGCCGGTCACCAACGTGGTGGCCCTCATCATAGTGGCCTTCACCACTATCCCCATTTTGCTTGCCTACTACCTCACTCGCGACACCCATGATGTTGCTGGCAGTGGCAAATGATGATTCAACGCGTGCGCAAGGATGCAACCATGAAACTCTCAACCCAACTCTTGATTGATGGCCAGTTTGTGACCGGCGAGGGGCAGGCCGAACCCATTCTCAACCCGGCTAACGGCGAACAGATCGCCGCCGTGCCCGAAGCCTCGTTCGAACAGGTGAACCGGGCGGTGAACGGTGCCCAGCGCGCCTTCGCCCAGTGGAGCCGCACCACCCCGGCAAGCCGCAGCAATCTGCTGCTGCGTCTGGCGGATCTCGTCGAGCGCCACGCCGAGGAGTTTGCGGCGCTGGAATCCCTCAACTGCGGCAAACCCTATCTGGCTGTGCTCAACGACGAGCTGCCCGCGGTGGTGGACTGCTTCCGCTTCTTTGCCGGGGCGGCCCGCTGCCTGCAAGGGCCGCTGGCGGGGGAGTATCTCGAGGGGCACACCAGCATGATCCGCCGTGATCCCATAGGTGTTGTGGGCAGTATCGCCCCCTGGAACTACCCGCTGATGATGGCGGCCTGGAAGATGGCGCCGGTGCTGGCGGCGGGCAATACGGTGGTGCTCAAACCCTCCGAACAGACCCCGCTCACCGCGCTGCGTTTGGCGGAGCTGGCCAGCGAGATCTTCCCCCGCGGCGTTATCAACGTCATCTGCGGGCGGGGCGAGAGTGTAGGGGCGCCGCTGGTGGAGCACCCGCTGGTGCGGATGGTGTCGCTCACCGGCGATATCGCCACCGGCCAGAAGATCCTGCAAAGCGCCGCCCGCACCATGAAACGCACCCACCTTGAACTGGGGGGCAAGGCGCCGGTGATCATCTTCGACGATGCGGATCTGGAGGCGGTGGTGGCAGGCATTCGCACCTTCGGTTTTTACAATGCAGGGCAAGATTGCACCGCCGCCTGCCGTATCTATGCCCAGGGCAAGATCTACGACAAGTTCGTCGCCGCCATGACCGATGCGGTGGCCTCCATCAAGGTGGGAAGCCAGTACGAGGAGGGGGTGGAGATGGGGCCGCTTATCTCGGACAGACAGCGCAACCGGGTTGCCAGCTTTGTCGAGCGGGCCCAGAGCAGCGGTCATGTGGAGGTGACGGCGGGGGGCAAGATCCGCCCAGGCAACGGCTTCTTCTTCGAGCCGACCCTGATTGTCGGGGCCCGGCAGGAGGATGAGATCGTGCGCCGCGAGGTGTTTGGCCCCGTGGTGTCGGTGACCCGTTTCAACGATGCCGAGCAGGTGGTGCAGTGGGCCAACGACTCGGACTATGGCCTCGCCTCGTCGGTCTGGACCAAGGATCTGAGCCTCGCCAGCAAGGTGGCCAGCCACCTGCAATATGGCTGCACCTGGATCAACACCCACTTCATGCTCACCTCCGAGATGCCCCACGGCGGCATGAAGATGTCGGGCTACGGCAAGGATCTCTCCCTCTATGCGCTGGAGGATTACACGGTGCCGCGCCATATCATGGTCAAGCTGTAGTGGGGATTGGTTAGCGGGTTGTCACAATTTATTTACAACTGTTTCAGGCAGCCGACTCATGGGTCGGCTGCTTTTTTTGTTGCCATTTCGTTACAGTGAAATCGTGATGAAACGGCAAGGCGCCTTGATGTGGCGCCAGAGGATGGAACCGCTATGGCAACCTTCTACACCGCCCACCAGCCGGATGCTGACGGGGTGATCCACTACTCGGCCGAAGAGCACGGCACCTGGCAGATCCTGATCGAACGTCAGCTGGCGGCGCTTGAAGGCAAGGCGTGTGACGAGTATCTGGCGGGCCTTGAAAGACTGACATTGCCGCGAGATCGCATCCCCCAGCTGGCGGAGCTCAACGAGGTATTGCTGGCGACCACCGGTTGGTCGGTGGCGGCAGTGCCCGCGCTTATCTCGTTTGACCGCTTCTTTGCCCTGCTGGCCAACCGCCAGTTCCCGGTCGCCACCTTTATCCGGCGCCGCGACGAGCTCGATTACCTGCAGGAGCCCGATATCTTTCACGAGATCTTCGGCCACTGCGCCATGCTGACCAATCCCGCTTTTGCTCACTTTACCCACCTCTATGGCCAGCTTGGCCAGCAGGCGAGCAAGGAGGAGCGGGTCTTTCTGGCCCGTCTCTACTGGTTCACCGTGGAGTTTGGCCTGCTGGCCACGGCGGACGGGCTGCGTATCTACGGCGGTGGCATTCTATCCTCCATCGGCGAGACAGCTTATGCCCTTTCCGGCAAGCCGCTGCTGCAACCCTTCGATCTACTGACTATGCTGCGCACCCCGTATCGCATCGACATCATGCAGCCCACCTATTTTGTGCTGCCGAGTCTCGATCATCTCTACCAGCTGGCCGGGGAGGAGATCATGGCTGCTCTGGCGGAGGCCAGTCGGCTTGGCCTCTATCCGCCACGTTTTGAGGTTGCCGCAGGCAAACAGGCGAGCTGACCAAAAGCAAACAACCCTATTTCATTTTCATTAATTTTTCATTAATTCAAGCAGGAGTAACCCATGTCCGAACTGGCCAGCCAACAGTGTGAAGCGTGTCGCGCCGATGCCCCCAAGGTGAGCGATGAGGAGCTGCGCGAGCTGATGCAGCTTATTCCCGACTGGCAGCCGCTGGTGGAGGAGGGGGCGCTGCAACTGCGACGGGAATTTACGTTTCGCAACTTCAAGGAGGCGCTGGCCTTTACCAACCGCCTGGGCGAGCTGGCGGAGGCGGAGTTCCACCATCCGGCCATCCTGACCGAGTGGGGTAAGGTGACCGTCAGCTGGTGGACCCACAAGATCGGCGGCTTGCATCGTAACGACTTCATCATGGCTGCGCGTACAGACCAATTGCCCAGATAATCTGAGAACAGGTTGAGGCGGAGTATCCCCCTTCCTGCATTTCTGACCGAATGGGGGAAGGTGACCGTCAGCTGGTGGACCCACAAGATCGGCGGATTACACCGCAACGACTTCATCATGGCAGCGCGTACCGATCAGTTACTCCGGTAATCGCGCCCCACACCAGCGTCATCGGTTGACCCGGGCCTGCCTGCGAAAGCGGGGCGGGCCCGCATTTTTATGGGCTGGCGCTCGCACTGGGGGGATCGAGACTGTATTATCCGCTCATTCATAGAGTTAGCTAGGAAGTGTGTCCCGAATGCGTCTTGAAGTCAGCTGTGAAGACCGCCTGGGCCTGACCCGGGAACTGCTCGACCGCCTGGTGGAGCACAATATCGATCTGCGCGGCATCGAAATCGATACCTCAGGCATCATCTATCTCAACTTTCCCGAGCTGGAGTTCAGTGATTTTCAGCACCTGATGCCGGAGATCCGCCGTATTCCCGGCGTCTACGACGTCAAGACCATCCCCTACATGCCTTCCGAGCGAGAGCATCACGAGATCGAGGCGCTGCTCAAGGCGCTGCCGGATCTGGTCTTCTCCCTCGACAGCAAGGGCAAGGTGACCCAGGCCAACCAGTCTGCCCTCACCACCCTCGGCTTGCCGGTGGAGGAGGTGCGCGGGGTGGCGCTCGGTTCGCTGGTCAAGGGTTTCTCCTTCACCCGCTGGCTGGAGGCGAGCGAGATCAAGCCGCAGACCTGCAAGCTCAGTTTCAATGGCGAAGAGTATCTGGCAGATCTGATGCCGCTGTTCGTGGCAGAAGCCCGCGGCAAGCAGGCGCTGGCCGGGGCCGTGGTGGTGCTCAAATCTGCCCGTCGGGTCGGTCTGCACTTCAGCGCGCTTCATGCGGTGGAAGTGGGGGGCTTCGAGCATCTGCAGGCCGAGAGTCCCAAGATGAAAGAGGTGCTGTCGCAAGCGCGCAAACTGGCGATGCAGGACGCGCCGCTGCTGATCGTCGGCGAGACCGGCACCGGCAAGGAGCTGCTGGCCCGTGCCTGTCACGGGGCCAGCCTGCGCTCCAGCCACCCCTTTATGGCCCTCAACTGCGCCGCCATGCCCGATAACGTGGCCGAGAGCGAGCTGTTTGGTTATGCCCCCGGCGCATTTGGCAACAACACCGAGGGCAAGCGCGGCGTGCTGGAGCTGGCGAGCGGCGGCACCCTGATGCTGGACGAGATCGGCGACATGTCTCCCCATCTGCAGACCAAGTTTTTGCGGGTGTTGCAGGATGGGGTGTTCCGCCGGGTCGGTGACGAGCAGGAGGTGAAGGTCAACGTGCGTTTCATCTGCACCACTCAGAAGCAGTTGCTGGATCTGGTGCACGAAGGAACCTTCCGCGAGGATCTCTACTATCGCCTCAACGTGCTCAGTCTGGCGCTGCCCCCCCTGCGCGAGCGCAAGGCAGACATCATGGTGCTGGCCCAGCAGTTTGTCACCCGCTTTGCCAGCGAGTTGCAGCGACCCCGTCCGCGCTTTACCCGCAACATGGCTGACTACCTGACCGCCTACCGCTGGCCGGGCAACGTGCGTCAGCTGCGCAACTGTCTCTACCGCGCCATGACACTGCTGGAAGGGGATGAGCTGGGGCCCGAGCAGATCGACCTGCCGGTGGCGGCCGATACCATGCCGCTGATCGACGAGTGGTTTGAGGGGAATCTCGACGATGCGGTGAAGCGCTTCGAGAGCCAGCTGCTGGCCCGGCTCTATCCCGCCTTCCCGTCGACCCGTCAGTTGGCCAAACGCCTGGGCGTGTCGCATACCGCCATCGCCAACAAGCTGCGGGAATATGGCATCAGCAAGAAGTAAGTTGTTCCGGATGCCAGCCAACAGAGAGCCCGTCACCAGACGGGCTCTCTGTTTTCTTTACACGGCTTCCGGGCGGGAGGGCTTCGGGAGACTTGTCAGGCCAGTGTCCACCAACTTACTATCTGGATACATGTACCCGAACCGCTATGCCACTGCAGCGGTGTTGTCAAGGCGGCCACTTCCCGATCATGCTGTTACTCTTTTCTCCCCGTTTCGCCGCTCGCCTGGCGCCCTTGCTGTTAGGGTTTGGTCTGCTGTTGCCTCACGCGCTGGCGGAAACGGCCGCAGAGAGCCGGGCGACGGCGGTCAGAGAGCTGGTGCTCGATATCCTGAGTTACACTCGCTGGCCCACCGAGCCTGCGGTGCTGCGCCTGTGTGTGGCGGCGCCGACGGAGTATGCCGGAGCCCTCTTTACCATCGATCGTCAGGCCAATGGCCGTGCCGTGCAGGTCAATCGCTACGACGCGAGTGATCCGGCCATCAGTGATAATTGCGATGTGCTCTATCTCGGCGTCGTCGACGAGCCGACCCGGATTGCGTTGTTTGCGCGCTTGCAGGGTCATTCAGTGCTCAGCATCAGCGAATACAACCACGACTGTTCCACCAGCTCGGTGTTCTGTCTGCAGACCGAGCCACAGAGTGTGCGAGTGCGGTTTAAAGTGAACCTCGATGCCCTGGCCCTGAGCGGCGTACGAGTACATCCCGCTGTGCTCAAGCTGGCCCGTGCCGACAAGGGGGTCCCATGAGGCGACAGGTCAGCGCGGATCCCCGTCTTCCGACCCTGCGTCAGAGCCTGGGGCGAACCCATCTGGTGGCCGCCATCACGGCCGTCAGCGTGGCGGGACTCTTTTTTACTCTGATTGCCTTGCTGGTAGTACGCTTCTACGCCGATCACAATCTGGAGCTGGTGGCCCGCGCAATCAGCTACAGCGCCGAGGCGGCGGTGGTGTTCCACGATGAAGAGGCAGCGAGCGAGGCGCTTGGCGGTATTGTCGCCCATGAGGAGGTGGCCGAAGCCAGTATCGTGCTGGCCAATGGTCAACAGCTCGCTAAATGGGTTCGTCCCGTCAGCAATCCGCTGGCCACAGTCGAAGATTATCTTGCCCGCCTGCTGTTACCGGGGCCGGTCACCTATCCCATGCTGCGGGGAGGTGATCAGATTGCCACCATAGAGCTGCGCGGTCATGGCGAGTATCTGTTGCTGTTCTTGCTCTCGGTGCTGCTGGTGATGGTGATTTGCCTGGTGTTGAGTGTGATGGGCGCCTTCTATGTCGCCGGGCGGATGCAGGTCGCGATCACCTCGCCACTGCGACAACTGGCACAGGTCGCCCACTCGGTGCGTCGACAACGCACTCTGGGGATGCGGGCGCCACCGGCCGATATCGTCGAGCTCAATGAACTGGGAGAGGATTTCAACGCCCTGCTGGATGAGCTGCAAGCCTGGCAGGCTCATCAGGCGCGGGAGAACGCCAGTCTGCTCCACCAGGCGACCCATGATGCGTTGACCGGGTTGCCCAACCGGGCGTTATTCGAAGCTCGCCTCGAGCATGCCATTGGCGAGGTAAGCGAGGGGGGGGCCCCGTTCGCCCTGCTTTATCTCGATTGCGATCGTTTCAAACAGATTAACGACACCCTGGGGCACAACGCCGGTGACGATGTGCTGGTGACCCTCTCCCGGCGGGTACAGCATCAGCTGCGCCCCGGAGATCTGGTCTGCCGGCTGGGGGGGGATGAGTTCGCCATACTGCTGACACCTGTGCATCTGGGGCAGGATGTGGAAGAGGTGATCGACCGCATTCAGCAGGCGATGAGTGATCCTGTGGTATTGCGGGATGGACAGCAACTGGTGGCAGGGATCAGCATCGGTTTTGCCATCCATCAACCCGGGACCCGCGCCAGCGAGCTGTGCGAGCTGGCAGACAAAGCCATGTATTTGGCAAAACGTACACGCCGTGAGGAGGTTGAGGCCGCCAAATCGGCGTGAGTCAAGGTGTAAAGGAGTCATAACAATGAAACTATCCCTCTCCATCAAGGCGGTCGTGCTGGGCCTGTTGTTCTCTCTGCTGGCGGGTTGTCAGAGCACCCCCAGGGGGTTGACCCCGGAACAGCTGGCAGTATTGAAGGAGCAAGGTTTCTATCTGACCGATGAGGGCTGGACACTGGATCTGGCCAACCGGGTGCTGTTTGCCAACAATGTGGGTGAACTCAATCCGCAGACCCGGCTGATAGTGGAAAAACTGGGCAAGGCCCTGCTTGGGGTCGGGCTCGACAAGGCGAGGGTGGATGGCCATACCGACAATACGGGCGAGAGCAGCTACAACCAGCAGCTCTCTCTGAAACGAGCCCAATCGGTGGCAGATGTGCTGATCTCGGTGGGGATGATGCCCGCCAATCTTGAGATCCGTGGCCGCGGTGAGACGGCCCCGGTTGCGGACAACAAGAGCGCAGCCGGACGAGCAGAAAACCGCCGGGTTGCCATTGTGATTGCCAACCAGTGATCTCTATCCGGCAGCATGCCGTGTGCATAACAAAAGAGCGCCCCGAGAGGCGCTCTTTTTGATCCGGCGACACTACTTCCCTGTGTCGACCTCGCTGTGCTTGCGCAAGCGGATGTTGATCATCTCCACCACCAGCGAGAAGGCCATGGCGAAGTAGATGTAGCCTTTCGGTATGTGCAGATCCATCCCCTCCGCCATCAGGGCAAACCCCACCAGGGTGAGGAAGGAGAGGGCCAGCATCTTGATGGTGGGGTGGTCATCGACGAAATCGCCAATAGACTTGGCGGCAAACATCATGATGAAGACGGCAATCATGATGGCCAGCACCATCACCGGCACGTGATCGGCCATGCCGACCGCGGTGATCACCGAGTCCAGGCTGAACACTATGTCCAGAATGGCGATCTGGATCAGGGTGCTGATAAAGCCCGAGGCCGCTTTGCTGACGCTCTCCGGCTCGGCGGCGCCTTCCAGAGTGGCGTGGATCTCGTGGGTACTCTTGCCGATAAGGAACAGACCACCCAGCAGCAGGATGAGATCGCGGCCCGAGATAGCCTCGTTCAGCACGGTGAAGAGCGGTTCGGTGAGACGCATCACCCAGGCGAGCGAGAGCAGCAACAGGATCCGGGTGCCCATGGCGAGCCCCAGACCCAGAATGCGCGCTTTTTGGCGCTGAGCCTCCGGCAGGCGACCTACCAGGATGGAGATAAAGATGATGTTGTCGATGCCCAGCACGATTTCGAGCAGGGTAAGGGTAGCGAGAGCGACCCAGGCGGAGGGATCAAGAACCCATTCCAGCATGATTGAACCTTGATTGAACATTGGTTGGAAAATTGAAGATGCGAATTCTAGCAGGGGTGCCACTGCTTGTCCCAGAGGGGCGAAAAGATAAAAATGGGGGCCATCGCAAGGGAGGCAGGCATGTTTCGATTAGGGTTCATGATTAATCCGGTCGCCGGGATTGGCGGCGCAGTGGGGCTCAAGGGGAGTGACGGCGTGGTGGATGAGGCGCTTGCTCGTGGTGCCGTGCCCAGAGCACAAGATCGAGCGCGGCAAGCCTTGTTGCCACTGTGCGAGCTGAGCATCCCGTTCGAACTGCTGACGGTGGCGGGAGAGATGGGGGAGGCGGTGGCCCGCGAGCTGGGGTTGCCCTGTCGGGTCATCTATCAACCGGTCGGGGAGAGCACCTCGGCCGATGATACCCGCCACGCCGCCGAGTTGATGCGCGAAGCCGGGGTCGATCTGCTGCTGTTTGCCGGTGGCGATGGCACGGCGCGGGATATCTGCGCCGCGGTGGGGGAGTCTTGCCATGTGCTCGGCATTCCGGCGGGGTGCAAGATCCACTCCGGCGTCTACGGGGTGACGCCCGCTGCCAGCGGGCGGGTGGTAGCGCGGATGATCGCAGGGGAACTGCTCAGCCTGATCGATGCCGAGGTGCGCGACATCGACGAGGAGGCGTTTCGCGTGGGCAAGGTGCGGGCCCGCCACTACGGCCAGCTGAAGGTGCCCGGCGATCTGCGTTACGTACAGGCGGTAAAACAGGGGGGCAAGGAGTCCGAAGAGCTGGTGTTGGCGGATCTCGCAGCCGGTGTGGTGGAGCAGATGGAGCCCGATACCCTCTATCTGATGGGCTCCGGCAGCACGGTGGCAGCCTGTATGGCTGAGCTCGGTCTGGAAAATACTTTGCTCGGTGTGGATCTGGTGGAAAATAGCCGACTTATCGGGCAGGATCTCAGCGCCGCCGAGATCCTGACCCGGATCCGCGGCCGTCGCTGCCGACTGATCATTACCCTGATAGGCGGACAGGGACATCTGTTCGGGCGCGGAAATCAGCAATTGAGTCCTGAGGTGATTCGGTGTGTCGGGCTGGACAATATCCAGGTGCTGGCAACCAAAGCCAAGCTTGCCGCCCTTGCGGGCAGGCCGCTGCTGGTGGACACCGATGATCCGCAATTAAACCGGGCGTTGCGTGGTTATCTGCGAATAACCACGGGATACAAGGATCAGGTCATCTACCCGGTGGCCAACCCGGAATAGGACGCCAAGGACGCTGCTGGCCTGGCGCCAGAGAGCCGCAATCAACCGGATTGCGGTTCCATACCCCCGAATTTTTTGCCGCAAATGAGGCTGCGTTACATGACGATTCACGATTTTGAGCACAAGTTGTTGGGACTGATCGACAGCATGGTTGCCACCGCGACCGACGATGAGCTGTTTGCGGGGGGTTACCTGCGAGGTCATATCTCATTGGCCGTTGCCCGGGCCGAGCTGGAAGGCAAGACCCTGGTGCGGGACGTCAAGAGCTATGTGCTGCGCAGCCTCAACGAGGCGATCTTGCAAGGTGAGCTATCTGAAGAGGATGAAAAACTGGTGCAGGCGATGTGGAGTCGTTTGCAACAAGATGCAGAAGCTTGATCGGATACACAATTCAAACTGAAGTTTGAGTTTATCCTTCCCCTGAAGTTAGTGAAAGGTTAATAATAAGTTTCGCCTTTTGTTTCAGGGATTAAACTATGGCCTCCTCCTCACGCATTGCCAATAAACTGCCGCTCGAGATGCTCTATCACTGGGAGCGGCAGTGTCCTGATCGAACCTACCTGCGTCAAACCATCAACCGCGAATATGTCGATTTCACCTGGGGTGAAGTGGCCGATGAAGCGCGGCGGATGGTGACGGCCTTGCGTCACCTCGGTCTGGTGGCCGGTGACAAGGTGGCGCTGCTCTCCAAGAACTGCGCCCAGTGGTTTATCGCCGATCTGGCGATGCAGATGGGGCAGTATGTGAGCGTGCCCATCTACCCGACTGCCAACGTCGATACCATCGAATATGTGCTGCGCCACAGCGAAGCCAAGGCGATCTTCGTCGGCAAGCTGGATGACTGGAAGAGTCAGGAGGCGGGCGTACCCGCCGATCTGCTGCGCATCGCCTTCCCCTATGACACCATGCCAGCCAGCCACCAGTGGGATGACCTGCTGGAGGCGCACGAGCCGATCCCTGACAGCCCGGTGCAGGCCCCTGACTCCCTGCTGAGTCTGGTCTACACCTCTGGCAGTACCGGCAAGCCGAAAGGGGCCATGCTGAGCGTCGAGCGCTACGCCTGGTCGTGCGAGAAGCTGGTGGAGACGGTGAGCCTGAGCCAGGCCGATCGGGGCTTCTCCTACCTGCCGCTGGCCCATATTACCGAGCGGGTCTACATCTATGGCGGCAGTCTCTATGGCGGCGCTACCATCGCGTTCCCCGAATCCCTCGACACCTTTATCGAAGATGTCAAACGCTGCCGTCCCACCGTCTTTATCTCGGTGCCGCGGCTGTGGGCCATGTTCCGCATCAAGATCCACGAGAAGCTGCCCCAGAACAAACTGGCGTTGCTGCTCAAGATCCCGCTTATCTCCGGCCTTATCAAACGCAAGCTGCAAAAGGGGTTGGGACTGGATCAGGCCCGGGTACTCGGCTGCGGCTCCGCGCCTGTCTCCCCTGCGCTGCTTGAGTGGTATCTGAGCATTGGCCTCAAGGTGACGGAAGCCTGGGGCATGACCGAGAACCACGCCTACTCCACCATCAACTACCCATTCCGCGCCGACAAGATCGGCACCGTCGGCAAGGCGGGGATCGGAGTGACCATCAAGATCTCTGACGAAGGGGAGATCCTCTGCCGCTGCGAAGGGATGATGCTGGGTTACTACAAGGACCCCGAACACAGCGCCGAGGCCATCGATGCCGAGGGGTGGCTCCACACCGGTGACATGGGCAAGCTGGACAAGGAGGGTTATCTCACCATCACCGGCCGGATGAAGGATGTGTTCAAGACCGCCAAGGGCAAGTATGTGGCGCCGGTGCCCATTGAGGGGCTGCTGGGTCAGGAGCCCATCATCGAACAGCTCTGTGTGATTGGGTACGGCATGCCCCAGCCCATTGCGCTGGTGCAACTGGCCGAGAGCGCCATGAAGGGCAATCGGGAGGAGGTCAACGCCAGACTGGAAGCGGCGCGGGTTCGGGTCAACGATCAGCTGGAATCTCATGCCAAAATTCGCGGCATTCTGGTAGTGAAGACACCCTGGAATATCGAGAACGGCGTGCTGACCCCCACCATGAAGATCAAGCGTCACCTGCTGGAGCAAAAGTACGCCCAGGTCGGGGATCGCTGGCCCTCATCCCAAGTGGTGGTGTGGGAGGAGTAAATCCCGTCTTTCCATAGCCTAACAAACAACAACGGCCCTTGATGGGCCGTTGTTGTTTGTTGGGCATCTCACTCGCCGCCATTTGGCGGGCAAGTGAGATGCGTGCTCCCGGTTAGATCTGTGCCAGCGCGGCGGCCAGATCGGCGATCAGATCGTCTGCATCTTCCACCCCGATGCTGAAGCGGATGAGGTCGTCATTGACCCCGGCGGCGAGGCGGCTCGCCTCGTCCATGGCTGCGTGGGTGGTACTGGCCGGATGGCAAGCGAGACTCTCGAGATCCCCCAGACTCACCGCCTGCACGAATAGTTGCAGGTTATCGAGCAGGGTGGCGCAGCGTTCAAACCCGCCTTCAAGTTCAATACTCACCATGCCGCCAAAGCCGCTGGCGAAGGCGCCGAGGGCATCGTGGCCCGGATGGTTGGCAAGCCCCGGGTAGATCACCTTCTTCACCGCCGGATGGGCCGCCAGAAACTCGGCCACTTTCTGCGCATTGTGCAGGTGGGCATCCATCCGCAGCGGCAGGGTCTTGACCCCACGCTGCAGCAGGTAGGCCTCCTGCGGGCCGATGGGAGAGCCGATGTGCTTGAGGGCCACGGTGCGGATCGACTTCATCAGAGCGTGGGAGCCCGCCACCACCCCGGCGATGATGTCGCCGTGGCCGCCCAGATATTTGGTACCGCTGTGCATCACCACGTCGACCCCGAGCTCCAGTGGGCGCAGCAGGTAGGGAGTAAGGAAGGTGTTGTCACACACTGTGATAGCGCCCACCTTGCGGGCCGCGTCCACCACCAGTCGCGGATCCACCACCTTGAGGGTGGGGTTGGTCAGGGTTTCGAACAGTACCACCTTGGTGGCGGGGCGGATATTGGCCAGCAGATCCCGGTCGCTCTCGTAGGCGGTGACCTTGATGCCGGCGCGGCTGAAGGTCTGCTTGAGGAACGCATCGGTGCCGCCGTAGAGCGGGCCTATATAGGCCACCTCATCGCCGCTGTCGGCCAGGGCATACATGATGGCGCTCACCGCCGCCATGCCGCTCGCCACCACCAGTGCTTCATCGGCACCTTCAAGCGCCGCCAGCTTCTGCTCCAGCTCGGCGGTGGTGGGGTTGCCAAAGCGGCTGTAGATAAAGCCGGGGGCCTGACCTGCGAAACGATCCTTGCCCGCTTGAGCGTTGAAGTAGCTGAAGGTGCTGCTCTGGTAGAGCGGGGTGGTGAGGGCGCCGGTCTGGGGGTCGATCCGCTGGCCGCTGTGTACGCTCATGGTTTTGAATTTCATCGTGTTGCTCCGTGATGGCCAGGCTCTGGCCATGACTTGTTTTGTTGTTCGTTGCTTGTTGTTTTTGTCAGCGCGGGTATGTGCATGCGGCTTGTGGCTTATGCATATACCCGCCTGCGGATCTTTACGCTGCTTAGGCCGTTATCGCTTCGCTTTCAGTGCGCGGGAGGCGAGCGGGTTCCACCGGCCCATAGTGCCGCGCCGCCACATCCGGGTGGGAGCGCAGCCGCCCTTTCAGCACGTTCTCCCCCACCTGATAGAAGAGCGGGTTGGTCGGGTCGCTCTCGGGCCCCTGTGCCTGCGCCGCCAGCGCGGGGGAGAGGCTGAGCAGGGGCACGGTGGCATCGAGCCGCGCCGCCATAAAGAAGGCGCAGGAGAGGCGCGAGACGCCGGGCGGCGGGCTTACCACCCGATGCAGGGTCGCCTTGAGATAGCCGTTGGAGGCCAGCTCCAGCAGCTCGCCGATATTGACCACCAGGGCTCCCGGCAGGGGGGGCGCGGAGATCCAGCCGTCGGCCGTCTCGACCTCAAGCCCCGAGTGATTGTCCTGCATCACCAGCGTCAGGTAGCCGGGATCCTTGTGGGCGCCGACCCCCTGACTGCTGCTGCCCGCCTCTTGCCCAGGGTAGTGAATCAGCTTCATGTGGTGGTAGGGGGCGCCGCGAATACTGTCGTCAAACACTTGGGCCGGTTGCTCCAGCACCTCGGCAAAAGCGGCCAGCAGGGTGAGGGTGATATCGCTCAGCCGATCTTGCCACGCCAGCAGATGGGCTTTCATCTCTGGCAGGGCGGTTGGCCACTGGTTGGGGCCGACCAGCCGCTGCCAGGGTTCACGGATCAGGGCCGCAGGCAGGGCTTGCGCCTCGTTCATGATATCGAACTGCTCACGCAGATCCGGCCGCTGGCGGGTCAGCTCGGCACCGACCCGGTTGTAGCCGCGAAAGTGGGGGCTGTTGACCATCTGCACCGCCAGCTTCTCCTGCTCCGGCAGGGCAAAGAAGCGCTCTGCCAGCGCCAGGGTTTCCCGCTGCTCGGCATCACTCAGGCCATGCCCTGTCAGATAGAAAAAGCCGACGTCGCGGGCGGCTGCGGCCAGCCTGGCCAACATAGGGCGACGCAGGTCGGGTGCCCCGTTGAGGGCAGCCAGATCGATGATCGGCAGTGGTGAATGTTCCATGTGCACCTCCTCACTCTTTCGTTATCTCTGGCGCCATCTCTTGCACTGCCTCCGCTGTTGGCAGACCTGATAAGCGGCAAACGGGATGGCGCGACAGTGTGGCGCCATCTGGGATAAAGGGGATGCTACTGTTCGGTGTTATAAGACGGAAACAACAAATTATTCTTAGTTATATACAAAATTCGAAATGGAATTCGGTGCCTGATGGGCTGAAGGTTTTTTGCGCAGCCATTGCGGGGTAAAGGGGCAACGATGAGGGGGAGAGTGATAACCAGAGGCAAGCTACCAGTGGCAAAAATGACCAAAACAGAAGGGAGGCGGATGCCTCCCTTCTGGTTGAGCGGGTGTTCACCTGACCGAAAGCACAGGCGAGTGACCGCGCATTCTGGCCTTAACCGCCTGCTGGCTCTCAGTAACCCAGGGTAAAGCGCTGGCGCAGGTGAGTCGGTTTTTCCACCTCGTTCAGCACGCCGTCGGCCAGATCACCGGCGGTGATCCCGGCAGGCTGTTCGCCGCTAAAGAGCACCTGATCGCCACCAATCCGATAGCCGCCGCGCTTCTCGCCCGGTTCGAGGAACACCGGGGGAGAGACAAAGCGCCAGTCGAGAGCGGTTTCACGGCGCAGGGCGGTGAGACCGTCACGGGCCGCCAGTGCCCCCTGTTTCCACTCGGCCGGAAACTCCGGGGTATCCACCAGTTGCACGCCGGGGGCGACCTCCAGACTGCCGGCGCCACCTACTACCAGCAGCCAGCTGTTGGCCGCTTTGGCTGCTGCGACAATCGCGTTGGCGCCCTTGAGGTACTGGTCGTAGATATCCGGTGTGGTCCAGCCCGGGTTGTAGGCGCTGATCACCCGATCGTGCCCCTTGAGCACCTCGGCCAATGCCTGCGGGTTTTGGGCATCCACCGCCACGGCGGTGACCTGCGGATGGGCGGCCACCTTGCTGACATCGCGTACGATGGCGGTGACGTGATGGCCGCGGCTGATGGCCTCGTTCAGGATGGCTGAACCGACAAAACCGCTGGCACCGATCAGGGCAATCTTCATGGGGAACTCTCCTTCACTGTTGGAATGGGGCTATCCTACGCTGCCATTTATGATTTAATAATCACCTCAAAAATGCATTTACTTATAAGCTGGATTTAATAATGGAACAGCTCAGACGTTACGCCATCTTCGCCGCCGTGGTGGAGGCGGGCAGCATGACAGGGGCGGCCAAATCCCTTGGCATGACCCCCTCTGCCGTCAGTCAGCATATCAGCCAGCTCGAAAGCCTGCTCGGGCTGCCCCTGCTCCATCGCTCCACCCGTCGCCTCAGTCTGACCGAGGCGGGAGAGGTGGTGTGGCAAGGGTGCCGGGCGTTGCAGCAGACCCTGAGCGAGACCGAGCTGCGCCTCTCGGAGGTGCGCGACGCCCTGCTCGGGGAAGTGCGGATCACCGCCCCGGTGGGGATGGCGGGCCAGCCGCTGGCTCTGGCCCTCTCGCCGCTGTTGCAGGCCCATCCCGGCCTCACCATCCAGATCATCGCCGACGACGAGAAGCGGGATCTGATTGCCGAGCGGATCGATGTGGCGCTGCGGGTCGGCACCTTGCCTGACTCGACCCTGGTGGCCCGCAAACTGGGACAGACCCGGATGCTGCTCTGCGCCGCCCCCGCCTATCTGGCGCGCAAGGGAGCGCCGCGCACGCCCGACGATCTGGCGACTCACGACTGGCTCTGTGGCGACATGCTGGGCAACGGTTTGCTGCTGCTCGATGAGAAGGGGGGCGAGCACAGGGTGAGGTTCAAGGCCAAGGTGCTCTGCAATAACGTGTTGCCCTTGCGCCAGTTTGCGCTGGCGGGGCAGGGGATCTCGCTGCAGCCGGAGGGAGAGATTGGCGAGGATCTGGCGCAGGGGCGTCTGCTCGAACTGTTGCCCGGTTTTCGGGTGGCGCCGATGGAGATCCACGCCATCACGCCGCAGCGGGAGATCCCGGAGAAGGTTCGGCGGGTGGTGGAGGCGCTGCGCAGCTACTTCGCAGGCACTTCCTGACACATATCAATGCAGCTTGGCCTAGCTGTCAGTTGGGCTCTTGCCCGCCAATGGGCTGGCGGCGCCACAGATAGAGTCCGATTGCCAGCAGCAAGCCGCCCAGAAAGAGCCAGCGAGCGCTCCCCCAATGGCCGCTGTCCGTCATCAGGGCCGCCAGCAGCAAGGGCCCCAGCAGCTGACCGAGGTTGGCGAGCTGGACAAAAAAGCCCTGCACGATGGCCAGTTGCACCGGCCCCTGACTCACTCCCTGCGCAGACGAGAGGATCGCCGGCGGCGCCATGCCACCCGAAAGGGAGAGGACGAGGCACAATCCATAGGCCCACCACGGCGACAGGCCGGGCCAGAAGGCGAGCATGCCGCACAGCGCCATCAGACCCAGTGCCCAGCAGATGAGCCGGTCTCGCGCTACGCCCCGGCGCAGCAGCCATGCCCCCATCAGGTTGCCGGGAATATTGGCGACCACCGCCAGCGCCGAAAGCAGGGCGATCTGGCTTTGGCCAATCCCGGGGCTGCCTTGCAACATGGTTGGCAGCCAGACAAAGAGCGCCCAGAGCATCAGGCTGTAGAGCGTGAACGCCAACCCGCAGCGCCAGAGTGCCTTCTGCCGGAGCACCGTGAGCTGGCGCAGCGGGTGGCCCGAGTTGATCGAGTTTTGGGGTGCCCAGACCCGCAGTTTATCTGCTGAGCGACTGGCGAGCAGAAGCAGCAGGGCAGAGAGTTGCGGGATCATCAGGAGCAGCCAGGCCAGCCGCCAGCCACCTTGCGCCGTGAGCCAGGGGGTGAGCAGCATACCCGCCGCCGCCCCGAGAGGCAGGTTGACCGCCCACAGGCTCAAGGCCAGCCGTTTATCCTCCTCCCGGGTCACCGCCACGATAAAGGCGGGCATAGCCACCGAGACCAGCAAAAAGCCAATCCCCTCGACAATGCGCGACAGCAGCATCATGGCCAGCCCGGTGGCGGGCAGCGCCAACGCACCGCCTGTGACGATAACCAAAAGCCCGACAACCCCGGTTTGCCGCCCACTCCAGCGGGTCAGCAACAGGCCGAGAAAGAGACTGCAGAGGATCGCCAGCGTATTGAAAGCTGAGGCGAGATAGCTGGCTTCAACCAGTGTCAGCCCCAGCTCGTTGCGCAGTATGCCGAGTACGGCGGGCACTTTGCCAAGGCAGAGGGCGCCGCTGGCACCGGCAAAAATGGCGAGGAAGACCAGAGGCCAGCGCGTGCTTTGTGGCTGGTGGCCAGCGAGCGTGCTCATGGCCGATATTGGCCGTTGCGCAGCCACTCATCGTTGAGCTGACCAAATTCGCCGCGCTGATAGGCATGCAGCCGATCTGCAATGGCGTCGTGGCTGTTCATGACGACGGGGCCATGTTTGACCAGGGGTTCATTGAGCGCCTGGCCTGAGAGCAGCACGAAGTGGCAGCGCTCGGTGGCCTCCAGTTGCAGAGCCACCGCCTCGCCGCCATCGGCAGGCAGGCTGACACCCATCCCGTGACCTGCCGGGATGAAGTGCCGCTCTCCCTCCGCCTGCAGGGTCAGCGATCCGGTCAGGGGATAGATCATGGCATTCCAGCCTGCCGCCAGCAGATGGGTGAAGCGGTTGCCGGGCGCGCAATGGCCATCGAGCAGGGTAAAGGGTTGGGGCAGTTCTGCCGAGTGTGGTGCCGTTATCCCGTTGCTGTGGCCTGCGACCAGCCGTACTCGCACCCCTTCGTCATGAAACTCGGGGATGGTGGCAGCGGCTGCGTGGATGGCAAAAGGCGACGCCATCTTCTGACGGGCAGGCAGGTTGACGAAGATTTGCAGGGCGTGGACATAGGGCGATGCCCCTTCCGGCTGCTCGGTATGCACGGCCCCGCGCCCGGCCGCCAGCCAGTGGAGCGCCCCCGGTTCGATGGGGCCCTGATTGCCGAGGGAGTCGTAGTTGACGTGGGGGCTCGTCGAATCCTCGAACAGATAGGTGACGGCAGAGATCCCGGCGTGGGGATGGGGCTCGAAGGTGGGGGCGGTCATCTGGAAGTGATCCGCCATCACCACGGGGTCTATCAGACCGTTGAAAAAGTGTTCGCCAAAATGGCTGGCTTCAAAGCCGCTGCCAATGCGCAGCGGTTGGCCCTTGACGGGGGCGGAGAGAGTCAGGCGTCTGGTCATCGATATAACCTCTTGAAGACATAAAGAAGCCTTCGGTCATCTGACCGAAGGCGGGCGAGTTACGACTTCTTGGCACCCTCTTGCATCTGCCACACCAGGGTGGCGAAAGGCATGTCGAGGGCGTTGTAGACATCGTGCGCCTTGGGGTCGACGTTGCTGCGTAGCATCTCGACCGCGGCAGAGGCGTAGTCGGTGACCGGGATACCGGCCCCCAGCAAGCGTTGCAGCCCAGT
This sequence comes from Aeromonas sp. 600724, assembly GCF_049175135.1. Taxonomy (NCBI): domain Bacteria; kingdom Pseudomonadati; phylum Pseudomonadota; class Gammaproteobacteria; order Aeromonadales; family Aeromonadaceae; genus Aeromonas; species Aeromonas sp. 600724. Next base: position 86,274 of record NZ_JAAKUM010000011.1, on the reverse strand, counting down.
GGTGCGCTTGGCTTCGTTGAAGGTGCCGGAAGCATCGAGCACCACCCGGGCATCATAGCCGGCAGCCTTGGCAGAGAGGGCCGGGAAGCTGGCGCAGATCTCGAGGGATACCCCGGCGATGATCAGCTGTTTGCGGCCGGTCTTCTCAATGGCGGCGTGCACGGCGGGATCGTCCCAGGCGTTGATGACGGTGCGGTTGATCACCTTCACATCCGGCAGGGCACTGGTCAGTTCGGGCATGGTGGGGCCCCACATGCCATCGGGCATGGTCGCGGTCACGATCACCGGCACGCCGAGGGCGCGGGCGGCGTTGGCCAGCGCCACCACGTTGTGCTTGAGCTCGCCCACCGTGGTGTCGCGCACGCCGCTCAGCAAGCCGACCTGATGGTCGACCAGCAGCAGTACCGCATTGTCTCGGGAGAGCATCTCCAGATAGCGGTTGGGTGATACAGTCGGATGGCTGGCAGCCTCGGCAGCTATAGCCGGTGTCGCTGTGGTGGCCAGCGTGGCAGTCAGGGTCGCCAGACCGAGCAGGGTGGCAGAGCAGATTTGTCGCAGTTTCATGGTGAACTCCTTGTGATATCGGAACAGTCAAACGGCCCTTGCTGGTGCGGCGGATTGCCCGCGCAGCAACCGTCTGATGGGGACAGGGCCATTATGATGGCTGCAAAAATGGCGACAATCTGGTGAAATAGGTTCTTATCGTTCCATGAATGGAACGATGTAAATGCACCTCACCCTGACCAAGGCTGCCCGATGACACCACTGGAACTTGATTTGAATGATCTCTATCTCTTCACCCATGTGGTACAGCGACAGGGATTCACTGCCGCTGCGCGGGCGCTTGGCGTGCCCAAGTCGCGGATCTCGCGCCGGATCCGGCTGCTGGAGGAGCGGCTGGATACCCGTCTGCTGCAACGTACCTCACGCCAGCTCAGCCTGACCGATGCCGGTGAGGTGCTCTATCGCCACTGTCAGGCGATGCTGGCCGAGGCGCAGGCCGGAGAGGCGGCTGTGCGGCAACGGCAGCAGGAGCCGAGCGGTCTGGTGCGGATCAGCGTGCCCATTACCATTGCCGATGCGCTGCTTGCTCGCTTGCTGCCCGCTTTTATGGCGCAATACCCCAAGGTGAGGCTCGCCGTGCAAGCCAGCAACCGGCAGGTGGATCTGCTGGAGGAGGGGCTGGATGTGGTGATCCGCGGGGTGGCCTTCGAGCAGCCCCCCTCCAGCTTGGTGCAGGTGCCGCTCTGTACGGTGCAGTGGGGCGTGCTGGCGACCCCGGCGTGGCTCTCGCGCCACAATGCGCTGGCGCATCCACGGCAGCTGGAAGGAGAGGATGCCCTACTTTTCAGCTCGCTGGAGCGTCAGGCCGATCTGCTGCGGCTGCGGCACGACAGTGGGGAGAGTGAGGAGGTGGTGGTCAATGTGCTGCTGCGCAGCGACAATGTGCAAACCCTCAAACAGGCGGCGCTGGCGGGGCTCGGGATGGTGGGCTTGCCACTTTACGCCTGTGTGAGTGAGTTGGCGGATGGGCGGCTGCAACAACTGCTGCCCGAGTGGCGTCCCAAAGATGGCAAGCTGGTGATGCTCTATCCCGCGCGGCGCGGTCTGTCACCGGCGGTCAGGGCCCTCATCGACTTCATCAAGGTGCAGTTGCCTGCACTGCTGGCAGAGGTCGGTCAGCCACGCTGAGGAGAGCTATCCCTCCATCTTGCGGCGAATGCGCTCGAACAGGCTCTGCAGGCAGGCTTGATCCCGATCGGCGGCCCGCACCGCGCCGTACATATGGCGACGGATACCGCTGCCGAGGGGGCGGGCGCAGAGCATCCCCTGTCTGACAAACTCGTCGCTGGCCCAGCGTGGCAAGGCGGCGACGCCGAGGCCGGCGGCGGCCATCTGCAGCATCACCGAGGTGTTGTCCACCGGCTTGCAGCGGGCGGGCTCCACCCCGGCGGGTTGCAAAAAGCGGCTGAAGATATCCATGCGGCTGCGCTCCACCGGATAGACCAGCAGCACCTCCGGCCCCAGATCGCTCGGCTCGATGCGGCTCTGGTGGCAGAGGGGGTGATACGGCGCCATCACCAGAGTCAGATCGAAGGCAAACAGCGGCTCGAAGTGGAGATCGCCGCGGGCCTGCACATCGGAGGTGAGCAGCAGGTCGAGCTGGCCGCCGAGCAGGGCATTGATGGCATCAAAGCCCGGCACCGACTCCACCTCCAGATCCACCCCAGGCCACTGGCGGCGAAAATCTGGCAATAGCGGCAGTAGCCACTGGATGCAGCTGTGGCAATCGAGCGCCAGATGCAGCCTGCCCGCATCGCCGCTCTGCAAGGCCTGCAACTGCTTCTCGGTCTGGGCCAGGGCGGGCAGTACCTGACGGGCGAGGGCGAGCAGCTGGCTGCCTGCCGCGGTCAGCACCAGCGGGCGGCTTTTGCGCAGGTAAAGCTCCAGATTGAGGCGGGTCTCCAGCTCTTTGAGCTGGTGGGAGAGGGCGGACTGGGTGAGGTTGAGGGTCAGCGCCGCACCGGCCAGCGAGCCCTGCTCGGCCAGCGCGGTCAATGTTTTCAAGTGTTTGATCTCTATCCCTGCATTGCTTGGCACTGCCATAAGATGGCTCCTTGTGAGATTGCGTATGGCGCTGAGGTTGCGGCCGGCGGTTACCCTGCTGCGTTTCTTGACTCCGCCACCTTTTGCACCTGTAAAAATCGGCCTCTGTATCCTCGCGGTGAACCTGATTGGCGGTCAGTTGAGGATTATTTGAGAGCCACTTGAAGAGGATTCAATAGCCAGCGTCACCTTATCTTGTCATTTTGGATGTGTAAACATCTGGATGGCTAAACCATCCAGTTTCCATCAGATGAATGAGCATAAGGAAATGAACCTATGACACGAGCACACACCCTGGGCTTCCCCCGTATCGGCGCCAAGCGCGAGCTGAAATTTGCCCTCGAATCCTACTGGCGTGGCGAGACCACTCAGGCCGAACTCGTTGCCGTGGGCAAGACGCTGCGTGAACGCCACTGGCAGGCCCAGCACGGCGCCGGGGTCAATCTGCTGCCGGTGGGCGACTTTGCCTGGTATGATCAGGTGCTCGGCACCAGCCTGCTGGTGGATGCGGTGCCTGCCCGTCACCGTCATGGCGAGACCGATCTCGACACCCTGTTCCGGGTGGCCCGCGGTCGTGCGCCGACCGGCCCGGCGGCGGCTGCCGCCGAGATGACCAAATGGTTCAACACCAACTATCACTATCTGGTGCCTGAATTCAGCCGTGATCAGCGCTTCAAGCTGGGCTGGCGCCAGCTGTTTGACGAGGTCGAAGAGGCCAAGTCGCTGGGGCTGCCGGTCAAGGCGGTGCTGCTGGGGCCGGTCTCTTATCTGTGGCTCGGCAAGGAGAAAGAGAGCGGCTTCTCCCGCCTTGAACTGCTCGATCGCCTGCTCATCGTCTATCAGGAGATCCTGGCCAAGTTGGCCGCCCAGGGAGTGGAGTGGATACAGATCGATGAACCTGCGCTGACGCTGGACTTGCCGGACGAGTGGCGGCTGGCCTACCTCAACGCCTACGAGCGCTTGAGCGGCCCCTGCAAGCTGTTGCTCACCACCTATTTCGGCTCGGTGGCCCATCAGCGCGACATCATCACCAGCCTCAAGGTAGATGGCCTGCATCTGGATCTGGTGGCCGCCCCCGAGCAGCTGGAGACCCTGTTGCCGCATCTGCCCGCCCAGTGGGTCATCTCAGCCGGGGTGATCAACGGCCGCAACGTCTGGCGTGCCAATCTGGCCAAGCTGGCGCCGACTCTGAAGGCACTGAAAGCCAAACTCGGCGAGCGGCTCTGGGTGGCCTCATCCTGCTCATTGCTGCACAGCCCGGTGGATTTGACTCTGGAGCAGGAGCTGGATCCCCAGACCCGCAGCTGGTTCGCCTTCGCCTTGCAAAAATGTTTCGAGTTGGGACTGCTCAGAGAGTATCTGGATGGGGGCGAGCTCGACAAAATCACCGCCTACAGCCAGCCCATCGTGGATCGGGAGTCCGACAGCCGGGTGCACAAAAAAGCGGTGCAGTCACGGCTCGCCAGCCTCACCAACAGCGATTTTGATCGCCACAGCCCCTATCCGGTCAGGGCCGAGCTGCAGCGCTCGGATCTCAAGCTGCCGCTGCTGCCCACCACCACCATCGGCTCCTTCCCGCAGACCTCCCAGATCCGGGTGTTGCGGCAGGATTGGCGCTCCGGTCGCATCGATGACAGTGCCTACGAGGCTGGCATTAAGGCCGAGATCCGCGATGCCATCGCGCGTCAGGAGGCCATCGGGCTGGATGTGTTGGTACATGGTGAGGCTGAGCGCAACGACATGGTGGAGTATTTCGGTGAGCTGCTGGATGGCTTTGCCATCACCCGCTTCGGTTGGGTACAGAGCTATGGCTCCCGCTGCGTCAAGCCGCCGGTGATCACCCGCGATATTGACCGCCCGACTCCCATGACGCTCGAATGGACCCGATTTGCCCAGAGCCTGACCGACAAGCCGGTGAAGGGTATGCTGACTGGCCCTGTGACCATCCTCTGCTGGTCCTTCCCGCGGGAAGATGTGAGCCGCGAGCAGTCCGCCCTGCAAATCGGGCTGGCCATTCGCGACGAGGTGGCTGACTTGGAAGCCGCCGGCATCAAGATCATCCAGATCGACGAACCGGCGATCCGCGAAGGCTTGCCCCTGCGCAAGCAGGATCATCAGGCCTATCTCGACTGGGCGGTGCGCGCCTTCCGTCTGAGCGCAAGCCCGGTGGCGGACCGCACCCAGATCCACACCCACATGTGCTACAGCGACTTCAACCTCATCATCGAGGCGGTGGCGGCGCTGGATGCGGATGTGATCACCATCGAGACCAGCCGCAGCCAGATGCAGCTGCTCGAAGCGTTCGAACGCTTCAACTACCCCAACGAGATTGGCCCGGGCGTCTACGACATCCACTCGCCGAACGTGCCGAGCCAGAGCTGGATTGAGGGGTTGCTGCGCAAGGCGGCCAAGCAGATCCCGGCCGAGCGGCTCTGGGTCAACCCGGATTGCGGCCTCAAGACCCGGGGCTGGGAAGAGACTGAGGCCGCCCTCAAGGTGATGGTCGATGCCACCAGGGCGCTGCGGGCCGAGCTGGCGTAACCGGCTAGCCGTGACCGCCATCGGTAAGGTGGCGTGCTGACAAACGAACGAGAGAGGGGAAGCCATTGCTTCCTCTCTCTTTTTTCGTTGGCCACTTTTCCACTGGATCCTGAACCTTGCCGCAGCCCGCTTTGCACTAGGCTCAGAGTTGGCAGAAGTGGATGGAGTCGCGGCCATGAGAGTCAGTCTGGGGAGCGCAATCCTGTGGGGATTGCTGATGTGGCAGAGTGCATGGGCGGCACCAGCGGCCGAGTTGAAGATGGTCTACTTTGACGACTTTGCCCCATATTCGTGGCGTGACGAACAGGGCAGGATGCGCGGGCTGATGATAGACGTGATGGATCGGGTGGCAGCGCAGATGGGGCTGCGGGTGCGCCATGAAGGTTATCCGTGGCAACGGGCGCAAAAACTGGTGCGGATGGCGCAGGCCGATGGCTTTGTCACCATCGCCACCCGGGAGCGCCGCTCTTACACATTGGTGGTGGAGGAGCCCGTTACCACGACGGTTTTGACGGTATTTACCCGGCTTGGCCACCCCCGGATGAGCGATTTTCAGCGTGCCAGCCGCTTGAGCGACTTCAAATCACTTACCTTTCTCGACTATTTCGGTAACGGCTGGGGCAAGGAGAACCTGGCGGGCTTCACCGTTCATCACACCATCAATGTCGATAATGTTTTCAAAATGCTGGCGGCGGGTCGGGGGGACCTGATGGTGACCGACCCACTGGTGGCACGTTTCAAACTCAACCAGCTGGGATTGTCCGGGCAGGTGGTCGAGGTGCCGCTGCAGCTTGCCTCTACCCCGTTCAATCTCTGCATCGGCAAGCACTCCCGCTTCAATACCCGGATAACCGAGTTCAACCGTGCCCTGCAACAGCTGCGACAAAGCGGCGAGTTGGCGCGTATCGTCGAACGCTATCGTTGATGCGTTGCCGCCATCTGCTGTTTGCCATCGGCGTGTCTATCTTGGCGTCATATCGGCGATGGTTGCCCAGAAGGCATCGATCAAGGGCCCCTTGCTGTGGGGCGGACGGATAAGGCCAATGGTCCAGCAGGCTTCCCCATCTCTAAGGGGGAGGGTGAGTACATCCGGGTGCTCTATGGTGGTGGAGGAGGGGACCAGGGTCCAGGCGATCTCTGCCGCCGCGGTGGCGACGCCTGCGGCGAAGTCGTTGACGTACTGGATATCGCGAAAACGCAGCCCGCTCTGGGCCAGATAGTTCATCAGGTGATCGTAAAACGACGGGGCCTTGTCCCGACGCAGGATCGCCAGCGGCTTGTCCACCAGATCCGCCAACTCCCTCACATCGCGGTAGCTGGCGGGCAGTACGGCGACAAAGTGGGCTTCGACCACCGGCAGGGCGTGCCACCCCTTGGGGGCGGGCAGGCGGCAAAAACCGAGATCCAGCTTGCCTTCACTGAGCGCCAGCAGCTGGTGGTGGGTGGAGAGATCGTTGAGCTCGATGGTCACTTGCGGCCGCTCGGCGCGAAAACGGGCGATGGCCGCGGGCACCAGGATTTTGGTGGCCACGCCAAAGCCGATGCGCAGGGTGCCGACATTGCCCGCCAGCACGTCGCGGGCGGTGCGCGAGAGCTGCTCGCTCTGGATGACCACAGCGCGGGCATCCTCATACAGCGCCCTGCCCAGTCCGGTGAGGCGAGTGGTACTGGCGTTGCGCTCGAACAGCTCGCCGCCCAGCTCCTCCTCCAGCCGCCTGATCTGTTTGCTCAGGGCCGACTGGGTAACGTGTTGACGTACCGCCGCCTGGCCGAAGTGCAGTACCTCCCCCAGAGTGACGAAGGCTTTCAGATCCCGTAGCTCCATCAGGGCTCCTTTCATTCCTGTTGGGAATGTTGAGTGGTCAAATTTGTCATTGGACGGAATTTTAGAAGTGAAGGATGCTTATGCCAATTCATTTCGGGTGCCCCGACAGGGGGCATCGAGTTATCAGAGATGGTTGACACCATCAGCGCAGAAGGAGCAACACCAGGTGCATCACCACAAGTTCAACGACTTCCCGAGCGATTTTCTGTGGGGTGCCGCCTCCGCCGCCTATCAGGTGGAGGGGGGGTGGAATGCCGATGGCAAGGGGCCCTCGGTGTGGGATCTCTTCACCAAGCTGCCGGGCAAGACCTTTGAGGGGAGCAACGGCGATGTGGCGGTGGATCACTACCACCGCATGGAAGAGGACGTGGCGCTGATGGCCGAGATGGGGCTCAAGGCTTACCGCTTCTCGGTGAGCTGGCCGCGCATCTATCCCACCGGTCGGGGGGAGGTGAACGAGGCGGGTCTGGCCTTCTACGAGAAGCTGATCGACACCCTCTTGGCCCACCAGATCGAGCCGGTACTGACCCTTTATCACTGGGATCTGCCGCAGGCGCTGCAGGATGAGTACGGCGGTTGGGAAGACCGACGCATTATCGAGGATTTCGAGCGCTACTGCGTGACCCTCTATCAGCGCTTTGCCGGCAAGGTGAAGTACTGGGTGTCGCTTAACGAGCAGAACTACAACCTGACTAACGCCTATCAGCTCGGCACCCATCCGCCCGCTGTGCAGGATCGCAAGCGCTTCTTTGCCGCCAACCATATCGCGTTTTTGGCCAACGCCCGGGTGATCAAGGCGTTTCGCCAGCATGTGCCAAATGGCCTCATCGGCCCGAGCTTTGCTTACTCTCCTGCCTATCCGGCGTCGTGCGATCCGAAAGATATGCTGGCCTACGAGAACGCCGAGGAGTTCAACAACCTCTGGTGGCTGGATGCCTACTGCTTTGGCCGCTATCCGCAGGCGGCGCTCGCTTACTTGCGGGAAAACGGTGAGGCGCCGGAGATCCTGCCGGGCGATATGGAGCTGCTGCGCGAGGGGACGCCCGACTACATCGGCGTCAACTACTACTACACCCTGACCTACACCGATAACCCCTTGGGCGGTCAGACCCTGCAGCGGATCAACACCACCGGCAAGAAGGGTACTACGCCATCGAGCGGCATCCCCGGCCTCTACAAGACGGCGCCCAATCCGCACCTGGAAACCAGCAACTGGGACTGGGCCATCGACCCGACCGGGATGCGCATCGCGTTGCGTCGCCTCTCTTCCCGTTATGGTCTGCCGCTGATGATCACCGAGAACGGTCTTGGCGAGTTCGACAAGCTGGAGGCGGGCGACAAAGTGAACGATGAGTACCGCATCGATTACCTGCGCAGCCACGTAAAGGCGTGCCAGGAGGCGATGCAGGATGGGGTGGAATTGCTCGGCTACTGCGCCTGGTCGTTCACCGACATCCTGAGCTGGCTCAACGGCTACCAGAAGCGCTACGGCTTCGTCTATGTGGAGCGTGACGAGCAGGGGGGCTCCCTTCGCCGGATCAAGAAGGCGAGCTTCCACTGGTACAGCCAGGTGATCGCCAGCCAGGGCAAGCAGCTCTGACGGTTTATCGCGTCGCGTAACCAGGGGGCCCGGGCAATCCCCGGGCCCGTGCTGTTTGTGGCGGGGGAGAGGGGGCAAGCCGGTTTCTCACCGTGCGACTCATCCCTGTTTGCTGATTTTTGTCCTGCCAAAGCTGCCGACCCCTGCTATTATCTGCGGCCGAACATGAGCCAATAAAAATCAGGATATCGTGATGACTGACCACACTTTTATTCCCGGCAAGGACGCGGCGCTGGAAGACTCCATCGAACGCTTCCAGACCAAGCTGCAAGCTCTGGGCTTTGATATTGAAGAGGCCTCCTGGCTCAACCCCGTGCCGAACGTCTGGTCGGTGCATATTCGGGACAAAGAGTGCGCCCTCTGCTTTACCAACGGCAAGGGTGCCAGCAAGAAGGCGGCACTCGCGTCTGCCCTTGGCGAATATTTCGAGCGTCTCTCCACCAACTACTTCTTCGCCGACTTCTATCTGGGCGAGCAGGTCGCCAACGGCGATTTCGTTCACTACCCGAACGAGAAGTGGTTCCCCATCGAGGGTGACCAGTTCCCGGCCGGTCTGCTAGACAGCTTCACCCGCAAGTTCTACAACCCGGACGGTGAAGTGACCGCCGACATGCTGGTGGATCTGCAGTCAAACAACGAGGAGCGCGGTATCGTCGCCTTGCCGTTCGAGCGCCAGTCAGATCACGAGACCGTCTACATCCCGATGAACATCATCGGCAACCTCTATGTCTCCAACGGCATGAGTGCTGGCAACACCAAGACCGAAGCGCGCACTCAAGCGCTCTCCGAAGTGTTCGAGCGCCACGTGAAGAACAAGATCATCGCCGAGGCCATCAGCCTGCCGTTGATCCCGGACGAGGTGATTGCCCGTTATCCGGGGATTGCCGCCTCCATCGCGGCGCTCGAAGCGGAAGGTTTCCCCATTTACAGCTTCGATGCCTCTTTGGGTGGCCGTTATCCGGTCATCTGTGTGGTGCTGCTCAACCCGAGCAATGGCACCTGCTTTGCCTCCTTCGGTGCCCACCCGCGCTTCGAAGTGGCCTTCGAGCGGACCGTCACCGAGCTGCTGCAGGGCCGTGGTCTCAAGGATCTCGACGTGTTTGTGCCGCCGTCATTCGACAACGAGCAGGTGGCGGATCACCACAACCTCGAGACCCACTTCATCGACTCCTCGGGCCTTATCAGCTGGGATCTGTTCAAGCAGGATGCGGACTTCGAGTTTGCCGACTGGGACTTCCGTGGCACCTCGCAGGAGGAGTTCGATCACCTGATCGGCATCTTCCATGAGCTGGAGCAGCCGGTCTATATCGCCGACTACGAGCATCTGGGTGTCTACGCCTGCCGCATTCTGGTGCCCGGCATGTCCGACATCTATCCGGCCGAAGATCTGTTGCTGGCCAACAACAATATGGGCGCCAACCTGCGCGAAGTGATCCTGGCACTGCCATCACTTGATTGGGATGCCGAGCAGTACATGGCGTTTTTTGATCAACTGGATGAAGAGGGGCACGACGAGCGTACCCGTGTACGCGAGCTGCTGGGCATCGCCGCTGCCAAGGGGACCGCGCTGCACACCCTGCGCGTTGGCGAGCTGAAAGCCATGCTGGCGCTGGCCGCCGGTGAGCTGGAGACCGCACTGGATCTCATCGACTGGACCATGGAGTTCAACCAGTCGGTGTTTACTGCCGAGCGTGCCAGCTACTACCGCGCCCTGCGTGCCTGCGTCGAGTTGTTCCTCGACGAGGAGCGGGATCCGGAGCAGTATCGCGCCGTCTTCACTCGCATGTATGGTGAAGAGACGCTGGCACAGGCATGGGCCAACGCCACTGGCGAAGCACGCTTCCACGGGCTGGAGGCGGCCGATCTGTCGCTCTCCCAGTTCCCACTGCACCAGAAGCTGCTGGCGGCCTACGAGAAGCTGCAGAAGGCCAAGCGAGCCCATCACTGGGCGTGATCGTTGCTGTAAAGGAAGGGGCCGTGTGGCCCCTTCTGTTTATCGTGCGGCAAGGCACGGGATAGTTATTCAAAGATGAAATAAAAAACAAAAAATACCCCTAAGGGGGTTGATGGCAGGGCAGGGGATGTGCTGTCGATCTGCAAAGATATCTTGCCAATACCATATTTCCATGATCGAAAATAAATTCTTTAAAATCATTGCATTAAAAATGTGATATTTCTGTTTCAGCTGATACATGGTGTAAAGTGGCGAAGCCATCGCACTAAAATATTTGTAGTAAAATTACATTCGCACTCTGATAAACTTGATCAATGTCAATTTTGGCTATTTGGCCCTTTGTTATGATTTCAACAGGCAAAACATTCAGGTAGAAAATAATTGAAAGCTGAATCTCCATTCGATTGTCTCAAGCCCGAAGCCATCGCTGCACTGGCTGAAGACATCACCTATGCCAAGGCTACCAAGCCGGCATACAAGGTCATTCCACTGGCCATTACCGCAGGCGCTTTCATCGCCATCGCATTTATCTTCTACATCACAGTGACGACCGGAACCGGTTCCATGCCTTGGGGTATGGCCAAGCTGGTTGGCGGTCTCTGCTTCTCTCTCGGACTTATTCTCTGTGTGCTGCTCGGTGCCGAGCTGTTCACCTCCACCACCCTGACACTGGTGGCCAAGGCTGCCAATCGCATCAGCTGGGCTCAGCTGCTCAAGAATTGGGGTCTGGTCTACTTCGGTAACCTGATTGGCGGTCTGCTGATGGTGGCGCTGATCATCGTTTCTGCCGAGTACACGGCAGCAGACGGTCAGTGGGGCCTTAACGCCCTCAAAGTGGCCCAACACAAAATTCACCACACCTTCTTCGAAGCGGTGGCGCTGGGTATCCTCTGTAACCTGATGGTATGTCTTGCTGCATGGATGGCCTTTGGTGCCCGCAGCGCGACTGACAAGGTAGTGGTTATGCTGCTGCCGGTTGCCATGTTCGTTGCCTCAGGTTTCGAGCACAGCATCGCAAACATGTTTATGATTCCGGTTGGTATCGCTATCCACAGCGTGGCTAGTCCGGAATTTTGGCAGGCCATCGGCCAGGATCCGGCAACCTTTGCTGACCTGACCGTATCCAACTTCGTCCTACACAACCTCATCCCCGTGACCATCGGCAATATCATCGGTGGTGGCGTGATGGTTGGTCTGACTTACTGGTTTATCTTCCGTCGTCATCATTAAGGATGATTGCGGGATACTACATCAATACCGTGTGAGGTAATGAAAAATGGCAGAACTTAACGAACAGTTCCAAAAAGCATGGGAAGGCTTCGCGGCCGGTGAATGGCAGACCTCTGTCAACACCCGTGACTTCATCCAGAAGAACTACACCCCGTATGAAGGTGACGAGTCCTTCCTGGCTGGCGCGACCGAAGCGACCACCAAGCTGTGGGACAAGGTCATGGAAGGGATCAAAATCGAAAACCGCACTCATGCGCCGGTTGATTTTGATACTGACCTGCCCTCCACCATTACCGCACACGATGCCGGTTATATCGATCAGAGCCTGGAGCAGATCGTTGGTCTGCAGACTGACAAGCCGCTGAAGCGCGCCATCATCGCCAACGGCGGTATCAAGATGGTTAAAACTTCTTGCGAAGTGTACGGTCGTCAACTGGACCCGATGGTCGAGAAGATCTTCACCGAATACCGCAAGACTCACAACCAGGGCGTGTTTGACGTTTACACCAAAGACATCCTGAACTGCCGCAAGTCTGGTGTTATCACCGGTCTGCCGGATGCCTACGGCCGTGGCCGTATCATCGGTGACTACCGTCGTGTTGCTCTGTACGGTGTTGACTTCCTGATGGCCGACAAACTGGCCCAGTTCAAGTCCCTGCAAGCTGACCTGGAAAACGGCGTCAACCTGGAAGCCACCATCCGTCTGCGCGAAGAGATCTCCGAGCAGCACCGTGCCCTGGCACAGATGAAGGTGATGGCTGCCAAGTACGGTTGCGATATCTCCGTACCGGCCAAGAACGCCAAAGAAGCCGTACAGTGGACCTACTTCGCCTACCTGGCGGCAGTCAAGTCCCAGAACGGTGCTGCCATGTCCTTCGGTCGTACCTCCAGCTTCCTGGATATCTACATCGAGCGTGACCTGCAGAAAGGCCTGATCACCGAGCAAGAAGCCCAGGAGCTGATGGACCACATGGTCATGAAGCTGCGTATGGTTCGCTTCCTGCGTACTCCGGAATACGATTCACTGTTCTCCGGCGACCCGATGTGGGCGACCGAGACCCTGGCTGGTATGGGCGTTGATGGCCGTACTCTGGTCACCAAGAACAGCTTCCGTATGCTGAACACCCTGTACACCATGGGCCCGTCCCCTGAGCCGAACCTGACCATCCTGTGGTCCGAGAAGCTGCCGGTCGGTTTCAAGAAGTACTGTGCCAAGGTATCCATCGAGACCTCTTCCGTTCAGTACGAGAACGACGATCTGATGCGTCCGGATTTCAACAACGATGACTACGCCATCGCTTGCTGTGTATCCCCGATGATCGTTGGCAAGCAGATGCAGTTCTTCGGTGCTCGTGCCAACCTGGCCAAGACCATGCTGTATGCAATCAACGGTGGTATGGACGAGAAGCTCAAGATCCAGGTCGGTCCGAAAACCGAGATGGTCAAGTCCGAGTACCTCGACTACAACGACGTAATGGATCGTCTGGACCACTTCATGGATTGGCTGGCCAAGCAATACGTTGCTGCGCTGAACATCATCCACTACATGCACGACAAGTACAGCTACGAAGCCTCTCTGATGGCGCTGCACGACCGTGACGTATATCGCACCATGGCGTGTGGTATCGCTGGTCTGTCTGTAGCCGCTGACTCCCTGTCTGCCATCAAGTACGCCAAGGTCAAGCCGATTCGTGACGAAGATGGCGTTGCCATCGACTTCGAAATCGAAGGCGAATACCCGCAGTTCGGTAACAACGACGCTCGCGTCGATGATATCGCCTGTGACCTGGTTGAGCGCTTCATGAAGAAGATTCAGAAGCTGAACACCTACCGTGGTGCTGTTGCTACCCAGTCTGTTCTGACCATCACCTCCAACGTGGTATATGGCAAGAAGACCGGTAACACCCCGGATGGCCGTCGTGCTGGTGCTCCGTTCGGCCCGGGTGCCAACCCGATGCACGGTCGTGACCAGAAGGGTGCTGTTGCTTCCCTGACTTCCGTAGCCAAGCTGCCGTTCGCTTACGCTAAAGATGGTATCTCCTATACCTTCTCCATCGTTCCGAACGCACTGGGTAAAGATATGGAAGCCCAGAAAGCCAACCTGGCTGGCCTGATGGACGGTTACTTCCACCACGAATCCAACGTAGAGGGTGGTCAGCACCTGAACGTTAACGTGATGAACCGTGAAATGCTGCTGGACGCCATGGAAAACCCGGAGAAATATCCGCAGTTGACCATCCGCGTATCCGGTTATGCCGTTCGCTTCAACTCTTTGACCAAAGAGCAACAGCAAGACGTCATCACCCGTACCTTCACTGCTTCTCTGTAATCGAGACATAGTGAGCAAAAACCGGCGCCAAGGCGCCGGTTTTTTTATGCGTGTGATTCAGGGGAGTAGGCTTACATCCAGTTCCATCGTAATCACAACATGTATGGAGATGGTATTCACCTGACAGTTGTCATGGGGTATTTGAACAGTGCTATGGCGCAGGTGTTCATCAGGATTGAACTTGGCACAGCCTGTAATGCGATAACGCGTTATTCACGCTCTAAGGGGATAGGCGGTTGCTTTGCCTGCCATTGCATCAGTGTTGCTATAGATCGTGGAACAGGCTTATCAGGATTCGGGGTGAAGAGAGACGACATCGTGTGTATAAAGCAATACCCGTAAGCCTGTGACTATGGCATCAGTCTCTGCCTACTTCCCAAATGTGTAGTTGGGAGAAGGGGTCAGGTTTAGCCTGCCAGATATGAGTGGGGCTTAAGCCAACACACTACAAACCCTGCATGCAGAAACAACAAGGGCTGCACATTGTGCAGCCCTTGCCTCTGGAGAATAGCGGGTTGAGCGTGTCAGCTGGCCCAGGTGATGATGTGATCGATCCATTCACCCGCCTGATCCTCGTGAATGACTTTGCCACGGACGGATTGACCAGCCTGATGCATCGCGGAACGACTGCCGGTCAGCAGAGGATGCCACTCTGGAAGAGCGTCACCTTCAGACAGCAGGCGATATGCGCAGGTTGAGGGGAGCCAGTCATATTCGGCGATCTTGTCATGGGTGATCTGCAGACAGTCAGGCTCTTTTTTGAAACGATTGGCGTAATCAGAGCACTGACAGGTCTTGGTGTTAAGCAAATTGCAGGCGACATTGGTGAAAACCAGTTCGTCGGTATCTTCATCGATCAGCTTGTTGAGGCAGCATTTTCCGCAACCATCGCAGAGGGATTCCCATTCGGATTCAGTCATCTGCTGCAGACTCTTGGTCTGCCAAAAGGGGGCTTGCATCATACCGCTCACTTATTACACCTGATAAAACGCGTGGTTATACCCCTTGTTACCCGGTATTTCAAGGAGAGGGTCACTCCGGGGGGAAATTTGTCGTGATCAGCTCAAATGAATGCAATGACTTTCAGCCTCATCATATTGCTCAAACGGGTTCGCTGGTGGGCAGGAAGTCCCACAGGTTTGAATACTTGGGCTGCATGATTGTCCAGTTCAGGTTTTATTTTCTGCTTCTTTATCCGTTACATCTTTTGATGTTTGTCTGCTTGCAGCAAGCAGGGTCAAATGATCTCCGATGCCTACCGTCAGGCTGTTGCACGCTTGTCTTTCAAATAAAGCCGCTGGTCACATATTGTTTGCGCCCTTCTGTCACTGCGACCCGCGGGAGAGCCTGCGTAGGCGTTCGTTTTTTGTCTTAATGATTGAGATAGATATCTTGCTCTGAATAGGCCAGCAGAGGTGTGCCGAGGTTAGTCCGTTTCGCGCCAAAGAAGCGGGTGAGTACGCCAGATTGCTGTCCCAGTCGCTGCAGCTTGACGTGATCCAGCTCGATCTGCTCGGGTAGCCAGGTAAATACGGCGGCGCAGTGACCATTGCCCAGACTGCGCTCCAGGGTTTGCTGCCAGTTCTTGATTTTGGGGCTATGTACCACCAGCACTCTCTTGGGATCGATACCTCGCTCTTCCAGACGGCTGACTGTGGGGCGTCCCGGCGGGGCGATCAACAAGATCCAGCCGGTATGAGCCTCCCCAAGCTTGGTCAGCTCGCTCAGAAACTGATCATCAGACTGGATAGTCACACCATAATGAGCCAACTCCGCTTTGCAGGCGGTTCTGGTTGGCCAGGGCTTGCTCATGACACGATTCATCGCAAAGGGCAGTGAGTGCAGGGGCTGGTTCATATATGGGGTTCCTGTATGAATATCCAAGCTGTATGTGTATACAGTAGTTCTATCCTGTGGCAGTGACAAGGTGTTTTTGCTGAAAAATGTGATGGTGTTGGCATGTGTCGTTAGTAAGGTTATGTTTTTAAACACTATTTAATATAAAGCTGGTTGGGTGTTTTTCGTACTATGGACAAACCTTGCGTAACCGCCCATGGTTATACAGGTCATTTACAGGAGGTGCCGCCATGGATATCAGTACCTTGCAACGTCTTGATGCCAACATCTTGCTGGGCATCATCAATGAGAAGCTAAGGCTTGAGTGTGACGGGTTGGAGGAGCTGCTGGCCTATTACGATATGAGTGAAGAGCAGTTGGCAGGGCGTCTGGATCAGATTGGGTACCATTACGATCCATTGAGCAATCAGTTCAAAGCACATCTTTAAGGATGCAATGATTGCTTCATATTTATACGGTAATTTTTCAGGCACATTGAAACCGGTTTCAATGTGCCGTCTTGCTGCCTATTTTCAGGGATTTTCAAGGCTTGGCAATCTCTGAAAACCTATTCATGCCAGAATATTTTTATTTTTTCATTAAGCTTATGATAATAAAGGGAATGTTTGTTTTTGTGCGATCAATTTAAGGAAAGGGTTTTCAAGCTTTTCAGGCTGTTTTTATCGGTTAAAGTGTGACTTGCGTTAACTTTTAATTCTGCCGCTTTAGTTAGTATTCTCACGCCGGTACATATTTTGAGATAACAACAGCGCCGGTCCCGCAAGCGGGATAACAATTTTATTTGTAACGAAGGAATATGGTTTATGGCTACCAAGAAGAAGACAGACCAGGATCTCCAACTGGATAAAGATCAGCTCAAGGCGAGTATCGTGCGTCACCTGCGTTCTACCTTGGGAACAAGCGAACAGAAAGCCTCTCCCGAAGCGTGGTGGAAAGCCACTGCGGCGGCCGTCAATGAACAGGTGTACGAGCGCCTGACCCGCACTCAGCAGACTCATTTCAAGAAAGATACTCGTGCGATTCACTACCTCTCTGCTGAATTCCTGATGGGAAGATTGACCTCCAACAACCTGCACAACCTCTCCCTCTACAAGACTTGCGAAGAGGCGCTGGGCGAACTCGGCCTGGAACTGACCGACCTGTGCGAACAAGAGCCGGATATGGCACTTGGCAACGGCGGCCTGGGTCGTCTGGCTGCCTGCTTTATCGACTCGCTGGCCACCCTGAACTATCCGGCGGTTGGTTACGGTATCCACTACGAACACGGTCTGTTCCGTCAGGAAATTCAGGATGGTCGCCAGATTGAGCGCCCAGACTCCTGGCGTGAATATGGCAACCCCTGGGAGATCTGCCGTCCCGAGTCGGTGCAAGAAGTGCCGCTCTATGGCTACGTCGAGACCGTGTTTGGTGACAATGGCGGCCTGAAGAAGGTGTGGCACGCCGGTCGCAAGATTAAAGGGGTGCCTTGGGATATTCCGGTGGTCGGTTTTGGCGGTCACACCGTCAACATCCTGCGTTTGTGGGAATCCCGCGCCTCCGAGTTTTTCGACTGGGACGTATTCAACGCCGGTGGTTACATCGACTCCCAGGCTGAGAAAGCCCAGGCCGAGACCATATCCAAGGTACTCTATCCGAACGATGAGACCGATGCCGGTAAAGAGCTGCGTCTGATCCAGCAGTACTTCTTCTGTGCTTGCTCCATCAAGGACATCATGCGCCGCTACAAGCGGGTGCATGGCGCCGACTTCAGCAACTTTGCCGCGCAAATTGCCATTCAGCTCAACGATACTCACCCGACTGTCGCCATCCCGGAACTGATGCGGGTACTGGTTGACGAGGAAGATCTGAACTGGGATGCCGCTTGGGCCATCTGCTATCAGGTCTTCTCTTATACCAACCACACTCTGCTGCCGGAAGCGCTGGAGAAGTGGTCGGTCAGCCTGTTCGAGAAAGTACTGCCTCGCCATCTGGAGGTGATTTACGAGATCAACGCCCGCTTCCTGAACGAGTTGGTGGAGCCCAAGTGGCCGGGCAACGACGCCATCAAGGCCAAGCTCTCCATCATCGAAGAGGGGGCCGTGCGCAAGGTTCGCATGGGCAACCTGTGCGTGATCGGTTCGTCCAAGGTGAACGGTGTGGCCGAGATCCACTCCAAGCTGGTGAAGGAAGATCTCTTCCCCGAGTATGCCGAGCTGTGGCCGGAAAAAATGTGCAACGTGACCAACGGGGTAACCCCGCGTCGCTGGCTGCTGGCCTGCAACCCGGAGCTGGCGGGTCTCTACAACGAAGTAGTGGGCAAGGAGTGGCCGCTGCAACTGGACAAACTGCGTGGCGTGGTGAAGTTTGCCGACGACAAGGCGTTCCAGCAGCAGTTCATGACCATCAAGCGTCACAACAAAGAGAAGCTGGTCAAGGTCATCAAAGACGAAACCGGTATCGATGTCAGTGCCGAGGCGATCTTTGACGTTCAGATCAAGCGTCTGCACGAGTACAAGCGCCAGCAGCTGAACCTTATTCACATCATGGCACTCTATCGTCGTCTGCTGGCCAACCCGGACTATGACATGCATCCACGCGTGTTTATCTTCGGCTCCAAAGCGGCGCCCGGTTACAAGCTGGCCAAAGACATCATCTATGCCATCAACAAGCTGGCGGATCGGGTCAACAACGATGCTCGTATCCAGGGCAAGCTGAAAGTGGTGTTCATGCCGAACTACCGCGTGAGTCTGGCCGAGAAGTTGATCCCGGCGGCAGATGTCTCCGAGCAGATCTCTACTGCTGGTTACGAAGCATCCGGTACCGGCAACATGAAGATGGCACTCAACGGTGCAATCACCATCGGGACGCTGGATGGAGCCAACATCGAGATCGCCGAAGAGGCGGGTGCCGAAAACTGTGCCATCTTCGGTCTGAACGTGGACGAAGTGAAGTCGCTGAAGGCGCGCGGTTACAACCCGTACGACTTCTACTATGCCAACTCAGAGCTCAAGGCCGTGCTGGACTGGTTTGATACCGACTACTTCACGCCTGGTCGTCCGGGTGAGCTGGCCTCCATCAAGCGCTCTTTGCTGGAAGGGGGAGACCCTTACCTGACCCTGGCGGACTTCCAGTCCTACTCGGATGCACACAAGCTGATCGATACCTGGTATCGGGATCCGGCACTGTGGGCGAAGAAGGCTATCATCAACTCGGCCACCATGGGTAAGTTCAACTCAGACCGTTCCATCCAGGACTATGTGGATCGTATCTGGAAGCTGAAACCCTGCAACATCGGTTGATCACCTCTTAATATGAGAACCCCGCTATGCGGGGTTTTTTTATAGCTGCTTGGATTCGTAAATATTTGTACACCATTTGCAAAAAGCTTGATCATCTGTGATAGATGCACAGGGCATCACATATTATTTTAATGTCGTTATTACCAGCCTTTCCCGGGAACACCTCATCTCATGGCACCCGTATCGCTCATAAGTCTGAAGTCATCATCATGTGTACTCTCGCTGCTGTCGCATGGCACAAGCTGACGATGGTCAGGGATGTGACAGATGGCCGTTGGGGTGCAGGAAAAGAGAAAGCCCCGATGATACGGGGCTTTGTTGGAACCTGGTGTAGATTGAGGAGCCCGGCGAGCGAGCCACCAGCCATCAATGCAGTATGTCGCCCATAAAATAGGCAAGCAGGGTCAAAATGACGGTGAAGACCAGGTTCAGCACCAGGCCGGCCCGCATCATTTCACGCTGCTGGATATGGCCGCTGGCGAAGACAATGGCGTTGGGCGGGGTAGCCACTGGCAGCATGAAGGCGCAGGAGGCACCGACAGCGATCAGCACGGATACGACAATGGGAGAGACTCCCAGTGCCTCTGCGACTCCGGCAAACAGTGGAACCAGCAGAGCGGCGGTAGCGGTGTTGGATACCAGCTCGGTCAGGAACACCACGAAGGTGGCAAGACAGAGCAGGATGACGAAGATCGGCATGGTGGCCAGACCGTTGGATAGGTGCTCCGCCAGGAAGGCGTTGGCCCCGGTCTGCTTAAGGATGGCGCTCAGGGTCAAGCCGCCACCAAACAGCATCAGTACTCCCCAGTCGGTGTTCTGGTTGATGTCATCCCAGCTGGCCACCCGGCTGACGGCGATGGCGATGATGGCTCCCATGGCGATCAGTGTATCAAATTGAGGTATTCCTCCCAGCGCTTGGGCAATAGGCTGGGAGCCAATCCACAACAGCACTGTGGTCAGAAAGATCAGCATGGTCACCTTGCGTTGGCCGGTCCACTCTATGGTCACTCGCTCGGTGCTGACCTGATGTGAGAGGTTGGGGCGGGTTACCAGATAGAGCAGCCCGATGCCTACTGGCATGAAGATGAGGACAACAGGAATGCCAAATTTCAGCCAGTCAGTGAAGCCCAGCCCCATCTGGGCGGCCGCAATGGCATTGGGCGGGCTGCCTACCAGGGTGCCGATGCCGCCAATACTGGCGCTGTAGGCCACACCAAGCAATACGAAGACCAGTGTGCGGCGCTCCTTGTGAATGTCGAGACCTTTGAGCATGCCAAGGGCCAGCGGCATCATCATGGCGGCGGTAGCGGTATTGCTGATCCACATGGAGAGTGCCGCAGTAATACTGAAGAGTACGATGGCAGCCCAGCCGAGGTGTCCCTTGGCGAGCTGCATCACCTTACCGGCAATCTGGGTGTCTAGCCCCTGTTTGGATAGCGCTGCCGCCAGGGCAAAACCGCCAAAGAAGAGGAACAACACCGGGTTTGCGAAGTCGGTCAACGACTTGCTCATATCAAACACCCCGAGCAGGGTGGCAAGTACCGGGATGGAGATCGCGGTGATAGTGATGTTGACCGCTTCGGTCAGCCAGAGAATAGCTATAAAGACCAGAATGCCCAGCCCCTTGTTGACCATAGGATCAAAAGGGAGCCAAGCGAGCATGATGCATAGCAGAAGCAGATCCAGGATCACGATCCCGGTCTTGATATCCAGCCAACGAGATGGAGCAGAGGGTACAGCCGATGTGTGCATATCGTTCTCTCGGTTAATTTATGGTTGTTTTTGTGTTGCCGAGATTACATCCATTCACTTGTTTGAAACAGGCTCACATATTGAAAATCAGTCTCTACTCACACACTCATTGATAAAAATGAGGAAATAAATACATAAATCAAACATTGCTGAAACATAAGTTAAACATCCATGAACTGTTCCAGCCACTGCTTGAACATGTTCTTGGGCAGGGATCCATTTATCTGGTTCACCACTTTACCCTGTTTGAAGACCATCAGGGTGGGGATGCTGCGAATGGCGTAACGGGCGGCAATGGTGCTCTGCTGCTCGGTATCGACTTTGACAAAGCGCATCCGTGGTTCGAGTTCATGGGCAACATCATGAAATACTGGAGCAAACTGCTGGCAAGGGCCGCACCAGCTGGCCCAAAAATCGACAACGACCGGAATATCGGAGTTGATCAGGGTATCGAAGTTATCCGCCTTCCCGAGGCAAGGGGTTTGGCTGAACAGGGACGCCTTGCAGTGCCCACATTTGGCGGAGTGGGTTACATGGGTGGAGGGCAGGCGGTTTCTTGTAAAGCAGTGGCTACAATAAGTAGTGATAAATGACATAATAGTCTCCTTGAAGATCGGTTCTGGTGGCTGTGATGAAAATAGTGCCAGAGTTAAAATAGTGAAATAACGTTAACACAGCGCTCGGCTGGGGTGGACACCTCCACTCCGAGCTCTGCTCAAGCCGGACAATTCAGCGGCCATTATAAGTAGAGAGTCAAAACGGGATGAATAAAGGATCACGGAAGAGCCCTGTGGTACTGCTGCTTGTTGCTGCCTTGTTGCTCGGCTTCTCGGTTCTTTGCTGGCAACTGCTTAGTCAACAGCAGCGTGCATACAGCCTGAATCAGGCAGCGGAGGCAGTGCTGAACCGGATCAACACCGACAGTGTTTACCTGCTTGGTCGTGAGAGTGCCAATGATAGCAATGTTCAGCAACGGCTCGTCCAGTTATCCGGTATCCTCGATAGCTTTGTTCACAGGGTTCGTAGTGATGCTGAGGTTGAGCAAACGCCTCTTTCACAGAGGTTGCTGCAGGATTTGGATCTCTACCAGATGGAGCTGGCCAGACTGTACAGCATGGAAAAGGCGGTGGAATATATCGTGCAACCCTTTCAGCATCAGCTTGAGAAGGTACGCGCTATCACGCCGGCAGAGAGCCTCTTGCATCGTGATCTCAATGAGTTGGCCCAACTCAGCCATTTTTTGCAACACAGCGCCGATAACCAGTATCAGCAACAGCTGAGCTTGTTGCAGCGTGCTCTTGCTTCCCATTACGGCTCGCAACCCGAGGTGATCACCTTGGTTAACCTGAGCAAGGATTTGAGTCGTCAGGTGATGGCTTATCATACCCTGCGCCATCGTCTCATCGATATGCAGGTGAGCGATAACCTGGTGCGCTGGAAGATGGATAAGCTGGAGCGGGCTTCATCATTGCTGAACCGCTTCTATTTAATGGTGCTTGGCGGTGCCTTGATCAGTTTTGTGCTGGTGGCCTATACCCTATGGCGTCGTAATCAGAAGTTGAGCGAGTTGTCCCGTCAGACGGCCTTGCTGGCACAGGCCAAAAGCGATTTTCTGGCCAATATGAGCCACGAGATCCGCACCCCCATGAATGCCATCATCGGTTTCAGCTCACTGGCACTGCAGACCGAGCTGGATCAGCAACAACGGGACTATCTGGGCAAGATAAAGTCTTCATCAGATACCTTGCTGCTGCTTATCAACGACATTCTCGATCTGACCAAGGTGGAGTCCGGCAAGCTGACGTTGGAGGAGATCGACTTCGATCTCAGCGAGCAGCTCGACTCGCTGGCGGGCATGTTTGCCGATCTGGCGGAGCGCAAACATGTGGAGGTGATCATTCGCAAATCGCCGGAGGTGCCTGTCTTCTTGCGTGGGGATCCTCTGCGGCTGGGGCAGGTTCTGGTCAATCTGGTGAACAATGCCATCAAATTCACCGAACGTGGTGAGGTCGAAGTCTCCATCGATCTGGCCAACTCCCATCCAATGCGGATCCGCTTCAGTGTGCGCGATACCGGCATCGGCATTGCCGAAGAGAAGCAGACCCAACTGTTTCAGGCGTTTACCCAGCTGGAGGCGGGCAATACCCGCAAATATGGCGGCTCGGGTCTTGGGCTCAATATTTCCCAGCGGCTGGTGGAGCTGATGGGGGGGCGGATCACCGTAGAGAGCAAGCCTGGCGTCGGCTCTCTGTTCAAGTTCGATATCCCGATGGCGCAGGCGGTCTACGGTGTGGCTGGACGGAAAGTTTTCTTCGAAAACCAGCCGCTGGTGATGGTGATGGATGACAACGAACTGGTGCTGGATCTGGCTCGGGACATCCTGACTCGGGCGGGTGTGCGAGTGCTGCCGGTCAACTCCCTTTCCCGTGCCCGTCAATTATTGCGTGAAGAGGGGCCCAATCTGCGGTTGGCAATCCTCGACTGGCGCATGGGGCAGGAGGATGGACTCGATCTGGCGCTGGAGATGTATCAGCACAGCCAGTGGCGGCGGATACCCATCCTGATGGTCAGCGCCTGGGCCAGAGAGGGGCTGCACGCCAGGATGGACAGCATGGGGCTGACCCATTTTCTGCCCAAGCCGATGACCGAGAATGCCCTGCTGGCCAAGGTGGACGAGTTGCTCAATGGCAGCTCTTATGAACTCAATCTGCGCAAGGCAGAGGCTCAGGGGGATCAGCAGCACTTCAAATCCCTGTTGCAGGGTACCCGAGTGCTGTTGGCCGAAGACAACCGGGTCAATCAGCAGCTCATCATCGAATATCTACGTCGGGTCGATGCGGTAGTGTGCGTGGTTAACAATGGTCGCGAGGCGGTGGAGCGGGTCGCCGAGCAGCCTTTTGACGTGATTCTGATGGATTTGCAGATGCCGGTGCTGGACGGACTCGATGCCACCCGCCAGATCCGCAAGATGGTCGACAAACACGATGTGCCCATCATTGCCCTCACCGCCAGTGCCATGCCCGGTGACAAGGAGCGCTGCCTGGGGGTGGGGATGAATGGCTATGTCACCAAGCCGGTGAGCAAGCTGGATCTCTACAACAACCTGCTGCAGTGGGTGAAGCCGCAAGGGGTGGAGCAGGCGGGGATCATGGAGGTGAAACCGCCGGATATGATCGGAGTCCTCGATCTGCAGGATGCCCTCAAGCGGCTGGAGCAGGACAAGGAGGCATTGCAGATCCTGTTCAAGCTGTTCATGTCGGAGCATAAGGACGACCTGTGGGAGATCCGCTCTGCCCTGCGCCGTCAGCAGCCCGAGGTGGCCAGCAAGCTGCTGCACACCCTCAAGGGGGTGTCTGCCAATATCTCGGCGGCCCGTCTGCAATTGGTGGCTGGCGAGCTGGAGTGGCGCCTGCGGCAAAACGAGGTGCTAAGCGAGACGGATCTGGAGCAGTTGCAACAGGTGTTCAGCCAGACCCGGGAAGAGGTGTCACACTTCCTGTTGACCGGTGAGCAGCATGAAAATTCGTATAATCCCTATTCATCAGGGGATGATCGCATGTCACAGTGAATTAAATAGTAATTATTCTCAACCATCCCGGTTCGGGATATGATGAGCTTTCGTTCGAATCGCCTCCAGCCGGAGGCGATTGTTTTCATTCTTCTATTTCTGCGTGGCTTCTCTGATGGCCGCTCCTTGGAGCGGTCACGGGCAGAGAGCGCTAAAGGTTGGTGGTGTGAGCGTATTTCTACGATTGAGCTGGTTTTTCAAGGAGCAGTGGCCCCGTTATCTGGCTGCCATCTCCCTGCTACTGATGGTAGCCCTGTTGACCGTTATTCCACCCAAAGTGGTGGGCTGGGTGGTGGATGGCATCACCAAGGGCGGTCTCGACAATGGTACCCTGATGCGCTATCTGGCCGGGCTGTTCGGGCTCGGCGTACTCATCTATCTGCTGCGCTACGTCTGGCGGGTGATGCTGTTTGGTGCCTCCTACCGGCTGGCCTATGTCCTGCGCAATCGCCTGTTCAGCCATTTCACCCGGATGAGCCCCGATTTTTATCAGCGTCACCGTACCGGCGATCTGATGGCCCATGCCACCAATGACATTCAGGCGGTGGAGATGACCGCTGGCGAAGGGGTGCTGACGCTGGTGGACTCCATCATGGTCGGGGTGCTGGTGCTCTCCATCATGTGCAGCCAGTACTCCTGGCAGCTGACGCTGGTCTCCTTGTTGCCGCTGCCGGTGATGGCCTACTTCATGAACCGCTTCGGTACCCAGATCTACACCCAGTTCAAGGCGGCGCAAGGGGCCTTCTCCAAGCTCAACAACAAGACCCAGGAGGCCCTTTCCGGCGTGCGAGTGCTGAAATCCTATGCGGTTGAATCGCTGGAAGATGAGGGCTTTACCGAGCTGACCAAACAGGCGGGGGAGCGCAATATGGCGGTGGCCCGCATCGATGCCAAGTTCGATCCGGTCATCTATCTCTGTATCGGTTGCTCCTACTTCCTCGCGGTGGCGGGGGGCAGTGTGCTGGTGTTGCAGGGTGAGCTGACTCTGGGTGAGCTCACCAGCTTCACCATGTACCTCGGCCAGCTGATCTGGCCGATGTTTGCCATCGCCTGGCTGTTCAACATCATCGAGCGGGGCAGCGCCGCCTACTCCCGTATCGAAAGCCTGCTTGGGGAGCGCAGCGATATCGAAGAGCCCGCCCAGCCGGCCGCGTTTACCTCTGCCTTTCCTTTGCAGATCAAAGGGGTGAGCTATCAACTCGAGCAGCGCACCCTGCTTGCGGATATCGACGTTACCCTCAAGCAAGGGGGGATGCTCGGGGTGGTGGGGCGCACCGGGGCAGGCAAGAGTTCCCTGCTCAAGCTGCTGATGCGCCTTGCCAATCCGACTCACGGTTCGATTGTCATGGGGGGCGTACCGATTGACCAGCTGCCGCTCGCCACACTGCGCAGCCAGTTTGCCTATGTGCCACAGGAGCCATTCCTGTTTTCCACCACCATCGCTGCCAATATTGCCCTCGGCAAACCCGATGCGAGCCGCGAGGAGGTCGAACGGGTGGCACGCATTGCCTGTGTCCACGATGATATCGTGCGTTTCCCCAAGGGTTATGAGACCGAGGTGGGCGAGAAAGGAGTGACCCTCTCCGGCGGCCAGAAACAGCGGCTGGCCATTGCCCGCGCCCTGCTGCTGGGTGCGCCCATTCTGGTGCTCGATGATGCGCTCTCGGCGGTGGATGCCCACACCGAGCAGCAAATTCTGCATGCCCTCAAAGCCCATCGTCGCACCCTGATCCTGGTCAGCCATCGCATGACGGCGGTGGAGCAGGCCGACGAGATCCTGGTGCTGGAGCAGGGGGCCATCAGCGAGCGGGGTCATCACGGTACCCTGATGGCGCACAATGGCTGGTATGCAGATATGGTGCGTTACCAGCGACTCGAAGAAGCGGTGGAGGAGAGCCTGTGAATCCGACCATTAAACGACTGCTCGCCTACTGCGCCCAGTATCCTCGCTGGCTTATTCAGGCGGGGATCTGTTTGCTGCTCGCAACCGGCGCCGAAGTGGCCGGACCGCTACTGATCAAGCTCTTTATCGATGACTATCTGGCGCCTCGCAATATTGTGCTGCCCACCATTGCCCTGATCGCAGCGGGCTATCTGGGCTTGCAGGTGCTCTCGGCGGCGGGTTTCTATTTGCAATCCCTGCGCTTCAATCGCATCGCTCAGGCGGTGGTGCAAACCCTGCGCGAGCAGGTATTTGCTACAGCCATCCGTTTGCCAGCCCGCTACTTTGACAAGCATCGCTCCGGCTCGCTGATTTCCCGCATCACCAACGACACCGAGGCGATCATGAACCTCTATGTGCAGGTGATCGGTTTGCTGGTGCAAAAGGTGGTGCTGTTGTGCGGCATCCTCATCTCCATGGCGCTGCTGGATCTGCGGCTGATGCTGGTCTGCTCCCTGCTGCTGCCCGCGGTGGGCGGGGTGATGTGGCTCTACCAGAAACTGAGCGTGCCGGTGGTGCGAGCGACTCGCAGCCTGCTCTCCGACATCAACAGCCGCCTCAACGAGTCGCTGCAGGGGATGCCGGTGATCCAGGCGATGGTGCAGGAGCGCCACTTTGCCAACGCCTTTGCCGAGGTGAACCAGCAACACTGGTCGGCACGGATCAAGAGCCTCAAGATCAACGGCATTTTGCTGCGCCCGCTCATCGATCTCTTCTACATGCTGGTGCTGATCGGTCTGTTGGCGCTGTTTGCCCATGAGGGGGGGAGCCACGCCGGTGCTATTCAGGTAGGGGTGCTCTACGCCTTTATCAGCTATCTGGGCCGGATGATCGAGCCGCTCATCGAGATGACCAACCAGCTTAACCAGTTGCAGCAGGCGATGGTGGCGGGGGAGCGGGTCTTTGCCCTGCTCGATGAAACCCGCGAAAGCACCGAGGGTGAGATGATCCCGCTGGAAGGGCGGGTCAGTTTCGAGCGGGTGAGTTTTTCCTACGATGGTGAGCAGCAGGTGCTGCGGGAGGTCAGTTTTGCCGCAAAACCGGGCCAGATGCTGGCGCTGGTGGGCCATACCGGCAGCGGCAAGTCCACCATTATCAGCTTGCTGATGGGCTTCTATCCGCTGGATCAGGGGCAGATCCGCTTCGATGATCACGCACTGGATACCCTGTCGCTGGCGGCGGTGCGCCGCAGCATCGGGCTGGTGCAGCAAGATCCCTTTATCTTCGTCGGCACCCTGGCGGAGAACCTGCGTCTCGGCCGGGCCGGAATAGACGAAGCGCGGCTCTGGCAGGCGTTGAGCGAGGTGCAGCTGGCCGACTTTGTGCGCAGCCTGCCACAGGGGATCAACACCCTGATGGAGGAGGGGGGCAAGAACCTCTCCGCCGGTCAGCGGCAACTGCTCTCCTTTGCCCGTGCACTGGTGGGAGATCCGCGTATCCTCATTCTGGATGAAGCGACGGCCAGCGTGGACTCCCAGACCGAGTTGGCGCTGTCGCAGGCGATCTCTGCTGCCCGTCGTGGCCGCACCACCATCGCCATCGCCCACCGCCTCTCGACCATCGTCGATGCGGACGAGATCCTGCTGCTCTCCCGCGGTCAGGTGAATGAGCGGGGTACCCATGGTGAGTTGATGGCCCTCGGCGGTCACTATGCCCAGCTGTTCGAGATGCAGAGTCAGGGGGCCTGGCTGGAAGAGAAGCGCGCCTGATCGGCACATTTGCTGTAACAGCGACATGAGCGAAAAGAGGGAACCGGTGCGGTTCCCTCTGTTTTTTTGCGTTGGGCAAAAGGTCGTAACCGTGATCCCTGTGCTTGTCGAATGGCGCAGATGCAGGCAACATGTTGTTTACATTAACTCATCGGATCAGTTCGCATATGGATTTGCAACGCTTCAAAGCCAATCTGGCGCTTCGGCTGTTTGCCTGGCGCTATATTCCCGTCATCGGGTTTTGTGCCCCGATCATCGAAGAGATGAACGCCAAGGCGCTGCGCATTCGCATTCCTCTTGGCTGGCGTACCCGCAACCACCTGGGCAGCATGTATTTTGGCGCGCTGGCGACCGGCGCCGATCTGGTAGGCGGTCTGCTGGTGATGGAGAAGGGGCGGCAGCGGCGCAAGAAGGTGCACTTCGCCTTCAAGGATGTGCAGGGGGAGTTTTTGAAACGACCGGAGGGGGATGTGCAGTTCGACTGCGCAGCGGGGGAGGAGATTGACGCCATGATCGACGAGTCGTTGGCAAGCGGTCAGCGCATCAATCGCCCCATCCGGGTGGTAGCCACCTGTCCGTCATTGAACGGGGATGAGGCGATGGCGCGTTTTGTGCTGACCCTGTCGATCAAGGCCAGCTAGCGGGTTGCCGGAGAGTGGCTCCCCGAAACGGGTTTAGCCAATCTCCGGGCTGATGCCCTCTTTCACCACGACCTTCATGCCGTTGAAGTTGACCACCTGTTCGGCCACGATCTTGCAGCGCTTGCGGGTCTCGACCTGACCGTCCACCTCGACCAGCCCTTCGGCAACGAGGGCTTTGGCGGCGCCGCCACAATCGGCCCACCCCTGATGTTTGATAAGGTCACACAAGGCAACGAAGGGGTGACCTTCGAGCAGAAACGTCTCCATGGGAAATCCTCTAGATGGATGAATGCCGGATACAGCAGGACGACTATTTTAGGCAGTTCGCTCAGGCAAAGAAAGGAAGAGGGACTACTCGCTGTGAAAAAGTGGCCGATTGTTCTTGAGGTGGCGCTTTCGCAAGTCCTGATGGAGAGGTGAGAGGGCCAACCGTGACGTATCGTGACGCACCTCGTCCATGCTGGTGTGCCCACACTCTCCCCTGACTGTTAGGATCGGGCCACTCTCAATGGCCCAAGGAACTTCCCATGACACTCTCCCGCCTGCTGCTGGCATGCAGCGCCCTTACTCTGTGCGGTGTCGCGCAGGCCAGTACTCCGGTGCAGGTCTCGCTGCCCGGGGTCAATTTGCCCGCGTCCCATCAGGTGGAAGGGGCGCGCGCCTCGCTGCTCTACGGTCGGACCGGTCAGGTGAAGGGTATTGATCTGCCGATCTTCGCCCTCTCCGATGTGGATCAGTTCAGCGGCCTGCAGCTCGGGGTATTCCTGGGTGCTGGTCGGGTGCGCCACCAGTTTGGCGGGGTCGCCATCAACGCCATCAACTGGCACGAAGGGCAGGATACCGGCGTCAATCTGGGGCTGGTCAACCTGACCAACAATGTGCAGGGGCTTAACTGGGGGGCGGTCAATATCGCCAAGGGCAATGCGCTGGCCAACGTTGGCTTCGTCAACTATGCCGAGCGTACCACCTTCCAGATTGGCTTTATCAATGCGACCAAGCACCTCGACGGCTTGCAGATCGGGCTGGCCAACTATGCCGCCAACGGTGTGTTCCCCATTCTGCCGCTGGTGAACTTCCAGAAATCGTTCTGAGTGGGCGGTTCGCTTTGCGTTAAGGGCCTCTGCTGATTACCCTGTGTCTCTTGCAACTTGTGACAGGCGAACAGAGGTAATTGATGACGGCAGGGCAGATGAGTGCAATTGGGATCGGCTGGGATGTGCGTGGCTGGCAGGGCAGTGCCCAGGCGGTGGCCGTGGTGGGCTGGCAGGCCGGTTCCAACCGCCTGCACTGGCTCGGGGTGTCGCCGCTGTTTCGTCTGAGCTCGCGGGTGGCGCCGGATCTGGCCGCGCTGCTGCGTCCCGCCCTGCAAAATGAGTTGACCCTGATGCAGGTAGAAGCCTGCCCGCAACTGGCGCTCGGTATCGATGCGCCGCTCGCTTTTCCCCGCGCCTTGCGGGATCTGCTCAACGGCCAACCACATAGCTGCGCCGTGCCCGAACGGGAGATAGACAACCCCTACGCCTACCGCGACTGCGAGCGCTGGCTGTATCAGCAGTACGGCAAGAAGCCGCTCTCGGCTACCTTCGACCGGCTCGGCAACAACGCCACCCTGGCGCTCTCCATGCTGCCGCGACTCTCGGATCTGCAACTGGTGCCGACCGTTGCCCCGAAGGCCAGTCGTGCCGTGCTGGAGGTCTATCCGGCATTGACCAAAGTGGGCGGCAAGGCATCCCCTGCCAGACCCGAGCTGGCGGCGCTGCTGCCTGCCGATGTGGTGCCGGATACGGATCGCTACGATGCGGCGCTCTGCGCCCTGATGGCGCTGCAATATGCCGCTGGTGGCAAGGTGACGGTATTGCCTGAGCTGATTTCGCCACCCAGTGACATGCCGTGTGATGAGGGATGGGTCTATCACTTTGCCTCTCATGCTGTAGAGCACAATGGCATGTGATGGACGGTGATGCGGCGCATCATGGCGCCGCTCACCCTGTGGACGCGGGCCAAATGGCGCAAAAAACCTGTCTTTAGTCAGGAAATTGCCTGTTCATCCCGCGCCAAGGTGGCGCATCGTTATCTTCATCCGATATATTGCCCACCTTGCTGATCCTTTGCTGTGGTATTCCCGATGAAATCCGTTCTCTCTATTCAGTCCCACGTGGTCTTTGGTTGTGCCGGCAACAGCGCGGCCGTCTTCCCCATGCGTCGCCTCGGCATGGATGTATGGCCCATCAACACGGTGCAGTTTTCCAACCACACCCAATATGCCCAGGGGTGGCAGGGGATGGCGATGCCGGCGGGTCATATCAGTGCGCTGGTTGAGGGATTGGGCAATATCGAGGTGCTCGGTGGCTGTGACGCCGTGCTGAGCGGCTACCTTGGCTCCGCCGAACAGGGAGACGAGATCCTGACCGTGGTCAACGCCGTCAAGGCGGCCAACCCCGATGCCATCTACTTCTGCGACCCTGTGATGGGTCACCCGGAGAAGGGGTGTATCGTCGCTCCCGGCGTCACCCGTTTCCTGACCGAGCAGGCGTTGCCGGTGGCCGACATGATGGCCCCCAACCTGCTGGAGCTGGAGACCCTCTGTGATACCCATCTGGCAGATCTGGATCAGACCCGCGCGGCTGCCCATCAGCTGCTGGCCCGCGGCGTCAAGCTGGTGCTGGTCAAGCATCTCGGTCGTGCGGCGCAGGACTCCAGCCGCTTCGAGATGCTGCTGGCCACCCCGCAAGGGGATTACCTGATTGCCCGTCCGCTCTATGACTTTGCCCGCCAGCCGGTGGGGGTGGGCGATCTTATCAGCGCCCTGATGCTGGCCAATTTGCTGGCCGGTCACGATGCGGTCAGCGCGTTCGAGCGCACCAACGCCTCGGTGGATGCGGTGCTGCAGGAGACCTGGCGCCAGCAGGCTTACGAGCTGCAACTCATCGCCGCGCAAGATGCCTTCGCCCTGCCAGAGGTTGAAGTGCGAGCGGTGATACTGCCCTGATTGCTGCCATGTCTGAAGCAAAAGAGGTGAGCCATTGGCTCACCTCTTTTTTGTTTGTATCGCTCCCGGCTATGGGGTCAGCGGATCAACCCCTGCTCAACCAGCCAGGCAAACAGCAGACGAGAGACGGGGGAGAGCTCATCGAGGTGAGAGCTATCGAGCCAGCGCAGCTCGGCAATTTCGGCCGAGGCGATTGGGGTGCCGCTCGCTTCGCCGGTGTAGCAGCGCAGTCGCACCTCGACTCCTGCCGGTTTGCCATCGGCCTGGGCGCTGAACTCGCAGGCAAAGCGCAGGGTATCGGGCTGCAGGGTGACAGCCAGCTCCTCCTCAATCTCGCGGATCAGCGCTGCCTCGTCGCTCTCACCCGGTTCCCGCTTGCCGCCCGGGATGTAATAGATGTCCTTGCCGTGGGAGCGGGCGCAGAGCAGCTGCTGATCTTTAAAGGTGAGCCAGGCAAGTTTGTCGATCATCCGTTTTCTCTCCAATGGGGTTGCCGTGATGAGCAGTGGCGCACTCAAGCACACCGTTGTTTTGCATGCCGGCAGCCTAACAAAGATGAAGTTGAGTCCCAAGGAGAAAGAGGGAAGATGCCGGAAACGCACTGTTTCCTGCGTGGTGACCAGCGTAGCTGGAAGAGTACGCAATGGCTGTTTCACCACAGCCTTCTCGTCCCTAAAAAAGTGGGCTGGCGCACACCACGACAGGGCCGGACTGGGCGAAGGCGGGGCCCTTGTGGTTTAATCTTGCCACTTTAGCGGTAGTGGGCGACGGGCCTGCTACCTTGCGTGGTCAAGATGCAGGTGAGCAAGATGCAGATAGCAGCAGAGAGCAAATTTATCGGACTCGGGGTCGCGGGGAATTTCGCCGGTCATCTGGAGCAGGCGGGTGAAGCGTCGGACTTCGTAGCGGTAGTCGTGCGGGATACCACGGCGCCCAAGGCGCTGTTCCCATTTTTCGTGCCGGGCCATCCGGGTCAGCTCGGGGTATTCCCGTTGAGCGACAAGGCTATCTTCCTGCCGGAGGCGGCGGTCAGTGGTGACGAGAAGGTGCAGATCGAGCCGGAAGTGGCCCTCTGGTGCGAGCTGGAGTATGCCGGCAAGCAGGTGGTAGCGATCCATCCCCGTGCCTTTGGCGCCTATAACGACTGCTCCATCCGTCGTCCCAATGCCAAGAAGATCAGCGAGAAGAAGAACTGGGGCGAAGAGAGCAAGGGGTTGGCGGCCAATCTGCTGCCGCTTTCCGGTTTTGCCGTCGGTTGCGAGCTCGATGACTATCGCATCGCCTGCTATCTGGAGCGCGATGGCGAGCTGCACGCTTACGGGGTAGACAGCGCCGCCATCGACTACAGCTACTTCCACGGCAAGCTGCTCGACTGGGCCATCGACAAGTTCAACCATCAGCAGGATGAGGGGCCGGCGGAGCACATTCAGGGGCTGCTGGCGCAGGCGGGGCATCCTCCCCACGCGCTCATCAGTATCGGCGCCACCCGTTATACCTCGTTTGGCGAGACCCACTTCCTCAAGCCCGGCGACACCTCCTGTGTGGTGGTCTATCCGGGCAGCCGTTATAGCGAAGCGGATATCCGCGAGGCGATCCGTACCCGCAGCTTTGGTGCCGATGTGTCGGTGCTGCTGCAAGCGGTGCAGGCGCGCTAATCAGGTTGGCTCGCGGGGAGGCAACAGCCATCCTGCGGGCTGCAACAAAGAGTCATTGATGAAGATTGATACTGCAACGCGGGCCGATTATCCGGCCCTGATCGATCTGTGGGAGGCCTCTGTTCGGGCGACCCACCACTTCCTGCCCGAGGCCGAGATCCTGGCGCTTAAACCGCTTATTCTGGAGCACTACTTCGATGCGGTGACACTGCACTGTGCCCGCACAGAAGAGGGGCGTATTGCCGGTTTTTGCGGGCTATGCGATGGCAAGATAGAGATGCTGTTTGTGGCACCGGCGGTGCGCGGCAGTGGCGTGGGTCGCCGGCTGGTGGAACATGCCATCAGCCAGTGCGGCGCGACGCTGGTTGACGTCAATGAGCAGAACGAACAGGCGGTGGGCTTCTATCTGAAGATGGGATTCACTGTGACGGGTCGTTCGCCGCTGGATGGTCAGGGTAAGCCCTATCCGCTGCTGCATATGGCACTGGTGCCGACCTGATCGTGCCTGATGAGGCGCAGTCCCCATAAAGCAACGGGGGATGGCATCAGCCATCCCCCGTTTTTTGATCTTGTTACTTGCTGGCGACCTTGTTCACCACTTTGATCAGCCTATACCGCAGGGAGGGGGCATCGGCCGGCACATCGGTGAGCTGCTCTTTGCTGACAATGAGTTGATAGCCGTAGCCCGGCTCGAACTGGAAGCCCTCTATCTGCTGGTAGAACAGCGTCCAGGGCTGCTGCTCGTCGCTGCGAACCTGCATGCACTGCATCGGGCCAACCCCGACGCAATCGACCAGCTGGCTGTTGATATAGAGGGTCTCACCCTGTTGGACCGTGGTGCCCTGACAGGCGGTGAGCAGCAGGACGGCGCTGGCAAGCAGAGGTTTCATAAGGGCTCCTTGAGCTTAAAAGGGCATTAAAGCGGCAAACAAAAAGGCGGTCAATGACCGCCTTTGTAACAAACCATGTTGATTCAGTTCATTAGCGTTGATCAAGCGGCGTGAAGTCCCGTTGCGGGTGGCCCACGTAGAGCTGGCGCGGGCGGCCGATCTTGCTATCCGGATCGGAGTGGAACTCGTTCCAGTGGGCAATCCAGCCGATGGTACGGGAGATGGCGAAGATCACGGTGAACATGTTCATCGGGATACCGATCGCCTTCATGATGATACCGGAGTAGAAGTCCACGTTCGGGTAGAGTTTCTTCTCGATGAAGTAGGGGTCGGAGAGCGCGATGCGCTCCAGCTCCATGGCCACGTCCAGCAGCGGATCCTTGATCTGCAGCTCGGTCAGTACTTCGTGGCAGGTTTCGCGCATCACGGTGGCACGAGGGTCATGGTTCTTGTAGACACGGTGACCGAAGCCCATCAGACGGAACGGATCGTTCTTGTCCTTGGCCTTGGCGATGTACTCGGGGATGCGATCCACCGAGCCTACTTCCTCCAGCATGCGCAGGCAGGCTTCGTTGGCACCACCATGGGCCGGACCCCACAGGGAGGCGATACCTGCGGCGATACAGGCAAACGGGTTGGCACCGGAGGAGCCAGCCAGACGGACGGTTGAGGTAGAGGCATTCTGCTCGTGATCCGCATGGAGGGTAAAGATGCGGTCCATGGCGCGTTCGACCACCGGATTGACCTTGTACTCCTCGGTCGGTACCGCAAACATCATATGCAGGAAGTTGCCTGCATAGGAGAGGGCGTTGCGCGGATGCATGAACGGCTGGCCGATGGAGTACTTGTAACACATGGCCGCCAGGGTCGGCATCTTGGAGATGAGGCGGAAGGCGCAGATCTCGCGGTGCTGTTCGTTGTTGATGTCCAGGGCGTCGTGATAGAAGGCAGAGAGTGCGCCCACCACACCACACATGATGGCCATGGGGTGGGAGTCACGACGGAAGCCGCGGAAGAAGAAGGCAATCTGCTCGTGCACCATGGTATGGCGGGTCACGGTACGCTGGAAATCGGCAAACTGTGCCTTGGTGGGCGCCTCGCCGTAGAGCAGGATATAGCAGACTTCGAGGTAGTTGGACTCTTTGGCCAACTGGGCGATGGGGTAGCCACGGTGCAGCAAGACACCCTGATCCCCGTCAATGTAGGTGATGGCAGATTTGCAAGAACCGGTCGCCATAAAGCCCGGGTCAAAGGTGAAATACCCTTGCCCACCCAGCTTTCTAACATCGACAACATCCGGTCCAACGGTTCCAGAGAGGATCGGCAGTTCAACCGGATCTTTCCCGGGCAGGTGTAGGGTGGCTATCTTATCAGCCATAGCACGTCTCCTTTGCTCTTTATAATTTGGTTCCAGTCCTACTCTATTACGACTTTTATGACGCTGGCAAAGGTTGTTACCCATACCGAGGTGGCTGGAGCGCCCTATTTGAAACAGAGTTCCCTATCAATGTCAATTTTGCTGGGGCGGCATTAAAGGCATTAACGGAATGTTAAATTAAATATGCGATCAAGTTTGCGGTTTTGTGTTTTCTTTGTAGCTGTTTGATTGTCTTCGGTTAAGGCCGTCGATATACTGCGCCACGTGGGTCATGGCTGCTGGTGTTTGAAACGCTTTGGCAAAGCCTGATGTGAAACCAAAAATTCGCGTTTTGGCTTTTTCAGAGTGTTTTGGTAACAAATAGCCAACAATCACCATCCCGTGCCCTCAAGTGTGAGTTAAAACAATAACTAACGTGCTCAATAGAGCTGAGTGGGCAAGCGTGAAAAACAAACAGAGACCGGTCAACCTCGACCTACAAACGATCAGCTTTCCTGTCACTGCCATCGCCTCCATCCTGCACCGTGTTTCAGGGGTTATTACCTTTGTTGCACTGGGCATCTTGCTGTGGATGCTTGGCACTTCACTCGCCTCTCCCGAAGGATTTGAGACCGTGGTGTCCATCATGGACAACTTCCTGGTCAAATTCGTATTGTGGGGGATCCTGACTGCGCTGGCTTACCACATTGTGGGCGGTTTGCGTCATCTGGTCATGGACATGGGCTATTGGGAAGAGCTGGAATCCGGTAATCAGAGTGCCCGTGTGGCCTTCGTGATCACCGCGATCCTGGCTGTATTAGCGGGAGTGCTTGTATGGTAACCAATTCTGCAACTTTCGGGCGCAGCGGCGTTCACGATTACATCCTGATCCGCGCCACCGCCCTCATCATGACCTGCTATGTCCTCTATCTGGTGAGTTTTGTCGCGTTCAACGACATCACCTTTGAGGTGTGGACAGGTTTCTTCGCCAATACCTTCACCAAGGTATTCACCCTGTTGGCCCTGCTCTGCGTACTGATCCATGCCTGGATCGGTCTGTGGCAGGTGTTGACCGACTATATCAAGCCGGTAGGGCTGCGCGGGGCGCTGCAATTTGCCCTGGTCGTGGTGCTGTTTGTCTATCTGATGACGGGTTTCGTCGTGCTGTGGGGTGTGTAAGGTGACTATTCCAACTCGTGAATTTGATGCTGTGGTGATTGGTGCCGGTGGTGCCGGTATGCGCGCCGCGTTGCAGATTGCCCAGTCCGGCAAGAGCTGCGCTCTGTTGTCCAAGGTTTTTCCAACCCGTTCTCACACGGTTTCCGCCCAAGGCGGTATCACGGTTGCGCTGGGCAATGCCCACGATGACAACTGGCAGTGGCACATGTATGACACGGTAAAAGGTTCCGATTACATCGGTGATCAGGAAGCCATTGAATACATGTGCAAAACCGGCCCCGAAGCCGTCTATGAGCTGGAGAACATGGGCTTGCCCTTCTCCCGTTTCGATAACGGGTCTGTCTACCAGCGTCCGTTTGGTGGTCAGTCCAAGAATTTCGGTGGCGAGCAGGCTGCTCGTACCGCAGCGGCCGCCGACCGTACCGGTCACGCCCTGCTGCACACCCTTTACCAACAGAACGTCAAGAACAAGACCACCGTCTTCTCCGAGTGGTATGCGCTGGATCTGGTGAAAAACCAGGATGGCCATGTGGTGGGTTGTACTGCCATCGATATGGAGAGCGGTGAAGTGGTCTACTTCAAGGCCAAGGCCACCGTGCTGGCGACTGGCGGTGCCGGTCGTATCTACCAGTCCACCACCAATGCCCACATTAACACAGGTGACGGTGTCGGTATGGCGCTGCGTGCTGGCGTCGGCGTGCAGGATATGGAAATGTGGCAGTTCCACCCGACCGGCATCGCCGGGGCAGGGGTGCTGGTAACCGAAGGCTGCCGTGGTGAAGGCGGCTATCTGCTCAATAAAGATGGCGAGCGCTTCATGGAGCGTTACGCCCCGAACGCCAAGGACTTGGCCGGCCGCGACGTGGTGGCCCGCTCCATCATGATCGAGATCCGTGAAGGCCGTGGCTGCGACGGTCCCTGGGGCCCGCACATCAAGCTCAAGCTGGATCACCTCGGCAAAGAGGTGCTGGAATCCCGTCTGCCGGGGATCTGCGAGCTCTCTCGCACCTTCGCCCACGTGGATCCGGTCAAAGAGCCGATCCCGATCATCCCGACCTGCCACTACATGATGGGTGGCGTGCCGACCAACGTGAATGGCCAGTGCCTGACCCAGGACAAGAACGGCAACGATGTGCCGGTGGTCGGTCTGTTTGCTGTGGGCGAGATTGCCTGCGTCTCGGTGCACGGCGCCAACCGTCTGGGTGGCAACTCCCTGCTGGATCTGGTGGTGTTCGGCCGCGCTGCCGGCATGCATCTGGTCAACACCCTGGGCGAGATGGATCACGGCCGCGATGCTTCCGAGTCGGATCTGGATGCCGCACTGGCCCGCTTCAACCGCTGGGAAAATTGCCGTGACGGGGAAGACCCGGTGCAGATCCGCAAAGACCTGCAGCGCTGCATGCAGAACAACTTCTCCGTATTCCGCGAAGGTGCGGCGATGGCAGAAGGGTTGGCCGAGCTCAAGGTTATCCGCGAACGCCTCAAGTCAGCCCGTCTGGATGACACCTCCAAAGAGTTCAACACCCAGCGCATCGAGTGCCTGGAGCTGGACAACCTGATGGAGACGGCGTTTGCCACGGCGGTTGCCGCCAACTTCCGTACCGAGAGTCGCGGTGCTCACTGCCGCTTTGACTTCCCGGATCGCGACGATGAGAACTGGCTGTGCCACAGCCTCTATCATCCGGACACCGAGTCCATGACCCGTCGCGCTGTCAACATGTCACCCAAGACCCGTGAGGCGTTCCCGCCCAAGGTCCGGACTTACTGATTGCGGAGCCAGCCCTATGAACGTCACATTCTCTGTCTACAGATACAATCCGGATGTTGATAACGTCCCCCATATGAAGGAATATCGTCTTGATATTCCTGAAGGTTCCGACATGATGGTGCTCGACGCACTGATCCAGTTGAAAGAGCTGGATCCCACGCTCGCCTTCCGCCGCTCTTGCCGCGAAGGGGTCTGTGGATCAGATGGTCTCAACATGAATGGCAAGAACGGTCTTGCCTGTATCACCCCGCTCTCCGACCTGCTGAAGAAGGGCAATAACGTCGTTATCCGCCCCTTGCCCGGCCTGCCGGTGATCCGTGATCTGGTGATCGACATGACCCAGTTCTACACCCAGTGGGAGAAGGTCAAACCCTTCCTCATCAATGATGACAAGTTGCCGCCGGTGCGTGAGCACCTGCAATCCCCCGAAGAGCGCGCCAAGCTTGACGGCCTGTACGAGTGCATTCTCTGTGCCTGCTGCTCCACTTCGTGCCCCTCCTTCTGGTGGAATCCCGACAAGTTCATCGGTCCGGCCGGGCTGCTCGCCGCCTACCGCTGGCTGGCTGACAGCCGCGACACCGCGACCACCGAACGACTGGGGAATCTGGACGACGCCTTCAGCGTGTTCCGCTGCCATGGCATCATGAACTGCGTGAACGTCTGTCCGAAAGGCTTGAACCCGACCAAGGCGATTGGCCAGATCAAGTCGATGTTGCTCAATCGGGCTGTTTAGTATCAGGGCCGGCCACGTGCTGGCCCGACCTCTGGATAGCCATCCCACCCGTGGCAGGATGGCTATTTGAC
Organism: Aeromonas sp. 600724; assembly: GCF_049175135.1. NCBI lineage: Bacteria > Pseudomonadati > Pseudomonadota > Gammaproteobacteria > Aeromonadales > Aeromonadaceae > Aeromonas > Aeromonas sp. 600724. The sequence goes on along the minus strand of NZ_JAAKUM010000011.1, from coordinate 46,799 downwards.
CCCTACAAGCTGCGCAGCAGTAACAAGAAGTACAAGGGATAGAAATGCATAACGGCGTGATGAAGGCCTGGTTGGAGTCATCTCACCTGGCTGGTGCGAATGCAAGCTATATCGAGGATTTGTACGAATCCTTCCTGGAAAATCCTGACTCCGTGTCCGACGAGTGGCGCAGCCTGTTTAGCGAGCTGCCCCAGGTCAATGGCCATGCGGTTGAACAACCCCACTCCCAGGTCCGCGATTATTTCCGTCGTCTGGCCAAGGATCCCTCTCGCTACAGTGCCCCCGTCTCCGATCCGCAAGTGGATGCCAAGCAGGTGCGGGTATTGCAGCTGATCAACGCCTTCCGTTTCCGTGGTCACCAGAATGCCAATCTGGACCCGCTGGGCCTGTGGCAGCGTGAAACCGTTGCCGAACTGGATCCTGCGTTCCACAACCTGCAGGGCGCAGATATGGAGGCCACCTTCAATGTGGGCTCCTACGCCATCGGTCGCGAGACCATGGTGCTCTCCGACCTCTACGCCTCGCTGAAGAAGACCTATTGCGGCTCCATCGGCGCCGACTACATGCACCTCACCTCCACGGAAGAGAAGCGCTGGCTGCAACAGCGTCTCGAATCCATTGAAGGGAAGGGGAGCTACACCCTCGAAGAGAAGACCCGTTTCCTCGAGAGCCTGACCGCCGCCGAAGGGCTGGAGAAATATCTGGGCGCCAAGTTCCCGGGAGCCAAGCGCTTCTCGCTGGAAGGTGGCGACGCCATGATCCCCATGCTGAAAGAGCTGATCCGTCGCGCCGGTGAGCAGGGCTGTAAAGAGGCCGTTATCGGTATGGCCCACCGCGGTCGCCTCAACGTGCTGATCAACGTGCTGGGCAAGCGTGCGCAGGATCTGTTCGACGAGTTTGCCGGCAAGCATGGTGAATCCTGGGGCACCGGTGATGTGAAGTACCATATGGGCTTCTCCTCCGACTTCGCCACCCCGGGTGGCAACGTCCACCTTGCGCTGGCGTTCAACCCCTCTCACCTCGAAATCGTCAACCCTGTGGTCATCGGCTCGGTCCGTGCCCGTATGGATCGTCGCGGTGACAAGGATGGCTCCAGCGTGTTGCCCATCACCATTCACGGTGACTCGGCCATGGCCGGTCAGGGCGTGGTGGCCGAGACCTTCAACATGTCCCAGACCCGTGCCTATGGTGTCGGCGGGACGGTGCGCATCGTCATCAACAACCAGGTTGGTTTCACCACCTCCTATATCCGTGACCTGCGTTCCACCGAATATTGCACCGACATCGCCAAGGCGGTGCAGGCGCCGGTGCTGCATGTCAACGGGGATGATCCGGAAGCCGTGGTGCTGGTGACCCAGATTGCGCTGGATTACCGCAACACCTTCAAACGCGACGTGGTGATCGAGCTGGTCTGCTACCGTCGTCACGGTCACAACGAGGCGGATGAGCCGAGCGCGACCCAGCCGCTGATGTACCAGAAGATCAAGCAGCACCCGACCCCGCGCAAGATCTACGCCGATCAGCTGGTGGCCGAGGGGAGCCTCGCTCAGGAGCGGGCGACCGAACTGGTCAACGAGTATCGCGAAGCGCTGGATCGCGGCGAGCGGGTGAGCAAGGAGTGGCGGCCGATGGAGTTGCACTCCGTCGACTGGACCCCTTATCTGGGCCACGACTGGAACATGGCCTATGAGAGTGCCGTGCCGATGGATCACCTCAAGAGCCTCGGCGAGCGGGTGAGCCAGTATCCGGCGACCCACGTGCTGCAGCGTCAGGTCGAGAAAATTTACGAAGACCGCCGTCTGATGGCCGCTGGCGAGAAGCTGGTGGATTGGGGCTTTGCCGAAACCCTGGCCTACGCCACTCTGGTGGACAAGGGGTCCCGCATCCGCTTTACCGGTGAAGATTCCGGCCGTGGCACCTTCTTCCACCGCCACGCCGTGCTGCACAGCCAGACCGATGCCAGCACCTACACCCCGCTGTGCAACCTGCACGACGAGCAAGGCCCGTTCGAGGTGTATGACTCTGTGCTGACCGAGAACGCGGTACTGGCCTTTGAATATGGTTATGCCAGCGCCGAGCCGGCTGGCCTCACCATCTGGGAAGCCCAGTTTGGTGACTTCGCCAACTGTGCCCAGGTGGTAGTGGATCAGTTCCTCTCCTCCGGTGAGCAGAAGTGGGGCCGGATGTGCGGTCTGACCATGTTGCTGCCGCACGGTTACGAAGGGCAGGGGCCGGAGCACTCCTCCGCCCGTCTGGAGCGTTATCTGCAGATGTGCGCCCAGCACAACATGCAGGTGTGCGTGCCCTCTACCCCGGCGCAGGTGTTCCATATGCTGCGTCGCCAGGTAGTGCGTCCGATGCGCCGTCCGCTCATCGTCATGACGCCCAAATCCCTGCTGCGCCACCCGCTGGCGGTGAGCAAGCTCGAAGAGCTGGCGGAAGGTACTTTCCAGAACGCCATCGGCGAGATCGACGCGCTTGATCCGAAAGCGGTCAAGCGGGTGGTGTTCTGCTCCGGCAAGGTCTACTACGACCTGCTCGATGCCCGTCGCAAGGCCGAGCAGCAAGATGTGGCACTGGTACGTATCGAGCAGCTCTACCCCTTCCCGGAAGAGGAAGTGCGCGCCATTCTGGCCGATTACAGCCACGTCACCGACTTTGTCTGGTGTCAGGAAGAGCCGCAGAACCAGGGGGCCTGGTACTGCACCCGTCACCACTACGATGGCGTGCTGCCAGCCGGAGCTACCCTGCGTTATGCCGGTCGCCCCGCGTCAGCCTCACCGGCCGTCGGTTATATGTCTGTCCACGCCAAGCAGCAAAAAGCCTTGGTGGAAGATGCCCTTACCCTGTAAAGCCTCTGGCATAGAAGTAAAAAGGAACTGATTGGATGACTATCGAAATCAAGGTACCGGATCTGCCGGAATCAGTGGCGGATGCCACCATTGCCACCTGGCACAAGAAGCCGGGTGATCTGGTTGCCCGTGATGAAGTGCTGGTCGACATCGAAACCGACAAGGTGGTGCTGGAAGTGCCGGCACCGCAAGCTGGCGTGCTGGGCGACATCCTGCAGGCAGAGGGGGCGACCGTCCTCTCCCGCCAGCTGATCGCCACCATCAAGGCGGCTGCCGTGGCCGGTGAAGAGACCAAAGAGAAGCCGGCCGAAGCGGTTGTCGATGATGGCGCCGATGGCCTGAGCCCCTCCGTGCGCCGTCTCATTGGCGAGCACGACATCGATGTGGCCAAGCTGACTGGCACCGGCAAAGGCGGTCGCATCACCAAGGATGATGTGGAAGCCTACATCAAGGCGCTGAGCAAGCCTGCCGCAGCCGCGCCGGTTGCTGCTGCGCCGGTCGCCCCGGTTGCCGCACTGGCCGGTCGCAGCGAGAAGCGGGTGCCGATGACCCGTCTGCGCAAGCGCATCGCCGAGCGTCTGCTGGAAGCGAAAAACACCACCGCCATGCTGACCACCTTCAACGAGGTCAACATGAAGCCCATCATGGATCTGCGCAAGCAGTACGGCGAGATCTTCGAGAAGAAGCACGGCATCAAGCTCGGCTTCATGTCCTTCTACGTGAAGGCGGTAGTGGAGTCCCTCAAGCGCTACCCGGAAGTGAACGCCGGGCTGGATGGTGACGACATCGTCTACCACAACTACTTCGACGTCAGCATCGCCGTCTCCACCCCCCGTGGTCTGGTGACCCCGGTGCTGCGCGATTGCGACAACATGAGCCTGGCCGACATCGAGAAGGCCATCAAGGATCTGGCCGGCAAGGGCCGCGACGGCAAACTGACCGTGGATGAGCTGACTGGCGGCAACTTCACCATCACCAACGGTGGCGTGTTCGGCTCCCTGATGTCCACCCCGATCATCAACCCGCCCCAGAGCGCCATTCTGGGCATGCATAAGATCCAGGATCGTCCGATGGCCGTTGACGGCAAGGTCGAGATCCTGCCGATGATGTATCTGGCGCTCTCCTACGATCACCGTCTCATCGACGGACGCGAATCGGTAGGCTTCCTGGTCTCCGTCAAGGAGCTGCTGGAAGACCCGACCCGTCTGTTGCTGGACGTCTAAGCCTGTGGCTCCCGGGCAAGGGGTTTGCGCCCCGAGCCGGATGTGCTGCTGGACGTTTGAGTAATACCCGAGCGATTGAAAGATAACGAGGGGCCGCCCAGGCCCCCATTCACAGGGGATTGAGAAACACCAGCCCCGGACGGAAATACCTACAACACGGATAGAGCATCTATGAATCTGCATGAATATCAGGCAAAACAGCTGTTTGCCGAGTATGGCCTGCCGGTCTCCGAAGGTTATGCCTGTGCTACCCCACAAGAAGCGGCCGAAGCGGCCGACAAGATTGGCGGCAATACCTGGGTCGTCAAATGCCAGGTACACGCCGGTGGCCGCGGTAAAGCGGGCGGCGTGAAAGTGGCCAAGAGCAAGGATGAGATCCGTGCTTTCGCCCAGAACTGGCTTGGCAAGAATCTGGTGACCTACCAGACCGACGCCAACGGCCAGCCGGTCACCAAGATCCTGGTGGAATCTTGCACCGACATCGCCAAAGAGCTCTACCTGGGCGCCGTGGTTGACCGTGGCTCTCGCCGCGTGGTCTTCATGGCCTCGACCGAAGGTGGCGTGGACATCGAGAAGATCGCCCACGAAACCCCCCATCTGATCCACAAGGCGGCTATCGATCCGCTGGTGGGTCCGCAGGCTTATCAGGCCCGCGAACTGGCCTTCAAACTGGGTCTGGTCGGCGATCAGATCAAACAGTTCACCAAGATCTTCATGGGTCTGGGCCAAATGTTCCTGGATTGCGATTTCGCGCTGCTGGAGATCAACCCGCTGGTGATCACCGCGCAGGGCAACCTGCACTGCCTGGATGGCAAGATCAACATCGACGCCAACGCACTGTATCGTCAGCCCAAGCTGCGCGAGATGCACGACCCGTCACAGGATGACCCCCGCGAAGCGCACGCCGCCCAGTGGGAGCTGAACTATGTGGCCCTCGATGGCAACATCGGCTGCATGGTCAACGGCGCAGGTCTTGCCATGGGCACCATGGACATCGTCAACCTGCACGGCGGCAAGCCGGCCAACTTCCTTGACGTCGGCGGCGGCGCCACCAAGGAGCGCGTAACCGAGGCGTTCAAGATCATCCTCTCCGACAGCAACGTCAAAGCGGTGCTGGTCAACATCTTCGGCGGCATCGTGCGCTGCGACATGATCGCGGAAGGCATCATAGGTGCGGTTAAGGAAGTGGGGGTCAAGGTGCCCGTCGTGGTCCGTCTGGAAGGCAACAACGCCGAGCTGGGTGGTATCAAGCTGGCCGAGAGCGGCCTCAACATCATTGCGGCCAAGAGTCTGACCGATGCCGCGCAGCAAGTCGTCAAAGCAGCGGAGGCCAACTGATGAGCGTACTGATCAACAAGGACACCCGAGTCATCTGCCAGGGCTTTACCGGCGGTCAGGGTACTTTCCACTCCGAGCAGGCGCTCTCCTACGGTACCCAGCTGGTGGGCGGTGTCTCCCCGGGCAAGGGCGGCACCACCCATCTGGGCCTGCCGGTGTTCAACACCGTCCGTGACGCGGTCGAAGCGACTGGCGCTACCGCCTCCGTCATCTATGTTCCGGCACCGTTTTGCAAGGACGCGATCCTGGAAGCGATCGACGCAGGCATCAAGCTGATTGTCACCATCACCGAAGGCATCCCGACTCTGGATATGCTGGACGTCAAAGTGAAGCTGCAAGAGACCGGCGTGCGGATGATCGGCCCCAACTGCCCGGGCGTGATCACTCCGGGTGAGTGCAAGATCGGCATCATGCCGGGCCACATTCACAAGCCGGGCAAGGTGGGCATCGTCTCCCGCTCCGGCACCCTGACCTACGAAGCGGTCAAGCAGACCACTGACGAAGGCTTTGGCCAGTCCACCTGCGTCGGTATCGGTGGCGACCCCATCCCGGGCTCCAACTTTATCGACATTCTGGAGATGTTCCAGAATGACCCGCAGACCGAAGCGATCGTGATGATCGGCGAGATCGGCGGCAACGCCGAGGAAGACGCGGCCGCCTATATCAAGGCCCACGTCACCAAGCCGGTGGTCTCCTATATCGCCGGTGTTACTGCCCCTCCCGGCAAGCGGATGGGCCACGCTGGCGCCATCATCTCCGGTGGCAAGGGTACCGCCGCCGAGAAGTTTGCCGCGCTGGAAGATGCTGGCGTGAAAACCGTCCGCTCCTTGGCCGATATCGGCAAGGCCCTGCGCGAAGTAACCGGCTGGTAATTCCTGTTAGCCCGTTATCTCTAATAAAAATGCCGCCCGATGGGCGGCTTTTTTATTACTTTATTAAAGCGCATTTTATCTATAGCTAGACCTTAGATTATTCTCAAAGTAGGATATGGAAAATTCAGTATGATAACGTTTTTTATTTTAGTGAGATGTATTGTTTATGATTAAATTATTTGACACAAATCAAAGCAAAACTGTACTGTCTAAGTTTAGACAAAGAATTGATGGTCTATTTACCTCGAATGACTTTGATAAACAACGAAATAGTATGATCCGTTTAGTAATTAATGCCATGGACAAAAATCCTGATGAATGGAACCAATTCTGCCAAATAAATATAAAGTGGATAGGTGATAGATTTATTAGTCGATTGGCAGATAGCGAAGAGCTGAACAAAGAAGGTTTGGATGAAATTTGTTCCATGTGTTTTCGGTTTCTTTTTGAATTGTATCTCTCAACTAAAAATGATTTATCCTTTGAGTTCGATAGTGCCAGAAAATTTATTTTCAACAATATAGAACTTTTTGAAAAATCAGCGAAAGAACAAATGGAATTCGCAATTCGTGATATGCCTATAGCTATTTTTAAGGCTGTGGCAAACAGTGATGAGATTGAAACACTTAAAAACTTTGACGCAGTTGCGGCGAAGGCTAAGCAACTTAAAGAAGAATGGGATAAGGATTTAAGTGAAAGAGAACGTCGAGTAAAATCAATTGAAGATTCTTTATCTAGATATGAAAATGCATATAATTTTGTTGGTTTGTATCAAGGTTTTGATGACTTATCAAAAGAAAAGATACGTGAACGCGATGGGATTTTGTTCTGGCTTAAGCTTTTATCATTGGTCATAGTTTTACCGATAGTTGCTGAGCTTATATTTATTTATGCCAATATTGATAGTTTGTCTGTTATTAGAGATGGCCTATTGGTATCAATTTTCCCTACAATATCTTTAGTCGCAATATCTATATATTATTTCAGGGTTCTTCTCTTTAATTATAAGTCGGTTAAGTCACAGTTATTGCAGATCGACCTTAGAAAGACATTGTGTCGATTCATACAAAGCTATTCTAGTTACGCTAGTGAGATAAAAAGCAAAGATGCTGATGTTTTGGAGCGATTTGAAAGGGTTGTATTCTCTGGCATAGTAACGGAGGATGGCAATTTACCATCTACATTTGATGGAATAGAACAAATTGGGCAATTTATTAAATCTGTTAAGTCATAGAGATGTAATGGCTTCATTAGAGTGGTGTCCACGATGAGAAAACGTTATAGGTGTAGTCAGCAGTGAATATATGGTGATTGCTATTTTGGTGGAATGGAATCATAGGGTGTCTGAACACTTAAAACAATTTACTTTACATATCTCTTCTACCATGACAGCATTTGAATGCTATTATTGGATTAAATGGCCGCCTAGGGCGGCATTTTTATATTAAGTGTTGGGTTTAGGCGAGAGTCGTTTGTTTTAATTTATTTATACTCTTGGCTCTCTTTTTATCTCTAACCCACATGACAGACCCATTTGTTTTTTTCATTTCAAAAAGGTCTATAGATTGAAATAGATCACTGAGTTTCCTAAATCCATAGTTACGTTGGTCAAATGATGCGTGGTTAGATATGTGATTTCCAATCTCACCAAGCGTAGCCCAACCATCATCTTCTTCAACCGCCTCTATTGCTTGTCGTAGCAAATTGATGAGCTTTGTATCACCTTTTATGTTCTTACTTTGCTTTTGAATCGGTTGCTCTAAAACTGGTTCTGCATCCAAATATAGAAATCGAGAGCAACTGTTGACAAATGGTAATGGTGCTTTACGTTCTCCAAATCCAATAACAAACTTACCATCAGCAAGAGTCCTAGTCACTAAAGGGGTAAAGTCACAATCCGATGACACAAGACATATCACGTCAATATCTTTTGTGTATAGGACGTCCATTACATCAATTGCTAATGCCATGTCTGTAGCATTCTTACCTTTTGTTAGATCGAATTGTTGAACTGGTTGTATAGCATAATCGTGCAGTACATCTTCCCAAGGCTTTAGATTATGATTTTTCCAATTTCCATAAGCTTTTCTAATGTTAACAACACCGTAACGAGCTAACTCTGATAATACGGTATCTATCTTGCCTGCAGGCGCATTATCAGCATCAATAAATACGGCGATTTTTTCTTTATTTTTCACTAAAGCCTCCATGCTATTTATTACGTAATCAGCAGTGTTCCCATTGTATCGTTAAGTCGTAGGGCCGAACTGCGAGGCGTATTCTGACGAACGAGAGTTTAGTTTGCCATAGACGTTATTCGCAATCTGTGATGACAGGTCAATTGTGTTGTCTGGTTTCATCCAAATTGTATCCCATTGATCTTTACGTAAGATGAAAATGCCGACCCTCGGGTCGGCAGTTTCAAGAAATAGGGTGTGGGGCGAAATAGTATGGGAAATAGTTGCCCTCTATCGCCGGGCTATTTATCCGCCTTGCCCGCCGCATCGGCAAGTTTGGCCAGCTGTTTGTCATACCAGGCCGCCGGCCGGTTCTCATCTTCCGCCCGCTCCTTGCGCCTGATGGCGTTGCGCACCGTCATGGCGCCCAGCCAGCGAAAGGGTTCGGGCGGGAAGTAGCCACGAGGGCCGCTGACCAGCGCGCAGTCACGCCACGGCTTGTCTTCCTCCCGCACCTCGTCTCTCACCAGGGCCGCCAGTACTTGACCGCCCATCCAGCTTTGCGCCACTCCGTTGCCGGAGTAGCCGAGACCATAGACGATATTGGGCTGCCCTCGCCAGTGGCCGAAGAAGGGGAGGCCATCTACCGAGCGGTCGGAGGCGCCGCACCAGCTGGCGGCGATGGGCACCTCTTTGAGCGCCGGAAAGAAGCGGCGCAGGGTGCGGGTGAGAGGGGCAAGATAACGGCTAGGCGCATCAAACTCGGCCAGATGGCGATTGGCAAAGGCGAAGGTGTTGCCCCCCTTACCCAGCATCAGCCGCCCTTGCGGGGTGGAGCGGTAGTAATGGACAAAGGTGCGGCCATCCACCACGGAGCGGCCGTGCGCAAGCTGCTGGGCGGCCAGTGCATCCGGCGCGGGGTCGGTTATCACCATATCGGAGGAGACCAGCACTATACTGCGGCGAAACTCGCGAAAGTGCTGCACCATGGCGCTGTTGAGGGCCAGCACCACCTTGCGGGCACGCACCTCACCTTGCGGTGTCTGCACCCGTGCCGGCTGACCCGCCTCAAGGCGCTGCATGGGGGAGTGCTCATAGACTTCGACCCCCAGTTCCCGCGCTACCCGCAGCAGGCCGCGCACCAACAGTGCCGGTTGCACCGAACCGGCGTGGGGGCTGTAGAGCCCCTCCAGATGAACGTGGGAGCCGCTCTGGCTCGCCAGCTCACCCTCTTCAATAGCCTGCCACTGGTTAAGACCGGCTCGCTTGAGTTCCTGCAATACCGGCTCCATCAGGCCGCGCTGGGCCTCGCTGGTGGCGGTGTAGCAGGTGCCCTCGACCCTCAGCTGCGCCTCAATGTGGTGCTGTTCGCAGAAGCGGGCGATCTCGTGTACCGCCTGCTCGGATCTTTGCACCAGCCAGGCGGCCTGCCGCTCGCCAAAGAGGCGCTTTAAGGTCAGGTATTTGGCCGACCAGGTGAGCAAACAGCCGCCGTTGCGCCCGGAGGCGCCGCTGCCGCAGCGATCTTTTTCCAGCACTATGACGTGCAGGTGGGGCTCGGCCTGTTTAAGGGCAATGGCGCTCCACAGCCCGGTAAAGCCGCCGCCGACGATGCAGACATCGACCTCGTGGTTGCCGACTAGGGGCGTGGGCGGCGCGGGCTGTTCGGCGGCGAGCGCCTCGGCCAGCCAGAAGGGGATAGTGGACATGATGACTCCTCGATAAGGTTATTGGTGGCGCCAGCGCTGGGTGCGATCTAGCAGGGCGCGGCTCAAAAAGAGCTGGAGCAGCTTGACGGTGGCGGCGGCCAGCAGGATCAGGGTGGCCATGGCGGCGGCCGCGGCGGTATCGCCGGAATCCTCCATGTTCAGCACGGCGATGGAGGCGAGCACGCTGTCGCTCGAGTAGAGGAAGATCACCGCCGAGGTGGTGGTCATGGCGTTGACGAACAGATAGATAAAGATCTCCAGCAGTGCGGGCAGGGAGGCGGGCAGGGTGACTCGCCAGAACGCCTTCCAGAGCGGAATGCGCAATGAGATGGCCACCAGTTCCAGCTCCTTGGGCAACTGCTTGAGGCTGGTCAGCGCCGTCATATGGCCCACCGTGTAGTAGTGGATGACGCAGGAGAGCACCATCAACGGCAGGGTGCCGTATAGGCCGCCAAAGAGAGGATTGCCGTTGAAAAAGAAGATGTAACCCAGCCCCAGCACCATGCCGGGTACCGCCAGCGACAGCATGGCAAGCAGATGTAGCAGCTGGCGCAGCGGCGCGAAATGGCGCCCCTTCTCCTGCGCCCAGGCCAGCACCATCACCAGCACGGTGCCGATAAGCGCGGTATAGAGGCCCAGCTGCAAGGTGTTGGTAAAGGGCTGCCAGCCGTAGACGCTATTGCTGTCAAAGGCGTAGTGATCCAGCGTCAGCCCGAGGTTATAGGGCCAGAACTGAACCAGGGAGCCGTAAACGGCCATCCCCACCAGCGCCAGAAACAGCAGGGCCCAGAGCGTGCACCAACCGAGCGCCAGCAGATCCCGCAGCCGATGGGGTTTGGGTTGATAGGGCACCGCCTTGATGCTGCTCTGCTCCTGCATCTTGCTGCGCACTCTGTGCTCCAGCGCAAAGCTCAACAGTGCCGGCAGCAGCAGGGTGACGCTGGCAACGGCGCCGAGTGAGAAGTTCTGCATCCCGATCACCTGCCGGTAGATGTCGGTAGCCAGCACGCTGTACTGGCCGCCAATCACCTTGGCCACCCCGAAGTCGCAGATGGTGAGGGTGAAGACCGCGATGGCGGCGCTGAGCAGGCCATAACGGGCGGTCGGCAGGGTGACGGTGACAAAGGTGCGCCAGCCGCTGCTGCCCAGCATCCGGGAGGCTTCATAGAGGCGGGCATCGCTCTGGCCGAGCGCCGTGATAAGGATCATCAGGGCGTGGGGGAAGCACCAGAAGCCCAGACCAATGACGATGCCGATGGGGCCGTAGATGCTCTCGCCGCCGAGCAGCCCCTTGGCGATCCCCTGATTGCCAAACCAGTAGACCAGACTGATGGCGGGCAACAGGGAGGGCATCAACAGCGGGATCAAACCGATGAGGCGAAACAGGCTCTTGCCCGGCATACAGGTGCGGGTGAGGGCGTAGGCGTAGCCAAAGGCGATGGTCACCACCAGCGCGGTGATCAGCACCCCGAGCCAGAGGGTGTTGCCGATGGTGTGCCCCAGATGAGGGGAGTCGAAGTAGGCGCTGAAGTTGGCAAGGCCCACCCAGAGGCCGTTCTCATCCTGCAGACTCTTTTGCAGCATGGTGAGCAGCGGCAGCAGCAGACCGCCGGTGAGCAGGGCAATGCCGAGCACCAGCAGGATCAGTTGCAGCAGCTGATCCCGGCTCCAGCCGCGACAGAGCCGCTGCCAGCGAGAGTCTTGGCGGGCTGTCACTGGTGGCAGCAGGGAGGAGGTCGCGAAGGGGGCTGTCATGGGCGATCTCCTTCGAACAGCTGCATTGCCCCGGCGGGCCAGTGCAGCGAGCAGCGCATGCCGCTGCGCCAGCCACCCTGTTCGTGGCGGGGTAGCTCGTGGGTCGGGCGCTCCACCAAAATTTGCTGCGGGCCCAGGTAGGTGTCGGCGGTGCAGATTAGGCGCTGGGCGGCGCCGAGAAACTCCACCTGATCGATGGTTGCTTCAACGCCATGTTGACCAAGATACGGCTCGCTCGGCGCGCTTAGCGTGATAGCCTCGGGGCGGATCGCCACCTGCAATTTGCTGCCGGCCGCGGCCTGATTGGCGAGTTGCAACGGTTGTTCGTTGAGACGCACCTGATTGGGGCTCAGCACCAGGGTCTCGAGGAAGTTCATGGTACCGACAAAGCTTGCCACGAAACGGCTGGCAGGCTGGTGGTAGATCTCCTGCGGAGTGCCCACCTGTACGATGCGGCCGCCCTCCATCACCACGATGCGATCAGCCATGGTCAGCGCTTCTTCCTGATCGTGGGTCACCATGATGGTGGTGATGCCAAGGCGCTGCTGCAGGGCGCGGATCTCGCTGCGAAGATGGGTGCGCACCAGCGCATCCAGCGCGCTGAGCGGTTCGTCCAGCAACAACAGACCGGGGGAGAGGGCCAAGGCCCGGGCCAGCGCCACCCGTTGCTGCTGGCCGCCTGAGATCTGGCTCGGGTATTTGTGGGACTGGGCAGTGAGATCCACCAGCCCCAGCCAGTGATCGACCCGTTCCTTGATGAGATCCCGCGCCAACCCCTGATTCTCAAGGCCGAAGGCGATGTTCTGGGCCACCGTCAGGTTGGGGAAGAGGGCGTAGGACTGAAACACGATGCCAAAATCGCGCTCCTGGGGCGGTAGGCGGGAGATATTGCGCCCCCCTTGCCAGATCTCGCCACTGTCCGGCAGATCCAAGCCGGCGATGGCTCTGAGCAGGGTGGTTTTGCCGCAGCCGGAGGGGCCGAGAAAGCAGATAAACTCCCCCGGCTCAATGGTCAGAGAGATCCCTTTAAGGGCCTGAAAAGCACCGAACTGCTTGTTGAGATGTTGAATTTCCAGATAGGGCTGGGTCATGGTTCGACTCGCTACTGATTTGGTATATACCAGTTTGCAGGTGAAGTGTGACGATCAGGTGATCGGGGGATGACAGCTTGATGACAGTCAAATGAGATCGGGCCGTCAACAAGTGGCTGGGCCCTGTGTGGATGGGCGAAGCGTCGCTAATTGAAGGCAATACAAACTCGGGAAGTTAAAACCAAAAAGCGAAGGCCAACAGCTGTTGGCCTTCGACTGGCAGTTTATTGGCAGCGGTGTGTCTGGCGTGAACAAACCGCCGCCCTTCACGCTTACTGCTTGGCTTCGGTCTTGCCGTCGAAGCTGGCACTCCACTGGGCCAGGATGGCGTTACGCTCGCGGGCGGCCCAGCTAAAGTCGTTGTCGATCATCTGGCCTTTGATATCCGCCGGATAGCCCGCTCTCGGTTGGGCCACATCGGGGATGGCAACCACGGCGAACGATTTGTTGTAGAGGGCGTTGGCCTGTTCGGTGGCGGCAAAGTCGAGCAGCTGTTTGGCGGCTTCCAGCTTGGGGGTGCCCTTGATGATGGCGGCAGCTTCCATATCCCAGCCCGACCCCTCTTTCGGGAACACCACCTCGATGGGGGCTCCCTTGGCCTTGAGGCTGGTAGCCGGGAAGTCGAAGGAGATACCGATCACCGTTTCACCGCTGGCGGCCAGCTTGCAGGGGGCTGAGCCTGAGTGGGTGTAACGGTCGATGTTCTGGTGCAGGCCGTTCATAAATTGCCAGCCCTGCTGCTCGCCCATGGTCTGCAGCCAGCCAGCAACGCTCAGGTAACCGGTGCCGGAGGAGCTGGGGTTGGGCATGATCACCTTGCCCTTGTAGATGGGCTTGGTGAGGTCGGCCCAGCTGGTGGGGGCCGGGATCCCCTGTTTCTCCGCCTCTACCTTGTTGAAGCAGATGGCGCTGAAGAAGGCGTCCAGACCGATCCAGTGCGGCTCGGCCTTGCTGTCGCGAAAGCGGCTGTCGAGCTTCTCCAGTCCTTTCGGTGCATAGGCATTGAGCATCTGCTGCTGATCGAGCTGCATCAGGCTGGTGGCGGCCAGTCCCCATACCACATCCGCCTTGGGCTGGGCTTTTTCTGCCAGCAAGCGGGCGGTGACCACGCCGGTGGAGTCACGCACCCACTTGATGTTGATGTCCGGATGCTGGCGTTCGAACGCAGTTTTCAGCTCGTTGAGCTGCTCCGGTTCGAAGGCGGTGTAGACGGTGAGATCGGTCGCGGCCAGTGCCGGGGCGGTCATGGCAGCCAGCACGGCGGCGGCCAGCAGATGGGTTCCCTGTTTCATCCTCTTCTCCAGTTAAATTGGTTTGGTATAAACCAGATTGGTCGAGAGAGAGGCTAGGGGATCTTTATGACGTGACCGTGACAGCCCCGTGACGTTTTGCCGCGTGCGATTTGCTGTTCCTGATGTACCCGTGACTAATCCTGGGTATCCACCTCGATCTCCAGACTGTCGTGGCGCCAGTACTCCAGATCGAGGTCGAGCACCCGTCCGTGCTGATCGAAGTTGAGTCGCTCGAGGCGCAGGGCAGGCAGGCCGGCGGTGGCCCCCAGCGCCTTGGCCACCTCGTCCGGCAGGGCGGTCGGGAAGAAGCGCACCTGCATGCGGGCATAATGAAGATCGTAATGGGCCTGGTAGATCTCGGTCAGACTGCCGTTGAGATCCAGATCCAGCAGGCCGGGCACCCGCTCTGGCAGGCAGTGGTTCTCGCAGTAGCAGATGGCGCGCCCGTTAGCGTAGCGCAGCCGTTTTAGCAGAAACAGGCTGTCGAACGGCTTGAGCTGCAGTTGCGCCATCAACGCGGGCGGCACCGCCTGGCGGCTTTTATCAAGCAGTTCGGTGCGTGGCTCACCCCCTTGCTCCCGCACTATCTGGTGAAAGTTGGAGGTGCGTCTGGGGTTCAAGCGAAAGCGCGGCGGGGTGACGAACCAGCCGCGGCGATCCTCCCGATAGATAAGGCCGTTCGCCTCCAGCTGCACCAGCGCCTCGCGGATGGTGACCCGGGTGGTGCCATAGAGTTCCCCCAGCAGCCGCTCGGAGGGGAGCTTGTCGTTGGGGGCCAGCCCCCCCGCCAGGATCTGGTTGGCGAGGGCATCCTTGATCTGCAGATATTGCGGTTTGCTCATGAAAATCCCTGGTTTTGCAATAAGTTGTGCAATGAGTTGGGCAATGGGCTGGGCACAGGGCAGGTCATCTGCCCGGTCGTTAAACGGCGACATCAACATGCGTTGGTAGATACCAGAATCGCCCCTGCTGTTCAGGCTTCCTAGATTATCGCGATCCCGGCGCTGAAAATGAATTTTTTGTTGCACGTAGCGCCACCCCTTTGACCTTGGCGGGGCAGTTACCCACAATGCGCTCATTCTGGTATATACCAAAGGAGCGAAGTCATGACCCATATTCCTGCGGCCCCTGCCGCCGTCGATTACCTGCTGCTGACCCCGGGCCCCCTCTCGACCACCGCCACGGTGCGCGCCGCCATGCTGCAAGACAGCTGTACCTGGGATGCGGACTACAACCAGGGGGTGGTGGAGCCCATCCGCCGCGAGCTGGTGCGCCTCGCCACCGGCCCGGAATATGAAAGTGACTACAGCGCCGTGCTGCTGCAAGGGAGTGGCAGTTATGTGGTGGAGAGCGTGCTGGGCTCGGCGATCGGCGTCGATGAGTGTCTGCTGATCATCAACAACGGCGCCTACGGTGCCCGCATGGGGGAGATGGCCCGCTGCCTTGGCCTGCGCCACCACGAGCTGGACTGCGGCGAGACCACCCGCCCGGAGCCCGCCGCCATCGAGGCGATGCTGGCGCGCCACCCCGAGATCACCCATCTGGCCATGGTGCACTGCGAGACCACCACCGGTATGCTCAACCCCCTTGAGGAGGTGGCTGAGCTCTGCCAGCGCCGCGGCATCCGCCTGATCGTCGATGCCATGAGCAGCTTTGGCGGTATCCCCATCGACATGGGTCGCCTTGGCATCGAGTTTCTCATCAGCTCGGCCAACAAGTGCATTCAGGGGGTGCCGGGTTTTGGCTTTGTCATCGCTCGCCGCGCCGCGCTGGTGGCCTGCGCCGGTCGTGCCCGCTCGGTATCCCTCGACCTGCACGCCCAGTGGCAGACCATGGAGCAGCAAGGGGGCAAGTGGCGCTTTACATCGCCCACCCATACCGTGCTCGCCTTTGCCCAGGCCCTGCGCGAGCTGGACGAGGAGGGGGGCATTGAAGCCCGTCATCAGCGTTACAGCGAAAACCAGCGCACCCTGGTGGCGGGGATGGCTAAGCTGGGCTTTGCGCCGCTGCTGCCCGAGCAGTGGCAGTCTCCCATCATCACCGCCTTCTACTCTCCGACCCACCCGGACTACCGCTTCGCCGATTTCTACCAGCGGCTCAAGGCACAGGGCTTTGTCATCTATCCGGGCAAGGTCTCCCAGGCCGATTGCTTCCGTATCGGCAATATCGGCGACGTGACCCCGGAGCGGGTGCGCGGTCTGCTCGCCGCCATGGCCAGCGCCTGCTACTGGCAAGGGGACGCGCGATGACCAGCATGCAGGCTCAGGGTCGTGATCTGCGTGGCCGCGATTTGTATGACCATAAGCTGCACGGTAGCGGCCGAGCCGATAGCGAAGGGGATGTAAACCTCGGCGAGGGGCGGGCGCGCTGGTGGGCGGGCCAGAGCGAAGATGTACGGGCAGGATTGGCGGAGGATAGCCGCTACTTTCTCCATCAGGCACTCTCCACCCCCTGTCTGGATTTGATCGAGGGGGCGCAGGGGAGCTGGTTGACCAGCGTATCGGGCAAGCGTTACCTCGATTTTCACGGCAACAGCGTCCATCAGCTGGGCCACGGTCACCCCAGGGTGGTGGCCGCGGTGCAGCAGCAACTCGCCGATCTGCCGTTTGCGCCCCGCCGCTACACCCATCAGGTTGCCATCGACTGCGCCCGTACCCTGGCCGAGCTGGCTCCCGGCGATCTTAACCGGGTGCTGTTCGCCCCCGGCGGCAGCGAGGTGGTGGGGATTGCCCTGAAGCTCGCCCGTTTCATTACCGGCAATAGCAAGGTGGTGTCCCTGTGGGATGCCTTTCACGGCGCCTCCCTCGATGCCATCTCGGTCGGCGGCGAGGCCTGTTTTCGCGCCGGTATGGGCCCGCTGATGGCCGGAGTGGAGCGCATCCCACCGCCCACCCGTTATCGCGGCGTCTGGTATCGCGGGGAGGGGGATGACCTGCACTACGCCGATTATCTGGAGTACGTCATCGAGAAGGAGGGAGGAATAGGCGCCTTTATCGCCGAGCCCATCCGCAATACCGATGTACAGGTGCCCTCGAAAGCCTACTGGCAGCGGGTGCGGGAGATCTGCGATCGCCACAAGGTGCTGTTGATCGTCGACGAGATCCCCAATGCCCTGGGCCGCACCGGCCACTGGTTCAGCTTCGAGGAGTTCGGCATCGAACCCGACATCATCTGCCTGGGCAAGGGGCTGGGGGGCGGGGTGGTACCGTTTGCGGCGCTCATCACCCGTGACCGCTTCAATCAGGCCGCAGCCATCTCGCTCGGTCACTACACCCACGAGAAGAGCCCCATCGGCTGCGCGGCGGCCCTCGCGACCATCGCGACCATCCGCGAAGAGGGGTTGCTGGCAAAAGCGCAGGAGGATGGCCGTTTTATGGCGGCAGAGCTCGCGGTGCTTGCCGAGCGTCACCCGCTGATCGGGCAGGTACGTGGCATAGGTTTGCTCTGGGCGCTCGATCTGGTGGTCGATCATCAGAGTCGCACCCGCAATAGCCAGGCCGCCGAGCGGCTGCTCTACCGCTGTCTGGAGCTGGGGCTCAGCTTCAAGGTCTCCCAGGGCAACGTCATCCAGCTCTCGCCACCGCTCAATATCGCCCTTGCCGACCTGGTGCGTGCCATCACCATTCTCGATCGCGCCCTTGGCGAGATCGCACTTTCACCGAAACAGGAACACCACCATGACTGACTTGCAGATTGCTGTAGACCCGATCACCGACGTAGATGCGCTGATCCTCGACTGGGCCGGTACCGTCGTCGATTTCGGCTCCTTCGCCCCCACCTCCATCTTCGTCGAGGCCTTCGCCCGCGCCTATGACTTCACCGTGACCCTGGATGAAGCACGCCAGCCCATGGGCCTTGGCAAGTGGGATCATATCGCCGCGCTGGGCCGTCTGCCCTCGGTGGATGCGCGTTGGCAGGCTCGCTTCGGCCATCCTATGAGCCACGCCGAGGTGGACCACATTTATCACACCTTTATGCCTCTGCAGATTGCCGCCGTGACCCGCTTTGCCGCCCCCATCCCCGGTGTGCTGCCGGTGCTGGACGCTCTGCGGGTGCAGGGGATGAAAATTGGCTCCTGCTCCGGTTATCCTCGTCCGGTGATGGAGGCGTTGGTGCCAGCGGCGGCCGATCATGGCTACCGCCCGGATCACTGGGTCGCCACCGACGATCTCAAGGCCGGTGGTCGCCCCGGCCCCTGGATGGCGCTGGCCAACGTGATTGAGCTGGGAGTGAGCGCGGTGCATCGTTGCATCAAGGTGGATGACGCCGTGCCGGGTATCAGCGAAGGGCTTAACGCGGGCATGTGGACGGTGGGATTGTCGGTTTCCGGCAACGAATTTGGTGCCACCTGGGAAGAGTTTGCCGCCATGAGCGAGGCGGAGATCGCCGTCCGGCGCGCACCGGCCGAGGCCAAACTGCGGGCGGCGGGGGCGCACTATGTGATTGATACCCTTGCCGACATCGCCCCGGTTATCGCCGATATCAACCGCCGTCTGGCCGCTGGCGAGCGGCCGTAGGCCATCTGCTTGGTCTAACAAAAGCGCTTGGCTGGCTTTAGATATAACACGCCCCCATCCGGGGGCGTGTTGCATTTACAGGGGGAAGCCGTGCGCGGTCAGCGGATATCGACCCGCATCAGGGGAGAGGGGGCGTTGTCGACAAAGTGGTGCCAGATATGGTCGTAGAGCGCCTTCTGGCCCGGGAAACTCACCAGCACCTTGGCCGCGGCCAGGGAACACCAGCGATATTCGGTGTGCTCGTCGTTGAGGATCACCGCCTGATTGGCCGGGCAATAGACCACAAAGACCGGCACCACCTCCACCGTATTCAGGCTCGCCTCGTAAAACTGCTCCAGATACTGGCCGTTGTAGAGTTCGGTGACCCTGATACCCGTCTCTTCGCCAAACTCCCGAATAATGGTCTGCCAGCCGGTTTCACCCGCCTCCACTGTGCCCGCCACATGGCACCAGAAGCCCCCCTTGACCCGTTTCATCACCAGCAATTTGGTTTCGCCATCAACAGTGGTAAGGGCAACGCCGGAGACGGCCTTGCAGCGAATGGGGATCATGATCTTCTCTCCGGGTTTGGGCTCTGTGATAGCCATGAACAGTGTGAAGGCGTGTTAATTGAAATACGCCTCGGCGGGTAGGCCCATGACCTCTATTTCATTCAGGCCATTTTTGGCCAGATAGTTGGCCACCAGATTGAACCCCACCCAGTAACCGGCATATTTGGGAAATGGCCGGTTATCACGGCAGTAGAAAAAGTCTAAATAGTTGAACTGCTTGCTGGATAGATGGGGCGTCATCTCTGCCAGAAGCGATTGCCAGTCATGATGATGAGACTCCTTGAACAGCGAGGGGAGTGTGCCGCCATTGAACCTCTGCTCAAAGTAGCAGGCCAGTCCTTCAAAAATCAGGTTTTCGGCCAGTGTTTCTGCTTCCACCTTGTTCTTCTTTTGCACGATATGGTGGACTTCGTGGGCCAGCACGGCAGGCAATTCGGTGATGATCACCTCTTTGATATCAGGCCGTTCCAGATCAAGCTGGAGTTCTATTCGATACATGTTGATGGCCCAGCCACCGATACCCGAGTCGGGAGCATCCCCCTCGGCAAAAGGGCTGAAGGTGACATCCAGTTGGGAGAGATCGAACAAGGCATTCAATTTGTTCGCCGTCTCGGCAAAGACATGCCTAATGGTGTCATCGAGCCCATCGAATTTGCCCGAGTCGTTTAACAGGGTGAGTTGCATCCAGACATCCTTGTCTATTGAAAGAGAGTGCTGAGCCACTTGCGTGGTCGCGGCGCCATATCACCACGATTACCCTCCTTCAATCAAGGGGTTACCCGCCCATTATGCTTGCCGTCTGGATCGCCTCGATCAGCGCGGCCCGGTTGATGCGAGGGCGCTCGCCATCGAGCAGTTGCTGCCACAGCGCAATGGCCTGACTGTAGCGGCCATGCAGAAAGTGATCGGAGGCGAGCAGCATCAGGGCGCTCACTTCCCCCGCGTCCTGCTTGAGGGCGCTATCGAGCAGGTGCAGTGCCTCCGGGGTGAGTTGCTGGCCCGCCTGATAGTAGAGCACGGTGGCTTGGGCGGCTTGAGTCGCCGCGCTGGCCCCCCCCTCCAGCAGAGCGAGACGTTGGTAGGCGAGCAGGGCGTTGTCATATTCGCCCCGATAGAGATAGAGCTGGCCGAGCGCCGCCCAGCTGTCGAGATCGGCAGGATTGCGCTGAAGCTTCTGATGCAGACTCCCCAGCTCCTTGTCCTGCAGATCCTGCGGGCTTAATCCCGCCAGCGGATCGGGGCGCGACTGATAAGCCTGCCATGCCTGATAACGGCCGGTGCCCAGATACACAGCTGCAACGGCTACGCATGCCATGATGCCAAGTAGCAACAGGGCCCGCCCGTGCCGATGATGGTGGCCGCGATTGTCACGCTGGCTGGCCAGTTGCGCGCGCAGGGCCAGCTCAGCCGCCGGGATGGCGTTGGCCAGGCGGGCGGCAACTAGCTCCTGGTAGAGTGGTTGGTCGGGGGAGAGGCCTGCTTGCTCCCCGTGCATGATCAGCAAATTCAATTCGCTGCGCGGATCGGCGGCGGGTTGATGGATTGACTCATCGATTGCCTTAACGGCAGGGATGGGTTGCGCCTTTGTGTGTATCAGGCGGCGAAACAGGGTCAACAGCGCCAGCCCCAACAGTAGCAGGGGGCAGCCCCACAGCAGCGCCGTGCTGCTCTTGAAGGGGGGATCGTAGCGGACGAAATCACCGAAGCGCTCCGTCATGCGGGCGATCACCTGCTCATCAGACTGTCCCTCGTCCACCCAGCGGTAGACTTCGAGCCGCAGATCCCGCGCGATGGGGGAGTTGGACTCCACCAGATTCTGGTTCTGGCACTGGGGGCAGCGCAGGGCGCGGGCCAATTCCTGAGCGCGGTTTTGCAGCTCGGGGTGGCGAAATTGATAGGTATCGACCCCGCTGGAATATGCAGTTGCACTCAGCAGCATGCCGAGGGCCAGCAGGGGGCAGGCAAGAGAACGGCGCATCATGGCTGTGTCTCCCGAGCTGATGTTGCAATAGATGGCGCAATTGCGGGTGCCGTTGTAGCGGCCTTCATTTGCGCATCCGTTCGCGCCTTGTCGAGCAGGGGGACAAACTGGCGTTGCCAGATCTCCCGGGTGAGCAGGCCGGTATGACGGGCAAGCAGGGCACCATCGGCATCAAACAGATAGGTCTCTGGCGTGCCGTAGACGCCGAGCTCCAGCGCCAGTTTGCCGTCGGGGTCGGCCAGCACAGCGCGATAGGGGTTGCCCGCCTGGATAAGCCAGGCGCGGGCCGCATCCCCCTTGTCCCGGTAGTTGAGGCCGTAGAGGGGTACTGTGCCCGCGAGCTCGCTGAGCAGCGGATGCTCGGCGCGGCAGTTGGCGCACCAGCTGGCCCAGACGTTAAGCACAAAGGGCTCCCCCTTGAGGCTGGCGGTCTGGATCGGACGTCCGTCCAGCAGATTGTTGCTTTGCCACGCAGGCAGGGTACGGCCGAGCGTCGCCTCATCCTGGCTGTAGGGATTGTTGCCAAGGCCGAGCCAAAGCAGGGCGCCGAGGCCCAGGGTCAGCAGCAGTGGAAGAAAGAGGCGCAGGCGGGATCTCATAACGCCTCCTGTTCGAGCCGGGGATGGGAGGTGCCAACCTCAACGGGACGGGAGGCAAGCAAGGGGCGACGGGCGAGCAGGCGCAGGGTGCCGCCCGCCATCATCAACAGGCCGCCGAGCCAGATCCAGCGCACCAGCGGCTTGTAGTGCAGCCGCATGGCATAGGCATCTGGTCCCATCTTCTCACCCAGCACCACGTAGAGATCGCCGAGCATTCCCCACGCGATGCCGGGTTCATTCATGTTCATGGTGCGCACGCTGTAGTGACGTCGCTCTGGGGTGAGCCTGGCGATCTCTTTATCTTCTTTATGCACGCTGAGCGTGATGCGCTCGGCGGTGTAGTTGGGGCCGATGATCGGCTCGCGTCCCTCATAGCGAAATTCGAACGCACCGAGCTGGTAGGGCTGGTTGGCACTTAGCACTGTGCCCCCTTCCTGACTGTGGTGGCTCACCTGATTGATCCCGAGGGCGCACACCGCCACCCCGAGGTGGGCCAGCAGGCTGCCGAACCGATTGAGGGTGAGTTCACGCAGCGACGTCAGTTGCAAGAGCGGGAGCAGCAGGCTGGCCATCAGCCAGAGGCTCACCATATTGGCGAGGATGCCGTTCCAGTTACCGGAAAACGATCCCTGTTCCAGATAGGCAAGGCTAATGAGCCCGCCGCCAAGCAGGCCAAACAGCGGCGGCAACAGAGCGTTGAGTCGGGAATGTGTCGCAAGCTGCTGCCAGCGCAGGCGCGGCAGTTGGGTCATCAGCCCCATCAGGCAGAGGGCCAGCGGCACGAAGATGGTATTGAAATAGGGGGCACCCACCGAGAGCGAGCCTAGATGAAGCGACTGGAACACCATGGGGTAGAAGGTGCCGAGCAGCACACTGGCGCAGGCCACGCAGAGAAGCAGGATAGCAGCGCCGAGCAGCCCCTCTTTTGACAGCAAGCCAAAGCGGGCATAGGGGGCGCGAATGTCTGCACGCAGGGCAAACAGGGTGAGGGCGCAGGTCAATAGCAAACCGAGCAGCAACAAGAGGGTGAGGCCGCGGCTGGGGTCCACCGCAAAGGCGTGCACCGAGGTGAGCACCCCGGAGCGCACCACAAAGGTGCCGAGCAGGCTCAAGGCAAAGGTAAAGATGGAGAGCAGCAGCACGGCGTGGCCGTAAGCGCCGCGCTTCTCGCAGACAATCAGGGCGTGCAGCAGGGCAGTGCCCAGCAACCAGGGCAAGAGGGAGGCATTTTCTACCGGATCCCAGAACCACCAGCCACCCCAGCCCAGTTCGTAATAGGCCCACCAGGAGCCCAGCACGATACCGGCGGTGAGAAACACCCAGGAGCCGAGCGCCCAGGGGCGACTCCAGTGGGCCACGGCTCCATCCAGCCTGCCCGAATGGAGCGCCGCCATGGCGAAGGCGAAGTTGACCGCAAAGCCGACGTAACCGAGATAGAGCAGGGGCGGGTGGATGATCAGGCCGATATCTTGCAGCATGGGGTTGAGATCGCGCCCCTCCAGCGGCCCCGGGAACTGGCGGTCAAACGGGCTGGAGAAGATCAGGGTATAGAGGCCGAAGAGCCCGACGATCAGACCCATGATGGCCAATACCCGGGCTGTGATCAGCGGATCGACCCGCTTGGAACAAAGGGCCACCAGGGCGCCCCACAGCCCCAGCGCAAAGACGAAGAACAGCATGGAGCCTTCATGGCCGCCCCACACCGCCGCCAGCTTGAAGCCCAGCGGCAGGGCACTGTTGGCGTGCTGGGCCACATAGCTGACGGTGAAATCATCCTGGCCAAAGCAGCTGGCGAGCAGCAGCAGGGAGGCCAATAGCAGGACGGCATTGATCAGCGCCAGCGGCGTGGCGCAGCGCAGCAGGGTCGGGGAGGCGAGCCGCAATCCCAGCCAGGGCAGGGTGCCCTGCAGCAAGGAGAGTGCCGCCGCCAGCAACAGTGAGAGATAGCCGAGCTCCGCCAGCACATAACCTCCAGTCAATCTTTGATGTCATTCATGTCATGGCACACACGTAGCGTCGTCTCGCTTTGGCGGGGAATATTGCCAAGCAACGGGTGTGGCATCACCAGAAATTCATTGGGCAGCAACAAACTAGCGCCAGTCACCCGAGGGTGGCTGGCGCTGGTGATCATACCGTTATACGACTGTCATTTGACCGGCATAAAGCACGAAGTAGCGCAGCAGCAGGATCCCCACCAGTGTCAGGCTGCAGACCAGCACCAGATGGCCGTTTCGCTCCCGCAGGGGCGCCGGGGTCAGCAGAGCCAGCAGCTGGGGCAGCAGCATGCCGATCCCCACCACGCCGACCCAGAACACCTGAGCCCAGAAGCCGCTGCCGATGGCCGCCCACATGGCCACCTCTTTCTGGCCGCCACCGAAGTAGAGGCCGGTAAAGAAGCAGACCAGCAGCAACACCTCCATCACCAGCACCGGCCGCTCGAAGCGGTGAACAAAGCTCACCCCCTGGCTGTGATGGTTCTCCTTGAAGAGCGTCACCGCCAGCAAGATGGTGGAGGCGATACCTGAGCTGATGCCCGAGACCAGAAATAGCACTGGCAGCACCGGGTTGTTCAAGAGCGGATAGGTCTTGAGCGCCGAGAGCAGAAAGCCGGTGTAGGCCCCCAGCAGCACGGCGAGCAGCAGCAACAGCGGTGCCAGCAGCCGCTCGATGCGGGCGAGCCAGCCAATCAGCTCATCCACAAAAGCGAACTTCTCTTGCAGCAGGTGACAACGCAAGGTCTCAATCTCGGCGCGAAACACTACCGCCAGCCAGGCGAACAGCACCGCCATATAGAGCTGGAACAGCATGACCCCCATCGACATCACGGAGTCGAACTGGTAGTGGAACATCAGCTTCCAGAAGGTCCAGGGGCGGGCCAGATGGAAGATAAGGATCAGCAGCCCCAATATCACGCTCGCTGGCGCCAGGATTGCGGTCGCCTTGATGATGCCGCTCTCGCTGCCTGCCCCCTTGCGGCGCAGTAGCACCGAGAGGCTGGTGGCCCCGGCGGAGATGCCGAGCAGGAACAGGTAGATAGCGATGGGCCAGTCCCAGACAAGTGAAGGGAAGTGAAATGCGTCATGCAACATGATCCATTCCTCCTTCTGTTACTGCGGTAGATGGCGATCGGACAAATTCCCAGACAAGGGAAGGGAAGTGAAACGCCTCTTGCATCGTCATGACTTTATCTCCCCTTTGGGCACGCGGTACATCTTGGGCGAGGTGCCGAGCGCCTGCTTGTAGCGATAGGTGGTCTCCTTCACCAGCCGTTGGGCGATGGGGCTGTCCGGATCATCCAGATTGCCGAACACCAGCGCCTTGGTGGGGCAGGATTCCACGCACGCCGGCTCCTTGCCCGCCGCCAGGTTGGTCTTGCGGCAAAAGTCGCATTTGTCCGCCACTCGGGTGACCGGGTTGATAAAGCGCACCTGATAGGGGCAGGCGGCGAGGCAATACATGCAGCCGACGCAGAGATCCGCGTCGACATCGACGATGCCATCCTCCTTGCGAATATGGGAGGCGCCGGTGGGGCAGACGTGCACGCAGGGGGCGTTGTCGCAGTGCTGGCAGGACTTGCGAAAGAAGCGGTACTCGGCGTCGGGAAATTCACCGATTGGGCTTGAACGGATGATCTCGAGGCGCGAGACGCCTTCCGGCACTTTGTTCACTTCCCGGCAGGCATCCATGCAGGCGGTGCAGCCGATGCAGGCCGTCTCATCGTGGAGCATGCCATAGCGGATCCCGTCGATGGTCTGGCTGTGGGCGAGGGGGGGGGCAAGGGAGCGGGTGTTGGCACTAGCAGTCCCCGTCATCATGATAAGGGCCCCTGCGCCCATGCCCGCCATAAAGTCACGGCGAGAGCAGCTCATGATGCCTCCTTGCCGGTAGCCGGTTTGGACTGCTCCTGCCGTGCCTTGCTGGCCTCATGCTGCTTGCTGTGGCAGTCGACGCAGAGCTTGATGCGGGATTTTTCCGGGATCCCCACCATGGGCTCCTTGGCCGGATGCAACTGGTGGCAGCTGGTGCAGGTGAGCTTGGTCGCGTGCACGTCGTGGGCCCAGAGCGCCTCGCGCAGCTCTTTAGGCTCGTGGCAGCTCATGCAGACTCCATTCTGCTCGCTGATGGGATAAAGCTTGATGCTCTCTTTATCCTTCAGGCTGTGGCTGAAGCGCATCACATCCTTGACCCCTTCCCGGTGCTGGGGGGAGGGCTGGCCGTGGCAGTTGGTGCAGGTCACCGGCTTGAGGTTGTTGGGATTGGTCGCCTGACCATGCTTGCCGTGCATCCCTTCGCTCTGCTCCTTGTGACAGTCGGTGCAGGCTTTGTCGGGATTGCGTAAAAATTCCACCTCATGTGTAGCTGGAACAGGGGCTGCTGCCGGCTCGGCCGCCTGACCCTGCAGGCTGGTGAGCAGCATGGCTGCCATCAGCATCAGTCGTAAGAAATCCATCGTTAAATCACCCATAGGAAGCCTCCATCCGCTGCGGGCCCGACTTGGCACCGGGCCCGCAGGCGCCGTTACTGTGCCAGCCGTCCGGCTGCTTTGGCCTCGGCATCCCAGGCGGGGACCGTGGTCTTGAGGAATTGGGCCTTGTCGCTGTTGAACTGCTTCATATCCATGCCAAGGGCGGCTTGCGCTTTCTCCTTGGTGGAGATGTCGGGGATGGCGATCTCGTGGCTGATCCCCTTGCTGGCCAACAGGCGCGCCAGCTTGGTGCGGGCGTCAGCGGCTTTATCCAGCGCGCTGCCAAGTACCTTGAGGGCCACTTCGGGGGCGTGCATCTGCACCCCGTGGGATGCGATGGCGTAGTCCCAGCGCCACTGGGCGTGACGGATGTCCTGCAGAATATCCTTCATCTCAGCCTCGGTGGCGCCGGCATCCCAGGCCGCCTTGGCTTCAAAGTGGGCGTGTACCAGCTGCTTCTCGACCTTCAGCTTGGTTTCGATTACCGCCTCTTTGCGCTGCTTGACGATCCCCTGCAGCATCTCCTTGCTCTGGGTATGACAGTTGCGGCAGGTCTGCTCGAAACGATCGAAGGGGTTCCCCACTTTGTGATCCGTGTAGACCTTGCCCTGCTCGTTCTGCACCTTGGGCATGTGGCAATCGACACAGGCGACGTTGTTCTGGCCGTGAATGCCGGCGCGCCAGGTTTCGTACTCGGGGTGCTGGGCTTTCAGCATGGGGGTTTTGGAGAGGGCATGAGTCCAGTCGGCAAAGCCGATTTCATCGTAATAGGCCTCCATCTGCTCCACCGTGGTGCCCTTGTCCCAGGGAAATTTGACCGCCTTGGTGGGGCCGCTGAAGTAGTACTCCACGTGGCACTGGCCGCACACCTGGGACTGCTGATCAAAGCGCCCCTGCTCCTTGAACGGCTTGCCGATGGCTGTCATGGCCCGATCGGCATAGGGACGGGAGAGGTGCAGGGCCGGTTTACCCTCCTTGAACTCCTTCGAGGCGGTGTCGTGGCAGTCGGCGCAGCCGATGGTGTTGACTACTTCCGGCCCGCCCTTGGCCCACATCCCTTTGAAGTAGCCATCCTCACCCTGCTCGTCGATGACGCGGGCCACATCCGGGCCTTTGCAGCTCCAGCAGGCCATGGGCAGGGGGCCATCTTCGGCTGTTTTCGGGGCGCCGGTGCGCAGGGTTTCGCGCACATCGGTCAGGGCATAGAAGTGACCGCGCGGCTTGTTGTAATCCTTGGCGAAGGGGTAACCGCCCCACAGCACCACCATGTTGGGATCTTCCGCCAGCGCATCGGTGCGTTCCTTGCTTTCGCTGGTGGCTTGCCAGCTGGTGAACTGATCGGCGTGATCCTTGGCGAACAGCTCGCTGCGCGCCTCGATCTTGCCTTTGGGTTGCGTGTCATCGGCTGCCTGTGCCCAGCCGCTGGTGCCAAGGCTGGTAGTCAGCAGCAGGGCGGCGAGGCCCAGCTTGATCTGTCTGTTGCGTGAACTCACGATCATCACTCCCTAATCGATCTCATTGCCAGACCTGACAGTTCCATCCTGGATGTGGGCATTGGTTCGCCCCCGCCAAGCAGGAGCAGGCAGGCCGCTTCATTGTTATTAGTGAATAAAACCCATGTTTTTATGCGATTGCTCGAATTGGATATTACCAAATGGGTAAAAAGAATGATGATTTATCAGAGGGGGGCTTGCGCTAGATCAATTACCGAGAGCACCAACAGACAGAAATGAGATCCCGGTTAAATTATTAAGAAAGTCAGAATATTGGAAGTGTAATGAGTCTCTGTGGCGGGACGGAGCGACACCTGAGGTATGCCTGTGTTATTTGGCAAGGCATGCAGGGTTATCTGTCATATCAATTATCTATTTATGGGTATAAAAATAATAAATGAATAAATATTCTTTTTTTGAGAGGGCTGTCGGTTACAGTCTGTACGGGCCGGGCGTTCCGCCGATGGGCGAGATGGTCGGCAACATCAATGAGAGAAGCCGGCAATGCCGGCTCCTCTCAGGTCTTATCGTGATCAGATACTGTTTGGGTTGCAGCCCCAAAGGCATGGTGGTGAACCAACGAATACCCCGGCTTCGGGGTTTACACCAGCGGATATGGTCACGCTCATCTTATGCCAGAGCCTGGGCCAGCAGATGAATGGGATGCTCGCAGCGGAAGCTGGTGCTCATCTCGATCTGCCATTTGCAGGTCTCGCAATCGGTGATCACCAGATCGGGGGAGAGGCGGTTGATCTGATCAAACAGCCCCTCGCCGATGGTCTGGCTGGTCTGGTAGTTCTCTGACTTGAAGCCGTAGGTGCCGGCGATGCCGCAGCACTGGGACTCCAGTACCGTCACCTTGACCCCGGGAATGGCGCGCAGCAATTCGAGGGTGTAGATGACGCCCCCCATTTTTTCCATGTGGCAGGGGGTGTGGTAGGCGATGTGCAGATTGAGCGGCTTCATCGCCGGTTTGTTGCCCTTGTAGAACTCGTTCCACAGGAAGCGGGTCACCAGCGAGATGCGATCCCGCACCTTGTGGTTGTCCTGCTCCAGCAGGTGGGGATATTCATCGCGCAGGGTAAAGCCGCAGGTGGAGGAAGTGGCCAGCAGCGGCATCTCGTTGCCCAGCAGGGAGTTCTCCATCTGCTTGATGTTGAAGGCCGCCTGCTGCTTGGCCTTGTCCATGAAGCCGTTGGCAATCAGTGGTACGCCGCAGCACTTCTCCCGCTCAAGCAACTGCACACCGATGTTCATGGCGTTGAGCACCTGCACCAGCTCCTTGCCAAGCTGCGGGTGGTTGTAGTTGACGTAGCAGCCGTGGAAGTAGGCGATCTGCCGCGCAAAGCGGGACTGAGATTCTTTTTGCTTCTTGTACCAGCCGCGGAAGGTGCCCTGGGAGTATTTGGGCAGGTCGCGGTGGGATGAGACCCCCAGCGCCTTGTCCAGCACCAGCTTCATCGGCTTGAGGCCGGTGGTGAAGTTGACCACCGGGGCCATCAGGGTAGACATGCTGCCCATCAGATCGGTGTGGGAGAGCACGAACTCGCGGATCCCCGGTTTGAAGCCGCTGTACTGGTGTTTGGCCTTGGCGATGATGTCGCCGATGCGCACCCCGCTCGGGCAGGCTACTTCGCAGCGCTTGCAGTTGGTGCAGTGCTTGAGGGCGCTGTCAAAGAGCTCCGGGCTCTTGATCCGCAGCCGCTCCCCATCCGGGCCCGCCTGTTTCGGGCCGGGGTAGGCGGGGTTGGCCTTGGCCACCGGACAGTAGGCGGTACAGACGGTGCATTTGATGCACTGATCGAAAGTTTGGTTGGCGTGATCCAGTAGCATGTCAGTTCTCCTCCCGGCGATGATGAAGACACGGGATATGGGACGTAGTAATCATTGGGCAGCGCCCAGAATATGGCCGGCAGCCTGCCAGCCGGTGGCAACGGCAACACCGGAGCCGGAACCTTCACGAATTGGGTCGTAATGGGCCAAGACACTGCCCGCACCATAGAGGTTGGTGAACGGCTTGCCGCCACGCAGCACTCTGAGCTTGTCGTCGGTCTTGACCCCGAAGCCCATAAAGGGGTGGTGATCGAACAGGCGGCGACCGGCCCAGGCATCGCGCTCCTCCAGACTCAACACATCGGCATCGAAGATGGGTTCGCGAATGCCACGCAGACGGGACTCCAGCCCGCGGCTGAAGAAGCTGCCGGAGGCAAGCACAAAGTTGTCTGCCTCGAACAGCTGATCATCGCCATTCTGGGTATGTACACCGACCACCCGGTCACCGTCGTAACGGGCGCCCAGCACCCGCTCGCTGGTGAGGAAGGTGCCACCAAGGGCCATAAAGCGGCGCTTGAGCGCCTCCTGCATTCTCATTCCGATCAGAGACGGCGGCATGGTGGCCACCTCCTTGATGGTGCAGCCGGTGCGCTGCTCCAGCTCCGCCAGACGCGGGCCAACCAGCCCCAGAGACAGGCAGGCGGGCAGCACGATATGGCGGCAGCCGGGTACACCGCTCTCCTGCACCATGCGGCTGATCTCGCGGGCCAGGTCCGCTACCAGATGGTGTTTGTCACAGAGGCGCGCGATGTCGGCTGAGCGAAACTCGTGGGGATTGCGGCTGAATTCCGCCAGCTGGGGCAGGCGGATTTCGCCGGTCAGAATGCGGCAGTGGGCAAAGCGCGGATGGGTCGCCAGATTGGCGGCCGCCAGTGCCGGATGAAAGTCGCGAAAGCCCTCAAGGGTGGCCAGCAGCAGTACATCCGGGATCGGCGCATCGGTGACGCAGGCACAGGTATCGGGGGAGAGCCAGGTGCGCTTTAGGGTACCGATGGGAGTCAGGCGCTGGTGATTGGTGTCTTGGCGAACCAGCGGCAATCCCTGCTCGGCGCAGTGGCGCTGCAGATCGGCCAGACTCGCTTCGATATTTTGCATTCCTACTTTGCTGTAGGGGTGATCCGGATGGGCAGCCATAAAGGCGGGCAGGGCGGCGCGGGGATCTCCCTCGCTTTCGAGCAGATCGACCGAGCCGGAGGAGAAGTGCAGGGCACTCTGGCCGGAGGCCATCAGCAGGGTCTTCTGGCCTGCCTCCACCAGCCGCAGGGCAGCCGAGAGTCCCGCCATGCCACCGCCGATAACGATATTGTCAAACTTCATGACGGCTCTCCTTGTGAGTGGTCTCGCTGGTTGGGTCGCGTGGGGTATCGGCGACCAGCTGTGGCGCCGTCCATTCCCCCAGGCCAAACAGCCCTTCGTAGATCCAGTAGGTGAACTCGGCCTCGCGCAGGGCATCGCCCCACAGCACCGGGCGGGTTCCCTTGTAACGCTCCTCGAGGAACTGGCGCAGCATGACGCAGGCCTGACGACCGTCCGCCTTGCCATACTCCTGCATCAGGCCGGCGGCGCGGTAGGCACACAGCTCGCCCTGACAGGGCCCCATTCCCAGACGGGTGCGGCGGCGCAGATCGATGAGGTTGTCCACATCCAGTTCGCGCAGGGCGTATTCGATTTCGCCTGCGGTGACCATTTCGCACTCGCAGATGAGGGCGTTGGCTTTGGGGTTGTCACGGAAGAAGGCGATGACCCGCTCGCCGTGGCGGTACTGGGCTGAGCCTTCGACCGGCACCGAGAGACCGGGAGCGGAGACCTTCTCCGGGTCCCGCGAGCCAGGCAGGCTCAGCTCGGCGGTCTGGCAGGGTTTGTTGTTACCGAGCTTCTTGGCCAGCAGATCGGTGGCCCACTCCGCCATCAGGCGGTAGGTCATCAGCTTGCCGCCGGTGATAGTGTTGAACCCCTTGAGGCCATCGCGCTCGGCGTGATCCAGCAGCACTATTCCGCGGCTGATGTTGCGGCCGGTGTCGTCACCGTCCACCGCCACCAGCGGGCGAACGCCCGCGTAGGCGCGCAGCAGGCGGGTGCGCGCCATGATGGGGGCAAGCTTGATCCCCTCGCGCAGCAGCACCTCTACCTCTTCGGGTTCGACGGTGAGCTGGTCAATCTTGTTGTAATCGATGCGACTGGAGGTGGTGCCGATGAGGGAGATTGTATCGCCCGGCACCAGAATGTCCGCATCCGCCGGTTTGCGGGCGCGGTTGAGCACCAACTGGTTGATGCGGTAATCCATGATGAGCAGGGAGCCTTTGGCCGGGAACATGCGGATGCCGAGATCGGCGTATTCGCAAATTTGCTGGCCCCAGATGCCGGCGGCGTTGATCACCTCCTGACACTCCACCTCGAACGCTTCGCCGGTGCGGGTATTGATCGCCTTGACCCCGTGTACCCGATCTTGCGTGCGCAGCAGCCCCAGCACCTTGCAGTGGGTGAAAATGCGGGCGCCGTGCTCTTTCGCGTCCAGCACGTTGGCGGCGGCGAGGCGGAACGGATCGACCGTGCCATCCGGCACATGGATGGCGCCGATCATCGCCGGGTTGGCGTTGGGCTCCATGCGCAGGGCTTCACCGGGATCAAGTTGGCGAGTTTCGATACCGGCCAGGGCGCAGGCATCCATAAAGGTGGTTTGGAAATTGATGTCATCTTCCGGCAGGGTGAGGAAGAGGCCGCCCGTGTCCTCGACACAGTGGCTGGCAATCCGCTTGAGGATGCGGTTTTCCTGGATGCATTCGCGGGCGGACTCCTGATCCGTTACCGCGTAGCGGGCACCGG
The DNA here is from genome assembly GCF_049175135.1 of Aeromonas sp. 600724. Taxonomy (NCBI): domain Bacteria; kingdom Pseudomonadati; phylum Pseudomonadota; class Gammaproteobacteria; order Aeromonadales; family Aeromonadaceae; genus Aeromonas; species Aeromonas sp. 600724. The sequence goes on along the minus strand of NZ_JAAKUM010000011.1, from coordinate 14,228 downwards.
AGTGGAGCAGGCCGTGGTTGCGGCCGGTGGTGCCGGCGGCGATATCATCGCGCTCGAGCAGGATGCAGTCGATGCCGCGCAGTGCGCAATCGCGCATGATGCCGGCCCCTGTGGCACCGCCGCCTATGATGACGACTTGTGTAGTTATTCTTTTCATTGTTGCCCGTCTCATCTCTTCCAGATGAAGCCAGTGTGGCCTACTTCTGAGTGGAAATGTTTGATATGGGCCAAATTTGCGTTCGCAAACGCTCATTTGCTCGCGCGTTAATGAGCATTATGTGACATTTGTCACGCTTGTTATCGCAGCGGTTAATGGGCTGGTGGCGAATGGCAGGTACAAAAAAGGGGCATCGGATGCCCCTTGTCACTGTTTGACGAGTCTGGTGGGTGTGTTATGGGTCAGCCGCAGCACTTCTTGTGCTTTTTGCCGCTGCCACAGGGGCAGGGATCGTTGCGTCCCGCCTTGAGGGGCGCCGGATCCTGCTCTCCCTCGGTGTAGACCCAGCGCCCCTGATAACGCACGAAGCGGGAACGCTCATGGAGGCAGTGACGCTCATCCCCTTCCAGAAACCAGGCTTTGAACTCCACCATCCCGGTTTCATCCTCCGGGCCGCCCTGGCTGGCGATGATCTCGAGACCATCCCAGCGGGTGTCGATGCGTGAAAGCTCTTCGGCGGTGAGACCGCCAAGGTGGGCCGGGTGCCAGCTATGGACCAGATACTCCCCCAGACCGAGCACAAAGGCGCTGTAGCGAGAGCGCATCAGCTGTTCCGGGGTGTCAGCCACAGCGCCACTGTGACGTGAGCCACAGCACAATTCGAGAGAAAGGGTTGAGCCGCAAGGGCAAAGATTCATGATTTTCACGTTCTGGCCGATTTGTTTAAGGGAATTGTAACGAAAGCTGGGCTCGCCCTGCCAGCACCTATACTGATGAGTAAGCAAGGAATTCCAATAAAAACAGCTGCAAGGATGTGAAAGATGACGCTAAAGCAGAAAATCCTGTTACTGGGTGCAGTCCCCGTACTGTTGATGGCCCTGGTGGTCAATCTCAGTAACTACATGGTCTCCAAGAGTGATCTGGAGTCTGATCTGGTGGTGGCGAGAGAAAATGCCATCAAGGAGCGCAAGGCGCTGCTCAGCAGTTACATCATGATGGCCAAAACCGCCGTCGATGCCGTGTATTCTCTGCCGGATTCTCCGGAAAATCGACAAAAGGTCAAAGAGTTGCTAAGACCGCTGCGTTACAGCAGTGATGGCTACTTCTTTGTCTATGACTTCGAGGGCAACACCATACTGTTGCCGGTGCGTACTGAGCTGGAGGGGAAAAACCGCTGGAACGACAAGGATGCCAAGGGCAAATTGCTGATCCAGGAGATCCTCAAGTCGGCCCGTCAGGGGGATGGTTTTACCGAATACTGGACGGCCAAGCCCTCCATCGGTCGCGATGCCCCCAAGCTGGCCTTTACTCTGGTGCTGGACAAATACCAGTGGGCCATTGGTACCGGTTTTTATATCGATGATATCGACAACGAGCTGGCGGCCTTGCGGGCAGAGCGCGAGAGCAACATGCATGCCTCGTTGCAGAGCAGTGTGCTGGTGATCCTGCTGATCCTCGGTATCACCCTGGCGGCGACCGTTATTGTGGGCAACCGGGTCACCAAGCCGCTGGCGGATGCGGTACTGGCATTGAACGATATCGCCAACGGCGACGGGGATCTGACCCAGCGCCTCAAGGTGCAGAGTCAGGACGAGATTGGCCAGCTGGCCAGCGCTTTCAACCGCTTTGTCGAGCGGATCCAGTCGGTGGTGAGTCAGGTGGGCGAGACCAGCAACCACCTCTTTAGCGCGGTCGACAAGCTGCACCATCTGAGCGAACACTATGACCATCAGATGCAGGGCCACAGTCGCGAGACCGACCAAGTGGTTACCGCAGTGACCGAGATGAGCTCCACCGCTCAGGAGGTGGCGGCCAGTGCCTCCAATGCTGCGACAGCAACCAGCGATGCGGCCCGTGAATCGGATGCCGCACGGGGTGTGGTGAGCGGGGCTATCAACAGTATCAATCGGCTGGTGGGGGAGGTGCATACTGCCTCCGGCGTTATCGAACAATTGGCGCAAGAGACCGCCAAGATTGGCTCAGTGGTGGAGGTCATTCGCGGCATTGCCGAGCAGACCAATCTGCTGGCGCTGAACGCTGCCATCGAGGCGGCCCGCGCCGGTGAGCAGGGGCGGGGCTTTGCGGTGGTGGCGGACGAAGTGCGTTCGCTGGCCGGTCGTACCCAACAAAGCACCAAGGAGATCAACGAGATGCTGCAACGTCTGCAGGGCGGGGTGAAGCAGGCTGTGGAGGTGATGCAGGCGAGCGAGGATCGCAGTCAGGAGACGGTGCAAGAGGCGAGCCATATCGCCAGCTCCCTCGACAGCATGGTGATGGCGGTCAGTACTATCAACGACATGAACATCCAGATCGCCACCGCCGCCGAGGAGCAGCACGCGGTATCGGAGGAGATCAACAAGAACCTGGTGGCCATTCAGCAGATTGTCAGCGAGCTGACCAGCGCGGCGGTGGAATCCAACAGCACCACCCGCGATCTGGCCAGTACCGGCGACAAATTGCGCAAACTGGTATCGCAATTCCGTTATTAATCTTGCAATGGTCCGTGACGGCAACCACAAGATGCGGCCTGACCCCCGGTTCAGGCCGCACTTTATTTGGGGATTGACCAATAATGTGTGAAAATTGCCAGCCTCTTTTTTTCAGCCTTTGCCCCATACCCTATGAATGAGATCGTGAAAGGTAGTATCGATTTGATCCGGCAACTCAACTACGGCCTGGTCTATGCCAGCCTGGAAGAGCACAAGGAGCTGTCGCGCACCGATCTCTCCCGCCTGACCGGTCTCTCGCCAGCCAGTATCACCAAGATCACCAGGGAACTGCTCGATGGGGGTCTGGTGGTCACCTGTGGTGAAAGTTCGGTGGGGCGCGGCCGTCGTCAGACCTTGCTGCGCATCAACGAGCGCCGCTTCCAGTTTCTCTCCATGCGTCTTGGCCGTGGCTACGTGGATATGGCGTTGTTTGACTTCTCCGGTCGTTCGCTGGCCCGCCAGCGCCACCTCTTTACCGAGGAGGAGCGCGCCGATCTGCTGGGCAGTCTGGTGCATGCCATCAAGGTGTTTTTGCCGAGAAAGTCCCTCAGTCTGGCCTGTATCGCCCTCTGTCTGCCGGGTCAGGTAGAGCGCCACTCCGGCATGGTCAAGCACTTCCCCTTCTACGATCTGCGCAACTGGCCCCTTGGCCCGACACTGCAACAGGCGTTCTCGGTACCTGTGCTGGTGAGCGGTGATGTGCGCACCTGGATCCAGGCCGAGCGGGAGTGGGGTGCCGCCAAAAATTGCGCCGATGCGGTGCTGGTGTTTGTCCACAACGACATCGGGGTCGGCATGGTGGTCAATGGTCAGCTCATCGAGAGCGAGAATGCGCTGCTCGGGGATCTCAGCCACCTGCAGCTCGAGCCCTATGGCCAGCGCTGCTACTGCGGCGGCTTTGGTTGTGCCTGCACCCTGGTGACCAATCAGGCGCTGGAGGCGCAATACCGGGATCTGCGCGAGCGGATGCAGGAGCACGACTTGCCCGAGAGCGTCACCATCCGCGAGCTGTGCGAGCTGGCGCTGGCAGGCAACAGCCTCTGTCAGGATATTCTCCATCAGGCGGCGGGTCGTCTCTCCAAGGTACTCTCCAATCTCATCTGCCTGCTCAATCCGGGCAAGCTGCTGCTCGGGGGCGAGATCACCCGTGCCGATCGGCTGCTGTTCCCCATGCTGCACCAGTCGCTGGCCAGCCAGTTGCCCGCCGAATATCTGGTGCGGCTGCAGATTGAATCCACCCACTTCTACGAAGATCCCACCAAGCCCACCTCGGTGCAGGTGCACAAGGCACTGCGCGATGGCAGCCTGTTGCTGGAGCTGCTGCGCAGCTGTCAGGAGTCGTAAGACAAGAGGAGTTGGCACTGCGTCTGGCGAAAGGGGCAGGGATTGCTGTTCCGCCAGCGCGTAACTCGGTACAATCTTGCGCTTTTCCGGCAGCCCCCTGTTATCGCGCCCTGTGGCGCCATGACATGTTGGCACCGCTGCCGTTCCTGTTTTGACTCCAGTTGTGAACCTAGATGAAGCCTGTTCCTGATCACGCCGTCAACCGCCTGCGGGCTTGGCGCAAGAGTATCTCTACCCGACCGTTTCTTGCCCGTGGCGGCACCTTGGCCCGCTGTCCGGCCTGTCAGCTGCGCGAGGATTGGTGTGCCTGCGAGTGGCGCCCCGAGCTCAAAGCGGAGGCGGGCTTTTGCCTGCTGATGTATGACAGCGAGCCGATGAAGCCCTCCAACACCGGTCGCCTCATCGCCGATGTGTTACCGGATACCACCTGGGCGTTTCTCTGGTCACGCACCCAACCCCATCCCGAGCTGCTGGCCCTGCTGGCCGATCCCACCTGGCAGCCCTATGTGGTCTTTCCCGCTTGCGAGAAGGAGCCTGCCCGCCTGACCGGCGAGGTGACGCTGACACCGGGTAAAAAACCGCTCTTTATCCTGCTCGATGGCACCTGGCCGGAGGCGCGCAAGATGTTCAACAAGAGCCCCTACCTGGACGGTTTTCCGGTGCTTGCCATCAAACCCGATGCGCTCTCCACCTACGGCATGCGGGTGGCCAACAGCGAGGAGCACCTCTGCACCGCCGAAGTGGCGGCCTGCGTGCTGGAAGTTGCGGGAGAGCTCAAGGCGGGGCAGGCACTGCAGCACTGGTTCAATCTGTTCAGCAGCCGCTACATGGCCGGTCGGGTCAGCCGTTTCCCCGGTGCCGATGAGGATCATCTATGTGAGGCGCTGGCGGCCATCAAGGAAGCGGAAGTCCCGTCACCCGCGCTGTAACGGGCCCTCTGAGGGTTGGGGCAGGGGCGTGGCCGCTCAAATTAATGAAAATCAGGAATCAATTGGCTGCCACTGTTTCGTTAGATTCATGGTCAGTGGCCCGCTAGGATAGCGGACAGCCTGTGCTCCCCGCACAACGTCGTTTTGGTGTTCTCCGGTTGCCCAACCCCTTAGGGCAACCCACTCTCGTGAGGTCTATGGATGGAATTGGAACTGGTTACCCTGTTTGCCCTGTTCGGTGTAGCGCTTGTCGCCGGCTTTATCGATGCCATCGCCGGTGGCGGCGGCCTGTTGACGGTGCCGGCGCTGCTGGCGACAGGCATGCCGCCGGCGCTGGTGCTTGGCACCAACAAGCTGCAGAGCAGTTTTGGCTCTTTCTCCGCCACCTGGTTCTATGCCCGCAAGGGGCTGCTGGAGTGGGCCATGATCTGGCCTGCGGTGATCTGCACCTTTATCGGTGCGGCCATCGGCACGCTGGCGGTGCAGACCATAGACGCCGCCATTCTCGAGCGCCTGCTCCCTTTCCTGCTGATGGCCTTTGCCTGCTACTTCTACTTCTCGCCGCGGGTAAGCGATGCCGAGAGCTCCCGCCGTCTGACTCCCATGCTGTTTGCGCTGCTGGTGGGGGGCGGGGTCGGCTTTTATGACGGCTTCTTCGGGCCGGGCACAGGTTCGTTTTTTGCCATCGGTTTTGTGGCGCTGGCGGGCTTTGGCATGGCGCGCGCCACCGCCCATACCAAGCTGCTCAACTTCACCTCGAATATCGCCTCCCTGCTGTTCTTTGCGCTCGGTGGCAAGGTGGTGTGGAGTGTCGGCTTCTGCATGGCGCTGGGGCAGTTCATCGGCGCTCGCTTTGGCTCCAAGATGGTGTTGAAAAAAGGGGTGAAGCTGATCAAGCCGCTGCTGGTGACCGTCTCCTTGCTGATGTCTGCCAAGCTGGTCTGGAGCCAGTATCCGGAGCTGTTTGCCTGGATCTGATGTGCGCCTTGCTTGCCGCATCGCAATTGTTAACGGGGCCCAAGGGCCCCGTTGTCACATCTGGTGTTTTACAGCGCTAGCTCGGCGTGTCGCTGCGGTGGCTAAAGTGTTGGTGCAGGGTGCTCACCAGCTGGGCAATGCGCTCGCGCTTTAGGCTGTTTGGTCGGTAGACCAGATGGAGGGGGCGGCCCAGCCCGGGCAGTGGGCGCGCCATCTCCCCCTGTTCGCCCACCAGCCCCAGCAGGCCAGCGGGGAGCAGCACAGGGCCAATGCCTGCCTTGGCGAGTTCGATGAGCGCCAGATAGGAGTCGAGCTCCATGGTGGGCTCCAATCCCATATCTGCCAGCGGTTCGCGCAGGTAGCGGTTGGAGGGGTTCTCCAGATCCATGGTGAGGATCTTGCGCCTGCTTTCTGCGCTGGCTGGCGGCAGGCTCTGCTGCGCCTCGCCAACCAGATAAAAGGGCTCTTCCAGTAGCAGATCGGCGCCGAGGCCATGGCCGGGTGGGAGCCGACCGGCGCAGATGCCGAGCAGGGCATCACCGCTGCGCACCCGCGCCAGAATGACCGGCGTGTGGTGGGTAGAGAGGGCAAGGTGGGGATCGTGCTCCAGATAGTCGCGCATGAAGTGGGCGAGATAACCCGCCAGCAGGGTTTCGGAGCAGGCGATGGGGAGAGGACTCTGATCCGCCAGATCCTGACTATCGGCAAGCACCCCTTTCATTTCGGCCAGACTCGGGGCCACTCGCTCAAGCAGCTCCTTGGCCTGCGGGGTGAGGCGGATCTGGCGCCCCTCCGGCTCGATCAGCTTCTTGCCGAGGCGCTGCTCCAGCTGGGCAATCCGCTTGCTCACCGCCGACTGGCTGATATAGAGGCGACTGGCCACCTTGGCCATGGTTCCTTCACTTGCCAGTAGGCTCAGCGTCTCCAGCCCTTCCAGTAACATCTCGCCCCCTTGTTTATCGCCATCAGGATCGTCACAGATTGATCAGCGCTACCTTAGGGGCTGACTGGCTCAGGAGCAAGGGTCGTTTGCTGCCTTGGCCGGTCGAATGCGCCATTCGCTCAAGGGCGGCGCGAAGATCACCAGATTGCCGATCAGGCTGATCACCACTCCGGCCACCGAGACCGGTTGCCAGACAAAGCCTTCATAGAAGGTGGAGAGGGTAAGCGCCACCAATGGAAAGAGCACGGTGGCGTAGGAGGCCTTGCTGGCACCGATGCGCCCCACCAGCGTCAGATAGGCGGTAAAGGCGATCACCGAGCCAAACAGGGCGAGGTAGACCATGGCCACCAGATAGTGGCCATCGGTCGGCACCACCAGCTGTTGGCCTAGCAATATGACCCAGCCCAGCAACAGCACCACGCCGTAAACCATGCCCCAGGGCACCAGTTGCAGTACGTGGTAGCCATGGCGTTGGCCCCGTGCCGAGACCAGATTGCCCAGCGAAAAGCAGAGGGTGCCGCCGCAGGCGAGCAGCAGCCCCTTCCAGCCGTTTGCACCCAGTTGCGCATCCGCCAGCACCGGCCAGAACAGCAGCAGGGTGCCAAAGAGCCCCAGCAAGGAGCCTTGCAGCCAGCGCAGGGTGGGGCGCTTGTTCTCGAACAGCCAGAGGTTGAGGCCGTTGAAGATGCTGGCACTGGCAAAGATCACCGCCGACATGCCGCTCGGGATATAGCGGGTGGCGTGGTAGAAACAGAGAAAATTGGTGGAAAAGAGCAGGGCACCGAGCAGCGCCGCATAGCGCTGGCCATGCCACGGCAGGCGCGGAAAGCGGCCGCTGGCGGTGAGCAGGGCAAACAGTGCCACCGCAGCCAGCAGGAAGCGGTAGAGCACCGACACCTCGATGGGGATGGGGCCAAGTTGCCAGGCGATGGCAATCCAGGTGCTGCCCCAGATAAGCACGGTGGCAAGATAGAGCATCAGGTTCATCACTGTTCCGGTGAGTCAGGGAGAGATGACCCACTATGGGGCAAGCCCTGATGGCTGGATTGCACCATCTTGCGGTTTTTCATCGCCCTGCGCTGTCATCTGCGGGCGCGGTCGGTAAGATGGGTGGCAGCGACATAACACTTACACCGGAACAGGCGGCAGGGGCGAATGAAAACAGCAGGGGTATTTGATGCTCTGGTCAGCACCGGCGCCCGGCTGGACGACGCTTGCTGGCTCGAACCCGGGCTTGGCGTCGCCAGTTGGCGCAACTGCTATGACCAGACCCGCTATCACAAGCCGGGCCACCACACCCTGAGCGTCTATCTGCAAGGAGGCGAGCAGACCGAGCGACTCGATGGGCCGGGTGGCCACGGCGGCACCGGCAAGGTGTGCATCATGCCGGATCACCACAGATCCGAGTGGCTGGTGCGCGAAGAGTTTCGCTTCTTTCATCTCTACTTCACCCCGGCTCACCTCACCCGTATCGCCGAGGAGGTGTGTGACAAGGAGGGGCGCCACCTGCAACTGGTGGACAAGACCTTTATCGACGATCCGCAGGCGGCTTCGCTGGTGCAGCGCCAGTTGATGCAGCTTCAGTGGCAGCAAGGGGTCGATCGGTTGGCACTCTCCCACGGCGCCTGGATGTTGATCCTCCAGGCCTATCGCCACCACACCGAGGAGGCTCCCGGTCTGCCGCCTCTGCGCGGCGGGCTGGCGCCCGTGGTGATCAAGCGGGTGCAGGAGTATCTGCAGGCCCATCTGGCCGATTCGGTCACGCTGGCAGAGCTGGCCCAGCAGGCGGGGCTGAGCGAGTATCACTTTGCCCGCATGTTCGGCCAGAGTCTCGGCTGCCCGCCCCACCGTTACCTGCTGGGGCTGCGGCTCAAACGGGCCAAGCAGCTGTTGACTGGCCCCGAGCCGCTGGCCAGCATCGCCAGTCAGTGTGGCTTCTCTTCGCAGGCCCATTTCGGTAATCGTTTTCGCGAGGCGTTTGGTTTGACGCCGGGGCAGTGGCGGGCGCAATTGTCATCTTCCCGTCACAGATAAGCCTGAGACTTTGGGCAAAAGAGGTGTACTCTCTACCACTTATCCATTGAAAGGAATGCCCATTGAATTATCGCAAACGTCAAATCCGTACCCGTCACCTTTGGTTCAGCCACTGGAATGCCCCGCAAGATCGCACCGCTGTCGTCACCCCTCCCGAACCTGCAGTGCCTCACAGTTCACGTTGAAAAAGCCCGGCTGCCGATAGGATTTTCCAGTTAACTTTGCCACTATTGCTCAATCTGAGTGACGTGGACATTGCAGGATGTTTCTGGAACGTATTGAAGTAAAAGGTTTTCGCGGTATAAATCGTCTTTCGCTCGGGTTGGATCACACCACAGTGCTGATTGGCGAGAATACCTGGGGCAAGTCGAGCCTGTTGCGCGCGCTCTGGTGTCTGCTGGGGCAAAATGCCGAGCCCTATCAGTTCACCGCCGATGATTTTCACCAACCGGAAGATCCCGAGCTGGCCCCTTCGCGTCATCTGCAACTGGTGCTCACCTTCAGTGAGCACAGGCCACAAATGTGCCAGCATTCTCGCCGTCTGGCTCGTCTTGGCGCCTCCTGGGTGCTGCACAAGGACAAGTTTCATCGCATCCACTATCGTGCCAGTGCCGAGCTGCAAGCTGATGGCTCTGTGCTCACCATTCACGACTTTCTCGACGGGGTGGGCAAGAGCCTGCCTATTGCCAATACTAACGAACTGGTTAGCCTGCTGATCACCATGAACCCGGTGTTCCGGCTGCGGGACGCTCGCAGTGCCCGCAACGGGGTGGAAACCCTGCAGTGGGGAGATCTCTCGGAGCACAGACTCAGTGAACTGGCCGACAAGCTGATCGATGAGCCCCAGCGCATCGGGGAGCCGGAGTTGAAGGAGGCGCTGCAAGCAGTGCGCCAGCTGATGGATCACTATTTCAACGCTCTGGCCCCCATCAAGAACAAACCGCGCAGCCAGCGTGACATCATCAATCGTCCCATGACGTTGCGCAATCCTGGCAACCTGCACACCCTGCTGCGCCATGCCGATAACCGCACCCTGCAACTGGCGATGGCCGGGATGGCGGCGACCCTGCTGCAGGCGCGAGGCAATCGCGAGCTGGAGGAGGGGGCCCGTCCCATCATGATCCTGGAGGATCCTGAGAGCCGGCTGCACCCGACCATGCTGGCGCTGGCGTGGGGGCTGCTGGAACAACTGCCGGGCCAGAAGCTGCTCACCACCAACTCGGGAGATCTGCTCTCTTCCCTGCCGCTCAATCAGGTGCGACGACTGGTGCGCCGTCAGCAGGATATCCTCTGTCACCAGCTGGGGGGCGAGCGTTACAGCAGCGACGATCTGCGCAAGATCGCCTTCCACGTGCGGATCAACCGCCCCATGTCGCTGTTTGCCCGTTGCTGGCTGCTGGTGGAGGGGGAGACCGAGATCTGGCTGCTCTCCGAGCTGGCCCAGATCTGTGGTTACAGTTTGCGGGCCGAAGGGGTGCGGATTATCGAGTTTGCCCAGTGCGGCCAGTCACCGCTGATCAAGGTGGCGCGGGATTTTGGTATCGAGTGGCACCTGTTGACCGATGGCGACGAGGCGGGGCTCAAGTATGCTGCTTCGGCCCGGGGCCAACTCAAAGGGGAGCGGGAACGGGATCGGTTGACTCAGTTGCCAGCCTCTGACATTGAACATTACCTCTATCACAATGGTTTTGAAGCCGTGTTCCGGCGGGAAGCAGGGGTGGGCGGACGAGCCATGTGGAGTGCCAGTCATATCATCAATAAGGCGATTCATCACCGCAGCAAGCCGGGGATGGCACTGGCGGTGGTGGAAGAAGCCGAGCGGCTTGGTGCCGAGCATATTCCTCCCGTGCTGCGTCAGATGTTTGCGCGGGTAGTGGCACTGGCTCGCGGTCAGGTGTGAAGTCGGTGTGATAATGGGCCTGTCGGCTGCATCATGACCTTCGGGGCATCTGCTCATTTTTTGCCGGTCTGTTTGTCGTGATTGGGGATAGCCGAAGGTTTGGGTATACTCGCCCACTCTTCTCTGGCGCCCCGGTGGCGCTCCCGAATTCTTGCTGCTGGAGGCGTCATGTTCGTCCAACTCCCACTTTGGCTCTTTCCCCTTACCGGCTTGATGGCACTTGGTGCCCTCATTGCCCTCGGTATCGTGTTATGGCGCGGTGATATCTGCCCCGGCCAGCGCTCACGCATCACTCAGCAGCTCTTCTCCATCTGGGTCATTACCGCGCTCTCCTTGATGCTGGCGGTAGAGGCCAAGGCGGCCAGTTGGCTGATCTGGAGTGGTGGTGCCGCACTGGTGCTCGGGGTCGGCTTGTCGCTGGCCCAGTCACGGCTGGAGGGCAAGCGTGCAGTCCCCTCAACGCTGCTCTGGCTACCGGCGTTGCCACTCGCTGTTTATGGCTTCGGGCTGCTGCAGCTGCAGGGCTGGGTGAGCGGTTTATTGCAGATGGTGATGCTGGGAGCTGCCTTTGCTCACCTGATGCTGTTGCGAGCCCGTCACCGCCTCAAGGCGTTTAATACTCTTCTGCCGCTGGCTGCGCTGGCGGGCGCCATGGCCAGCCTTATCTGGCTGGCCGTGCTGGTGGGCTGGCAAGGGGCTGAAGCCAATCTCGATGATCTGATCCCGGCGGTGGTGACACAGGCTGCCTTGTTGGTGGCTTCCCTGCTGCTCTGGTTCAGCCCGCTCTACTTGCAGCGTGATACCGCGCCTGTGGTGGTTTCCACTTCCCTGTGTGGCCTGCTTATCGCCCAGATCGCCGCTACCAGCGTGCTGTACCAGCTGATCTGACACTGGTACTGAAAAGAGCAAGCCCCGAGCCAAGGCCCGGGGCTTTTTCATATCTGACTCTCGAGAATCAATAGAAGTCATCGGCCCCGCAGATAAACAGGCAACTGCTGCGTGGCTGGGCCAGATACTCTCTGGTCAACCCTTCCAGTGGCATGCCGAAAGTGCAGATATCTTGCGGTGAGGGGAGGGCGGTATCGAGGATCCGCCGCCAGTAGCCGCCAACTCCCTTGGGCGGGCTGGGCAGGTTGAAGGTGAGGGGCTCCCAGTAGGCGTTAAACAGTACGTAAAGGGCCAGTCGGGTTTCGCTTGACAGGGCCGACATGGCGATGGCATGGGAGTGGGGACTGAAGTCTGGCTGCATGGCATTGACTCCGTGCCAGCAGATCTCGCTGTGCCGCAGGATTTCGGTGAGCGACAGTGGCATGCTCTCCTGCTCCGGGCGCTGGAACAGATGTTTGCGATATTGGATCAGCTCCTTCATGAAGCGGAACATCTCCTGGCTGCGGGGAGTTGGTTGCCAATCCATCCAGCAGGTCGCGTTGTCCTGACAGTAACCGTTGTTGTTGCCGTGCTGGGTGCGCAGCAGTTCATCCCCCATCAACAGCATCGGGGATCCCACCGATAACAGGGTTGCCACCATCATGTTCTTGGCTTGGCGCGTGCGCAGGGCATTGATCTGGGGATCGTCCGTTACCCCTTCATGGCCGTGGTTCCAGCTGAAGTTGTGATCACAGCCATCACGGTTCTGCTCGCCATTGGCCTCGTTATGCTTGTTGTTGTAGCTGGCCCAGTCCCACAGGGTAAAGCCGTCGTGGCAGGTGACGAAATTGATGCTCTTCTCGGGATCTGCATGGTGATAGTGATAGATATCGGGGCTACCGCACAACCGTTCGACAAAGGCGGTGACGCTGTTGTCATCCCCGCGCAGAAACCGGCGTACGTCGTCCCTGAACTGGCCGTTCCACTCACGCCAGCGGGCGCCGGCCAGTGATCCCACCTGATAGAGCCCCCCTGCATCCCAGGCTTCGGCGATCAGCTTGATATCGGCGATCTTGGGATCGGTATCTATGGTGCGCAGGGTCGGGGCATTGGCCTGTGGCTGGCCCGATTCATCCCGCGACAAAATGGCAGCCAGATCAAACCGGAAGCCATCGACGTGCATCTCCTGGCGCCAGAAGTGCAGGCTGTCCATGATCATCCGCAGTACCACCGGGTGTGCGCCGTTGAAGGTGTTGCCACAGCCCGAGTAGTTGGTGTCCTTCTGGTTGTTGTCGAGGATGTAGTAGGCCTCGTTGTCGATGCCGCGAAACGAGAAGGTGGGGCCATCATCTCCCCCCTCGGCGGTGTGGTTGTAGACCACATCCAGGATCACCTCGATATTGGCCCTGTGCAACGCCTTGACCATATCGCGAAATTCGGTCAGCGGATCATCGCCACAGGCGTACTGGGCATGGGGGGCGAAAAAGGACATGGGGCTGTATCCCCAGTAGTTGGATAGCCCCCTGGGAGCATCCTGAGGGTCGAACTGAAACACCGGCAGCAGTTCAACGGCGGTGACCCCGAGAGATTGCAGATAGGGGATCTTCTCAATCAATCCAAGATAGGTGCCCCGCAATGCAGGATCAACCCCGGAGCTCGGGGAGTTGGTAAACCCCCCCAGATGGAGTTCGTAAATCACCGAGCGGGAGAGAGAGTGAGCAGGCAGTTTGTCTCCTTCCCAGTTGTAGTGGCGGGTATCGACTACCCGATTTTTGGCGCAGCAAGCCATATTGCTGCCGGGGCGTGCAGCCGCCCATCGGTCATAGTTGGGGCCCAGTTCAATACTGCGCCCATAGGGATCGAGCAGAACCTTGTCACCATCAAAGCGTGTGCCACAATAGGGACGCCATGGTCCCTGGATACGGTAGGCGTAGCGTTGCCCGATGGGGAGTCCTCCAATATGGATATGCCAGTAGTAGGCAGTTCGGTTGAAACGGGGGGAGAGGGGAATTACCTCGGGACTATCATCTTCGGCACTGGAGAAAAGCAGCAGCTCTACCCGGCTGGCCAAGCGGGCCCAGATGGCGAAGTTGACGCCGCGGTTGTCGGGTGTCGCCCCCAACTGACGGCAGTGACCGGCGGAGATGCGCATATCATACCTACCCAAAATGAGGAGTGTTCATCTCACTGAGTGTAGTGCCTGGTATGTGGCTTTGACTCTATTGCCTGAAAAAACAGCATGATGCTGCTAATGTCCTCACTCTCTGTCTGATTAATCTACGAATAAACTTTTTTTGAGATATTTACTTGCAATCTGTGCGCTGGCGCCTATTATTGGCGACCTCAGACGCGGGGTGGAGCAGCTCGGTAGCTCGTCGGGCTCATAACCCGAAGGTCGTCGGTTCAAATCCGGCCCCCGCAACCAACTTTTCGTCAGCCTGCGATTGTGTCAACAGTCGAAAGCAGACAAACGCCATCAAGCTACTGCTCGGCTTGAGGGTGACAATTCGGACGCGGGGTGGAGCAGCTCGGTAGCTCGTCGGGCTCATAACCCGAAGGTCGTCGGTTCAAATCCGGCCCCCGCAAC
>NZ_JAAKUM010000010.1:0-167795 GCF_049175135.1 Aeromonas sp. 600724 | reverse complement strand
AGAGGGACTCGAACCCTCACATCCGTGGGACACTAACACCTGAAGCTAGCGCGTCTACCAATTCCGCCACCTTCGCATCACTGCGGAGGGGGATTCTATAGAGTTTTGGGGGAGCGTCAACAGCCAAAGGGGACTTTTTTCGCTGTTGACGCTCAAAGTGAAGCCAAGGGTACAAAACTTCAGCAATTAGCTGACGTTTGGCATTCAGTAACGGCCCAATGCGCTCTGATACATCCGTTCATACTGGGTGACCGAGTCAGGCCAGTTGAAACGGGTGCTCATGGCATTGCGCTGCACCTTGGCAAAACGCTCCTTGTCCTGCAGGAAATAGAGCAGGCTGCGGCGCATGGTATCGAGCAGGATGGCGGCAGTCGGATCGTTAAAGCAGAAGCCGGTGGCATGCTCGGGATCGGCATCCCAATCCACCACGGTATCTTTCAGACCACCCACGGCGCGCACTAGTGGCAGGGTGCCATAGGCGAGACTGTACATCTGGTTGAGGCCGCAAGGCTCGAACAGAGAGGGCATCAGGAAGAAGTCGGCACCGGCTTCGACCAGATGAGCCAGCCGATCGTCATAGGTGTTGATGAAGGCGAGCTTGCCCGGATAATCCCGGGCCATGGTTTGCAGTTGCGTGGCGAGCGCAGGATCGCCAGAGCCGACGATCACCACTTGTACCTGATGGTGGAGGAATTTCTCCAGCGCAGGGAGCAGCAGGGGAACGCCCTTCTGCTCGGTCAGGCGGCAAACCATGCCGTAGATGGGCAAGTCCGCCACGGCCAGCCCCGCCTCCTGCTGCAGGCTCTCTTTGCAGATCTGTTTGCCAGCCATGTTGTCGATGCTGTAGGTCGCAGGCAGGAATTCGTCGAACTCAGGATCCCAGTCCTTGTAGTCGCAGCCGTTGAGGATGCCGCAGAGATCTGCCGCCCGCTGCTGGAAGATATGCGCCATGCCGTGGGCGCCGAGGTGAGTCAACAGCTCCTGGGCATAGTTGGGACTGACCGCATTGATCTTGTCGGCGTAGAGCACCCCGCATTTGAGCAGATTGACGTGGCCGTAGTCGTAGTTGATGCGGCGTTCGTAGTCGGCGATCTCGGGCATGGCCCAGAACTGCTCCCGCCCGAATACTCCCTGAAACGCCGCATTGTGAATGCTGATCACGCTGCGAGTCTGCTGGAAGAAGGGGTTGTGGGCGTGACGGGTTTTCAGCAGCAGTGGCAGCAGGCCGGTGTGCCAGTCATTGCAGTGGGCGATATCCGGGGCAAAGCCGAGCTGCTCGCAGGCATGGAGGGCCGCGGCAGAGAAGAAGGCAAAGCGCTCGCCATTATCCGGATAGGCCTGATTGTTCTCGGCGTAGAGCTGGGGACGATCGAAATATTGCGGGCAATCGAGCAGATAGACGCAGACGCCATCCAGCTCCATCTGGTAGATGCGATAACCGATATCCGGCAGCCCGGGGTGGGTTGGCAACCAGCGAGAAGCGACCAGTCTGGCCTCATCCCGTCGCTTTATCGTCTTGTAGAAGGGGAGCATGATCCTGACATCATGCCCCTTCTGGGCCAGGTACATCGGCAGGGCTCTGGCGACATCGGCCAGGCCCCCGGTCTTGACCAGCCCCTCAACCTCCGAGGCAACAAACAGGATTTTCAGTGGGTTAATAGCCAACTCTTGCTCCCTTAGGTACCACCACGATACCGCCTTCGGATACGGTAAATCGCTCTCTATCGTGGTCGAGATTTTCACCGATAACGGTGCCGGGCGCAATTTCAACGTTTTTATCTATGATCGCGCGCCGGATGGAGCACCCCTCACCAATCTTGATATCCCCCAGTAACACCGACTCACTGATGTGGCTGCAGGGGCCAATATTGCAGCGGAAACCGAGGATGGAGCGCTGGATCTGGCTGCCCTGAATGAAGCAACCGGCGGAGATCAGCGAGTTGGCGATCTTCACCTTGCACTCGTCGCTGTCGATGAAGGTGGCCGGTGGCAGCGCCGGATAGTGGGTGTGCAGGGGCCACTTGCGGTTATAGAGGGAGAAGGGGGGATTGTCGGCCACCAGGTCCATGTGCGCTTGCCAATAAGAGTCGAGGGTGCCCACATCCCGCCAGTAGACGTGCGGTTTCTCGCCGGGGATGACGTTGGTGCTGTAGTCGTAGACATAGACGGGGGCACGCGGGTAGAGGCTCGGGATCACATCCTTGCCAAAATCGTGGCTGGAGCTCTCCTCGGCGGCATCCCGCTTCAGTTCGCGGCAGAGAGCATCGGTCTCGAAGATGTAGTTGCCCATGGAGACCAGCGCCTGGGTCGGATCGCCGGGAATGTGCTTGGGCTGCTTCGGCTTTTCCTGAAAGCCGATCATCCGCCCTTCGGTATCCACCTCGATCACCCCGAAGGCACTCGCCTCTTCGATGGGCATGCGAAGTGCCGCGACCGTCATGGCGGCGTTCTTCTGCTTGTGGAAGGTGACCATCTGGCTCACATCCATCTTGTAGATGTGGTCGGAGCCGAAGATGCAGACGTGATCCGGTTCGGCTCGCTCGATAAAACCGAGGTTCTGGTAGATAGCATCGGCGGTGCCGTCATACCAGCGTTTGCCCATCCGCATCTGGGCCGGGATAGGGTCGATAAAGCGGTCGGTGATGCCGACGATATTCCACCCCTTCTTCATGTGCAGGTAGAGGGACTGAGATTTGAATTGGGTCAGTACATAGATGCGCAGAAAGTCGGCGTTGACGAAGTTGTTGAGGACAAAGTCGATCAGCCGGTAGCTGCCACCGAAGGGGACGGAAGGCTTGCTGCGGGTGGTGGTCAGAGGCTGCAGGCGAGTACCTTCGCCACCAGCCAGGATCATGGTCAAAATGCCTGCCATCGTATTTCTCTCCCTGAATTAACAACATGAAAAGGTTTTCAATGTTCGGTATAAAAACACCCCTAAAGGGGTGGTTTTTATCGTGTGCTTAATACCTTATCAGATGCCGGATGGCGCTCTCTAGCTGTTTTATTGTGCTGCTTACACTTATTTACATTTTGCTCAGATAGACCTTGAATTTGGCATCACTGCTGATCACTTCAGTCCGTTTGAAGTGTGTCTCCAGTATAGGCTGGTAGCGCAAGAAGGCGTTGGCAACAATGGTCAGCGAACCATTTGGCAGCAAAAATTCCGGCGCCTTGGCCAGGAACTGCTCGGTTGCCGCATAGAAGGTTTTGAGACCCGCATGGAATGGCGGGTTGGAGACGATGTGCTGGAAACGGGTGGAGAGATCCGAATAGACATCGGAAGCGGTGACTTTGCCCTTCAGACCGTTGATCGCCAGGGTGCGGCGGCTCGATTCGAGCGCCAGCGCGCTGATATCGACCATGTTGACCTGTAGATCCGGATTGCGCTTGGCCAGCACAGACCCAATCACTCCGGCGCCACAACCGAAATCGAGCAGCTCGCCCTTCATCGGAGGCACGGCGGCCAGCAGCATCTGGGTGCCGAGGTCCAGCTCGGCGGCGCTGAAGACGCCGGGCAGTGCAAGCACGGTCAGCTCGGTATCACCCGCCTTGCACTGGTAGCGGCCAAACCAGCTATCCAGATCGAACGGGGCGACCGGTTTGCTCAGCTCACCGTGATAGAGGGAGCAGCGGCGGGCGGAATCGCGCTTGATCGGCTTTTCACCATAGGGGGCCAGCAGCTTGTCGGCGCCATTGATGCCGCCGCGGTTTTCACCGGCGAGGAACAGGTCGGCACCCGCTTCCAGCAAGGGGGTCATCATGGCCAGCAGATATTGTGCCTCGGCCTTGGCCTTGGGCATCAGCAGCAACAGGGCATCGAAGCGGGGGGCGCCACCGAGCTGGTGGTCGAACAGGATAGCCTCGCCGAGGGCGGCCTGCTGGCTGCGGTAGTAGCAGTAATCGGTGGTAAAGACGGTCAGGGTCTGGGCCAGGCTCGCCAGCTGGCGGGGGTAGTCATCCTCCAGTGCGCCGCAGACAAGTAGCCGCTTGCCGACAAAGAGGGCTTGGTTTCGTTCCAGCATCTGGCTGACGGCACTGATTGGGCTGCTCATCGGGTCTCTCCACGCAATTTTGGGCGGCCATTATACATAGCCCCTTTCACCTTGACATTTATGCCGTGTTCCCGAAATATGCCCAGACACCATTTTTTGACCAGAGATGACGAAATGCGGTTCAACGGGTTGAAACGAAAGCACAAAAAAAGCCTGAAATTCGGGCCTGCCGACGTTCGCGCGTAACCTCTCATCCCTGAGAAGCTTCAAACCCCGGTTGCGCACATCGTACCGGGGTTTTTTATTGCCATATGCGCGTCATTTAGGAGAAGGAGATCCCATGTTTCAAGGTTCAATCGTTGCGTTGATCACCCCGTTTCGACAGGGAAAGCTGGATGAAGAGGCGCTGCTGCGTCTGGTGGAGTGGCATATCGAGCAGGGTACTCACGGCATTGTGCCGGTCGGTACCACGGGTGAGAGCCCGACCCTGACCCACGACGAGCACTGCCGGGTGGTGGAGCTGGTGGTCAAACAGGTCGCTGGCCGTATTCCGGTGATTGCCGGAGCGGGCTCCAACAATCCGGTCGAGGCGATCGAATATACCCAGTATGCCGAGCGGGTCGGTGCAGATGCCACCCTGCATGTGGCCGGTTACTACAACCGCCCCAACCAGGAGGGGCTCTACCACCACTTCAAGGCAGTGCACGACGCAACCAGCAAACCCATCATCGTCTACAACATTCCGCCGCGCGCCATCGTTGACGTGCAGCCCGCCACTCTGGCCCGTCTGGCCGAGCTGCCACGGATTGCCGGGGTGAAAGACGCGACTGGCGATCTGGCGCGCCCCTGGATCGAGCGTCAGCTGATCAAAAAGCCCTTTGCCTGGCTCTCCGGTGAGGATGCCACCGCTGTTGCCTACAACATCGGCGGTGGTCAGGGTTGTATCTCGGTGACCGCTAACGTGGCGCCCAAGCTGGTAGCCGAGGTGCAGAACCTCACGCTGGCGGGCAAGTGGCAAGAAGCGCGTAAGCTGCAAGACCGGCTGATTCCGCTCCATCAGGCGATGTTTGCCGAGCCGAGCCCGGCTGGTGCCAAATATGCCGCTTCTCTGCTCGGATTCTGCAGCGAGGAGTGCCGCCTGCCGGTGATGCCGCTGTCGGAAGCGACCCGCGAGCGCATTCGCAGCGCCATGCAGCAGCTCAACCTGCTGTAATGCAAAACGGGTGAGCCAAGGCTCACCCGTTTTGTTTTTGGCTTTTGTTTCTGGCCTTTATTTACGACATCGCCCCACTCAGGCTGCGTGATGCAGCCAGGCGGCGATGGCCAGCTGCAACTCGACATACGCCGGATAGAGGAAGAGATCGGCCAGTTCGGCAGGCCACTCGTTTTGCTCGTCCGATTGGGCTTGCAGATGGGCGTGCAGGCTGGTCAGAGCTGGCAGCCAAGGTGCGGGTTGTGGCAGCGCGGCCGCACTGCGGGCGACCAGATCGATCCCCTGGCACAGGGCTGCGAGTGCCTGCTGTTGAATGCCTTTATCCTGAGGATGCTCCAGCCTGAGCTGCTCGTGATGCTGCCAGTGGCGCAGCCCCTCGCTTACCCCCGTTATGCCATCCATACCTTCATGTTCGACCAGCGCCTGCAGGGCCAGCGGTTTGCCAAGACCAGCCAGTCGATAGCCGCGCTGGGCCTTGGATTGGGCGCCAAGGCGCAGCCCGCCGCTCCTGGCGAGGCGTTGGGCCAGTGCAAACAGCGCCACGGTGGCACCGGATTTGAGCTCCAGTTCCAGCTCGTTGATGGTGGTGCTGCCCTGACTGCCGACTATCTCTCCCTGATCCCAGGCCAGCTCAATCTCGGCCCCCTCGAAGGCGATCAGCCAGTGGCGGCGCAGGAAGTCGGTGCGAAACTGGGCGACCAGCTGCTGCTGAATGTGGTCGCGCTCGGTCAGGGTCGGCCAAATCTCATCGGGAAAGGCCGAGAGGGTCGGCAGATCGCCGCTCACGGGAGCGTTGTACTCGGGTCTGGCATGCAGGCCGCCCACCACCTGGCCACGGCATTTGATGGTCTGCTCGGCGAAGGCATCGCAGCGGCGAATGCGCAGCCCCATGTCCAGACGACGCAGGGCAAGGGTCGGCGTGTCGAAATAGACGTTGCCGAGCTGCTGTTGTGATGATTCTTTAATCTCAAGAGAATTCAGCAGGTTGGATAACTCGGCTTGAATGTCGCGGGCGACAAAAAACTTTATCTCGATCTCAGTTTGCATAGTCATTCCGGGCTGGCAGGCAACTTTGGGGGGCAGGATTCGGGTCGCGGGGATATAATGCCCGCGAGACGACTAGATTAATTCGCGGTTTAATTGAGGGCGCAGTTCGGTTACCATGCGCGCCTCATAAAATCGTATCGAGTGTTTTTTCACCGACACAGGTTTGACCATGCCAGTAAATACTATTTTGGGGCTTTTTGCCAAGTCCCCCATCAAGCCGCTGCAGAAGCATATCGTCAAGGTTCACCAGTGCTCCCAGCAGTTGGTTCCCTTCTTTGACGCCGTTGCCGAAGACCGTTGGGAAGATGCCGAGAAGATCCGGCAGCAGATCGCCCAACTGGAAAAAGAGGCAGATACCCTCAAGCGTGAAATCCGTCTGAAACTGCCTCGCGGCCTGTTCCTGCCGGTTGCACGTACCGACCTGCTGGAGCTGTTGACCCAGCAAGACAAGATTGCCAACCGTGCCAAGGATATCTCCGGCCGCATGCTTGGCCGTCGCATGGAGTTCCCCGCCGAAATGCGGACGGATTTCATGGCTTACCTCAAACGTTGTATTGATGCGACCGCTCAGGCCGAGAAAGCGATCGGGGAGCTCGACGAGCTGCTCGAGACCGGCTTCAAAGGACGGGAAGTGGAAATGGTTGCCGAGATGATCCACCAGCTGGATCTGATCGAGGACGATACAGACACCATGCAGATCGGACTGCGCCAACAGCTGCAAGCGGTTGAGCACAATTACAATCCGATCGATGTGATGTTCCTTTACAAGATCCTCGAATGGGTAGGTGACCTGGCAGATCAGGCCGAGCGCGTAGGCGCCCGTCTGGAACTGATGCTGGCTCGTTCGTAATCGACTGACTGGGTAAACACTACTAATGGACATTATCGCGAATTACGGCACCACTCTGGTGCTCGTGGCGGCCTTGTTCGGCTTTTTGATGGCTTGGGGCATTGGCGCGAATGACGTAGCCAACGCCATGGGCACATCGGTCGGCACCAAATCCCTGACCATTCGTCAGGCGATCATCATTGCCATGATCTTCGAATTTGCCGGTGCCTATCTGGCCGGTGGCGAAGTGACGGCCACCATCCGTAACGGCATCATCGACAGCAATGCGTTTGTCGACAGCCCGGACCTGCTGGTACTCGGCATGATCGCCTCCCTGCTGGCGGCAGGCGCCTGGTTGATCCTCGCCTCCTACTTCGGCTGGCCCGTCTCCACCACTCACTCAATCATCGGCGCCATCGTCGGTTTCGCTGTGGTGAGCATTGGCCCGGAAGCGGTGCAGTGGAGCAAGTTTGGCGGCATCGTCGGCTCCTGGGTCATCACCCCGGCCATCTCAGGTGTCATCGCCTACTTCATGTTCATCAGCGTGCAGAAGCTTATCTTCAACACTGATGATCCCCTGAACAACGCCAAGCGCTATGTGCCGTTCTACATGTTCCTGACTGCGCTGGTTATCTGTCTGGTGACCATCAAGAAGGGGCTGACCCACGTCGGTCTGCACCTGAGCGATGGCGAGGGCATTCTGCTTTCCATCGCCATCTCCATCGCAGTGGCGTTTGCCGGCTGGATCTACATTCGCGGCCAGAAGTACAACCCGCAGGATGACAGCAAGATGCACTTCGCCAACGTGGAGAAGGTGTTCGGCATCCTGATGGTGATCACTGCCTGTGCCATGGCCTTTGCCCACGGTTCCAACGACGTGGCCAACGCCATTGGCCCGCTCTCTGCGGTGGCCTCTATCGTGGCTTCCGGTGGCGAGATTTCCAGTCAGGCAGCCATTGCCTGGTGGATCCTGCCGCTGGGCGGTATCGGTATCGTGATCGGTCTGGCGACCATGGGCGAGAAGGTGATGGCGACGGTCGGTACCGGCATCACTCACCTGACCCCGAGCCGTGGTTTTGCTGCCCAGCTGGCGACTGCCGCGACCGTAGTGATTGCCTCCGGTACCGGTCTGCCCATCTCCACCACCCAGACCTTGGTCGGTGCTGTGATGGGGGTTGGCCTGGCGCGCGGTATTGCGGCGTTGAATCTGGGTGTTCTGCGCAACATCGTGGTCTCCTGGATCATCACCCTGCCTGCTGGTGCCATTCTGGCTATCGCGATCTTCTACGTGCTGCAGGCCTGCTTCTCCTAATCGAAGCGACATTCAGCAAAAAGCCCGAGTCATCGACTCGGGCTTTTTTTATTGTGCGCGGGAGAGAGGTGCTGCTCCCTTTGCAATCTGCCTAGAGGCTGGCGCAGATCTGCCACAGATCGTACTGGATAGCGGCGGCGGTCACTTCCCGACCCGCCCCCGGCCCCTGGATCACCAGCGGGTTGGTGCGGTAGCTGTCGCTCTCGATGGCGAAGATGTTGTCGCACGGCAAGAGGTTCGCAAACGGGTGGTGGGGCTCCAGCGCCTCCAGTCCGACCCGCGCCTTGCCGTCATGCTCGAAGCGGGCCACGTAGCGCAGCACCTTGCCGAGGCGCTTGGCCCCTTCGAAGGCGGTCTGGATCGGGCCATCCAGCTCTTTCAGTCTGTCCATAAACTGATCGGTGGTCACCTTGCGCAGCGTAACGGGCACCAGATTCTCCAGCTCGATATCGGCGGAGTCGAGCTCGAAGCCCGCCTCCCGCGCCAGAATAAGCAGCTTGCGACGCACATCCTGACCGGAGAGATCTTCGCGGGGATCCGGTTCGGTCAGGCCGTGCTGCCACGCCTCGTCCACCAGCTCGGAGAAGGGGCGGGTGCCGTCATACTGCTGGAACAGCCAGGAGAGGGTGCCGGAGAAGATGCCGGAGACCCCTTGAATGCGGTCGCCGCTCTGGCGCAGCATCTGGATGCTGGACTGGATTGGCAGCCCGGCACCCACGGTGGCGTTGTAGCGCCACTGTACCTGATGGTCGCGGCAGGTCTGCTTGATGCGCTGGTAGAACTCGCTGTCGGCGGCACCGGCAAACTTGTTGGCGGCGATGATGTGAATGCCAAGCTGGGCGAAGTCGGGGTAGTAGCGGCTCACCGTTTCACTGGCAGTCATGTCCAGCGCAATCAGCGCATCGAAGCCGTGCTGCTCCAGCTGGGCCAGCAGTTCGGGCCAGATCAGTGCTTTGGGGGCGAAGTTGTCCTGTACCTTGAGGGGGTTGAGCCCCTCTTCATCGAGCAGGCCCCCTTCCGAGCTGAACACCCCGTAGAGGGTGAGCGCCAGATTGAGCTCATGTTCCAGTCGTGCCTTTTCACGGGCGTAGAGGCTGAGCCAGTGGCCGCCGATATTGCCCTTGCCGAACACCACCAGTCCGACCCGGGTCGGGCGGCTGAACAGGGCGCTGTGCAGGGCGATGAGCAGCGGCTCCAGCACTACCTGACGCAGCACGGCCACCAGACTCAGGCCATCTCGGGCCACCTGTACGAACTCCAGCGGTTGATCTGCCAGCAGCTGATAGAAGCGGTGACACTGCTCCGCGTTGTCTGTGACACCGGCACCGACCAGCGCCACCAGACTGTACCCCTCTTTCTGGATGAGGCCGGTGAAGCTCCCCTGAAGCTGGAAGTCGCGCAGCAGCTCGAAGGCGCCCTGTGCCACCTCGAGGGTGTAGGCGAGGCGCAGGATCCGGCGATCCGGCTGGCGCTGCAGGGTGAGCGGGTTGAGACGGTGACGAGCCAGATGGGCCTCGATGGTGGCCACCGTCTGCTCGTAGTTGGTTTGCGGCAGCACCTTCAGCTCGATGAGGGCGATCTGATCCACCGAGGAGACGATGCGGGCGCCACCGGAGCGGGGGGCGCGGCGCAGGATATGGGTGCAGCCCTCGTCCGGGTTGTAGCTGCAGCGCAAAGTGAGGCGCTGGCGGCTGTCGGCCACCGGTTGCAGGGTGCGCGAGTGCAGCACCGAGGAGCCAAGGCGGGCCAGCTCGTTGGCTTCGGCGAGGCTCAGGCGCTCCAGCAGACGCGCTTCTTTCACCCGGCGCGGGTCGGCGCTATAGACCCCGGCCACATCGCTCCAGATGGTGGTGGATTCGCCGTCCGCCAGCAGCGCCAACAGGCTGGCGCTGTAGTCGGATCCATTGCGACCGAGCAGCAGGGAGCGCCCCTCCATGTCGGCGGCGATAAAGCCGGTTACCACGATGCGACCGGCATGCTCCGCCAGTCGCGCCTTGAGCAGTTCGCTGGAGAGGGCGGTATCCACCTTGACCAGAGCGCCATCCTCGGCGCGCAGGAAGCTGCGGGCATCGAGCCAGATGGCCTTGTCGCCGCGGCTGGTGAGCAGGGCAGCCAGCAGGCGCGCCGACCACACCTCGCCAAAGGCGAGCAGGCCGTTGCGGGCGAAGCGGTCAAACTGCCCCTCAAGCGTCTTGGCGATGAGCTGCATGTCGTCGGCCAGCTGCTTGCTCAGGTCGAGCTGCAGCTCGCCTTCCAGCAGGCCGTCGATCAGCCCCTGTTGATAGGCGTGGAGGGCGGAGATGGCTTCACCAGCTGCTTCATCCCCCGCTTCGGCCAGCTCCACCAGCTGGATCAGCCGGTTGGTGGTCTTGCCGGCGGCAGAGACCACGATCAGTTCATCCCCACCCACCTGTTGTTCAACGATGCTGGCGACCCGGCGATAACAGACCGGATCCGCCAGACTGCTGCCACCGAATTTGTGGACGTGACGTCGCTTCAAGCCTGCTTCTGTTGCCACCGCGATCTCTCCTTGTTGCTGCTGTTCCATTACTTCGCTACCTGTTCTGCCTGCTGCGCCTGTGCAAAAGCCTGTGCCAGATCGGCCACCAGATCTTCACCGTGTTCAATACCGACCGACAGACGCAGCAGCTGGGCGCTTATGCCAGCTGCCTGCTGCGCCGCCGGGGTCATGGCCCTGTGGGTCATGCTGGCCGGATGGGCCACCAGACTCTCCACCCCGCCGAGGGACTCGGCTACCGAGAAGAGGGTGAGGGCCGCAAGGAAGGCGCGAATGCCCGCCTCGCTGCAATCGAGTTCAAAACTTAGCATGGCGCCGAAGCCGGACTGTTGACGGCGCGCAATATCGTGGCCCGGATGGCTCGGCAGGCTGGGGTGATAGATGCGTTTCACCAGCGGCTGCTGTTGCAGGAAGGCGAGGATGCGGTCGGTATTCTCCTGATGGGTGCGCAATCTGGGGGCCAGAGTGCGCAGACCGCGCAGGGTGAGGTAGGAGTCGAACGCCCCGGAGGTGAGCCCCAGACAGTTGGCCCACCACACCAGCGACTCGGCCAGTGCGGCCTCCTTGGCAATCGCCCCCCCCCCCACCACGTCTGAGTGACCGTTGATGTACTTGGTGGTGGAGTGCACCACCACATCGGCACCAAGTGCCAGCGGCTGTTGCAGCAGGGGGGAGAGGAAGGTGTTGTCCACCACTACCTGTGCACCCACCTCATGAGCTGCGCTGGCAATGGCGCTGATATCCACCACCCGCAGCAACGGGTTGGAAGGGGTCTCGACCCATACCAGCGCAGGCTTCTGGGCCAGAGCGGCGGCCAGTGCGGCCTCATCCCCCTGATCGACAAACTGCACCCGGTAGTGGCCCTTGGTCGCCAGATACTCGAACAGGCGCCAGGTACCGCCGTAGCAGTCGTGAGGGGCAATCAGCAGATCCCCAGCCTTGAGCAGGGCGGTGGTGACCAGATGGATAGCACCCATGCCGGTGCCGGTGACCACGGCGCCAGCGCCCCCTTCCAGTGCCGCCAGCGCGTCCGCCAGATTGGTGCGGGTCGGGTTGCCGGAACGGGCATAATCGTATTGACGGGGTTCGCCAAAGTCGGCAAAGGTGTAGTTGCTGGAGAGGTAGATAGGCGGCACCACTGCACCGTGTTGCTGGTCTGTCTCAATCCCGGTGCGAACCGCCAGGGTGGCCTTGTGGGTCATGTTTCTCTCCTTGATCTCTCTGGACGGTGGCCGCTCTTCCTGCCACGCTGCTTTTGCCACACGCAATCGTGCCAATGCTGGCATCATGATGAACCACACTACGCCAGCTTAAAAAAGCCGTCAACACTTCCAGACGTCTAAATGGCTTTGCTGTTGGATTGCCATTAATTTCCTTAAGGGTTAAAATCCGCGCTCACGGCTAAATGAGAACAGGTGAGTCATGGGAACAGAGTGGAACGGCGACTACGTCAGCCCCTACGCGGAACACGGTAAGAAGAGCGAACAGGTCAAGAAGATTACCGTCTCGATCCCGCTCAAGGTGTTGAAAGTGTTGACCGATGAGCGCACCCGCCGTCAGGTGAATAACCTGCGTCATGCGACCAACAGCGAGCTGCTCTGTGAAGCCTTCCTGCACGCTTTCACCGGCCAGCCGCTCCCTTGCGACGAAGATTTGCGCAAGGATCAACCAGACAGCGTCCCTGCCGAAGCGCGTGCCATCATGGAAGCGCTGGGCAAAGAGATCGAAGATTTCGACAAGGAATAACCCCCAATGACGCGGCCCTGGCCGCGTCATTGCTATCTGCCATGTCCCGCTTCAGCCTGCGCCACTATCACCACCACGTCTGCAGCCATAGCCACGACTTTGCCCAGCTGGTGATCCCCCTCGACGGCCCCCTCGAGATCGAGGTGCAGGGCCGGGGGCGCAGACTTGCCCCCGGTTCTGCCTGCATCATCGCTCCCGGCGAGCGGCACGACTACGCCGCCGATCCCGCGCTTTCGTTTCTGGTGCAGGAGAGCGACTGGCTACCCGGGGATCTGGCGGCCTGCCCCTTTATCGAGCTGGATGAGCCCCAGCGCCACTACCTCGCTTTTCTGCACCGCATGGTGGCCGAAGGGCGGCAGGTGGCGGGCATGGCGCAGGTGTGGCTCTCCCTGCTGGCGGAAGGGCAGGGGATGCAGAGAGCAGCCATTCCACGCCTTGCCGCTCGCATCCTCAAGGTGCAGCGCCATATCGATGCCAACCTCGCCGCCCCGCTGACCAATCAGCAACTCGCCACCATCGCCTGCCTTGGCCAGAGCCAGTTCAAGCTCGCCTTTCGCCAGCAGCTGGGGGTAAGCGTCTCCCACTACATTCGCAGTCGACGCATGGCGCTGGCGCGTACCCTGCTTGCCGGTACGCAACTGCCCGTTGGGGAGATTGCCAGCCGCTGCGGTTACCAGAATCAGGGGGCTTTCGGCGAGCGCTTCCTGAGTGAGACCGGGCTCACTCCGTCCCTCTGGCGCCAGCAAAACGGCCGCCTGCCGCAACGAAACGGCTGATCGCCGAAGACGAGATGCTCTCTTTGGGCCATGCTGCGGGTCATGCAAGGTGCACGATAAACAGGAGCAGAAATGGAGACGATTAGCTGGCAGGATTTCGAGGTGGTGGAGCTCCGGGTGGGCACCCTGGTGCGGGTCGAGCCGTTCCCCGAGGCGCGTAAACCGGCCTACAAGGTGTGGGCGGATTTTGGCCCTGAACTGGGGGTTCGCAAGAGCAGTGCCCAGATCACCGCCCTCTACCAGCCAGAGCAGCTGGTGGGCCGCCAGATCATCGCCGTAGTCAACTTCCCGACCAAACAGATTGGCCCGTTTCAGTCGGAGTTTCTGCTGACCGGTTTCTACCGGCCGGATGGCGCCGTGGTGATGGCCATTCCCGAGCGGGCGGTGGAGAACGGCGCCAAGCTGGGCTGAGTTCACGCCCGAACAGAGACAAGAGAGGCGACCCCGGGGTCGCCTCTCTTTTTTGTTTTCTGCTGCGAGTCGTTACTTCAACAGGCTGAAGATCAGCGCCGATACCGCCAGCGACCCGGTCAGCAGGATAAAGCAGTTGGTCCAGCCGTGACGGAAGCGGGCCAGCGCCTCCACCTTGTAGATGGCAATCACCGGCATGATGAACAGGATCATGGCGATAACCGGGCCGGAGAGGGTCTCCATCAGCCCCAGAATGCCCGGGTTGATGACTGCGGCACCCCAGATGGCGAAGAACATCAGGGCGATACCCAGTTTGTCTGCCTTGGCCAACGGCAGGCCGGTAGGCTTGGCGATCAGGCTTTTCAGGCTTTCACGGGCACCGAGGAAGTGGCCGAGGAAGGAGGAGCTGATGGCGATAAAGGCGATGAGCGGCCCCAGAGTCACAATCACCGGGTTGTCAGTGATGTTGGCGAGATAGGAGAGCACAGAGACGTTTTGGGCCTTGGCTTCAGCCAGCTGGGCTGGCGAGAGGCTCAGCACGCAGGAGAAGACGAAGAACAGCACGAAGCCCACCAGCATCACTGTGGTGTTGCGCAGGATCAGGCCGCTCTTGGCTTCCGCCTGCTCGCCATATTCACGGCGCTGCACGTTGGCAAAGCCGGAGATGGCGGCGGCGTGGCTGAAGGCGAACACGGTGACCGGCAGCGCCAGCCAGACGGTGTTGAGGAAGCTGACTCCTTCAAACGCGGTCACTTCCGGCCACTGCCACTGAGGGATCAGGTAGCAGGAGAGGGCCGCCAGAATGGCCGCCAGCGGATAGACCATAAAGGCGAAGGCGCGCAGCATCGCTTTCTCACCCGCCAGCATCACGGCGATCATGGCGAATACCAGCACGCCGGAGAGCATCACCCGATCCGGGGTCGCCATGCCGAGCTGGTTGACCATAAAGCTCTCCACCGTGTTGGTCAGTCCGACCCCGTAGATGAGCAGGATCGGGAAGATGGAGAGGAAGTAGAGCGCCGAGATGAGGCGACCGGCCATCTTGCCGAAGTGCTCCTCCGCCACTTCGGTGAAGTCGGCGTGGGGGCGTGACGAGGAGAGCACGAAGCGCGCCAGCCCGCGGTGGGCGAGGAAGGTCATGGGGCCTGCCAGTACCGCGACGATGACGAGAGGCCAGATGCCGCCCAGACCCAGATTGATGGGCAGGAACAGGATACCGGCGCCAACGGCGGTGCCAAACAGGCTGATAACCCAGTGGGTGTCGTGACGGCGCCAGCGGGTGATGCTGGCTGTGGTGGAGCAGGAACCGGATAGCTCCTTGGTAGCCTCTACAGATAAACTCATTACTAATTCACTTTTTGTCAGTGTTTTAATCTGAGTTAATTGTGGTTTATCGGGATTTAATTCTCAAAAAGCGGGGCTGAAACATATCACTGCCATTGCGGGGTTTAGCCAGCGAGATTGGGAATGGAATCTTGGTCACAGAATGCAACAAAACTGACAATGGTGATTTTTGTGAAATATAAAACCAAATTTTTATCTGCGATCATTTTTTTATTTTGGCTAATAAGGTGTTTTCAGAATTACGTGAAAAATCGCACCATTTCTCGCCGACCAATTGTGATGTTTCACTATCATTTCGCTTCTTTGCCAGCGTATCACGCTGTTCAAGAGCGCCTTGACCAGCGGATCACACCGGCCATCACCCGGGGCAACTTCCCTGAAAAAGCAGGCGGCCATCGGGCCGCCTGCTTGTCTGGTGTGATGACATCGCTATCCGCCTAGTGGGCCAGAATGTTGCCCCAGGCGAGATCCGGATCCCCCATCACGATAAAGTCAGGGTTCTCCAGCGACTCGGTTTCGTTGTAACTGAGTGGCTGCAACGCCAGGCTGAGGATACGGCCACCGGCTGCCTCGACGATGCACTGGGCGGCGGCGGTGTCCCACTCGCCGGTGGGGCCGAGCCGCACGTAGCAATCGGCTGCCCCTTCCGCCACCAGACAGGATTTGAGGGAGCTGGAACCAAGCGGGATCAGCTCGTAGTTGATGGCCGGGTTGAGGCGGCGGGTGAGGTTCTCCAGCTTCTGGCGGCGGCTGATAGCCACCACCAGCGAGTCAGGCTGGTCATGCTCGTGATGCATGGCGCTGATGGGCAGTACCTCGCCATTCACCTCCTTGAAGGCGCCGTGGCCGCGCACCGCCCAGTAGAGCACGTTGGACTCGGGGGCGTAGATGACCCCGAGCACCGGCACATTGTCCCGCACCAGGGCGATCAGGGTGGCGAAGTCGCCGCTGCCCGCGATAAATTCGCCGGTGCCGTCGAGG
The DNA here is from genome assembly GCF_049175135.1 of Aeromonas sp. 600724. NCBI lineage: Bacteria > Pseudomonadati > Pseudomonadota > Gammaproteobacteria > Aeromonadales > Aeromonadaceae > Aeromonas > Aeromonas sp. 600724. The sequence goes on along the minus strand of NZ_JAAKUM010000010.1, from coordinate 151,626 downwards.
GGGTCCACCAGCCAGTACTGCCGCCAGTTGGATCGCTGGCTGAAGGGGATGTCGGCCGCCTCTTCGGTCAGCACGGGAACGTGGGGAGTGAGCGCCGAGAGCGCCTGTTTGAGGTAGGCATCGGCAGCAAGATCGGCACTGGTGACCGGGGTCGCATCCTCCTTCAGCTGACGCTCGAACTGACCGCCGTGATAGATGTCGTGAAGGATCCTTCCGGCTTCGCGGGCAATCTCCTTGACCCCCGGCACCCAGGCCAACAACTCCTGCATCTCGTTATCCTCTGTCTGTTAACTGCCCGTCTGCGGGCTACTCTGCCTGTTCCGCCAGCCACTTTTGGGCCAGGAGAAGGGCACTGATGCTGCGCGACTCGGTGAAGTCGGGTCGCGCCAGCAATTCGTCGATCCGGTTCAGCGGCCAGGGGATCACCTCCAGCGGTTCGGGCTCGTCGCCGATCCGCTGCTCGGGGAAGAGATCCCGCGCCAGTAAAATGTCCATCCGACTGGAGAAGTAACCGGGCGCCAGCGACACCTGTTTGAGCAGGGTCAGGTTGTTGGCGCCAAAGCCCGCCTCTTCCATCAGTTCCCGGTTGCCTGCCTCGAAGGCATCTTCGCCCGGGTCGATCAGCCCCTTGGGAAAGCCCAGCTCGTAGGAGTGGGTGCCGGCGGCATATTCGCGCACCAGCAGCAGGGTCTGCTCATCGAACAGCGGCACCACCATGACGGCGCCACGATTGCCGCCGCGCATCCGCTCGTAGACCCGCTCCTCACCGTTGGAGAATTTGAGGTGGAGGGACTCCACTCTAAACAGCCGGCTCTCGGCCACGATCTCGGCCTTGAGGATCTCCGGTTTGCTCTTTTCCTGCTCCAGCTGGTCGATCGAAATCTGTTCGGGGGGGCTTTTGTGGTGCTCACTCATCAGGGGTGACGGCTCGTTAAAAAATCGTGCTTCAAGAGTAAACGACTCTCACACCGAACACCACGGGCCAGGGATGGCAAAGGGGGAGGAAAAATCCGTTATACTGCCGCCCCGTTTTCCGAGATCCGCGATCAAGAGGCCCGATGCCACACTCCCGCTCCACCACCTTGCCCTGGCACCAGATAGATACCGTCTTGCTCGATATGGATGGCACCCTGATCGATCTGCATTTTGACAACCACCTCTGGCAGCAACTGGTGCCGGAGCGTTACGCCGAGCGGCTCGGCCTGCCGCTGGATGAAGCCAAAGCGCAGATCGACGTCCACTATCACGCCGTCAACGGCACCCTCAACTGGTACTGCGTGGATTACTGGAGCGAGACCCTGGGGCTCGACATTCGTGCCCTCAAGCAGGAGCTGCTGGCGAAGATCCAGTGGCGTCCCCATGCCATCCCTTTTCTGGCCGAGTTGCGTGCCGCGGGCAAGCAGCTGGTGCTTTTCACCAATGCCCACCCCGCCAGTCTGTCGGTGAAGGATGCGCAGTTGGGGCTGAGCGAGCATCTGGATCTGATGGTGAGTACCCATGAGCTGGGCTGGTCGAAGGAGAGCCAGCACTGCTGGCAGGCACTGGCACAGCGGCTGGCGTTCGATCCGGCCCGCACCCTGTTTGTGGATGATAGCGAGCGGATCCTGCGGGCGGCCGCCGACTATGGCATCGGCTATCAGCTGGCGATCCAGAATCCGGATAGCTGCAAGCCGGAGCAGAGCATCACCGCTTTTCCGGCGATCCGCGACTATGCCGAGTTGCTGCCGCTCGCAATCTGAGTCTGCTGAAACGAGAGAGGGCTGCATCGTGCAGCCCTCTCTGTATCTGAAACCTGGCGGTGAAAAAATCACAGCTCCCGAAACGGGCGCCGCTTCTCCTCTTCGATGACGATCGCCTCCAGATTGGCGACCCGCTCCTGTAGCTCCCGGATGACCAGATCCTGCTTGCCGAGGCGATCCGTGATACGGGCATCCCCCATCTGGTAGCGAGCTCGTTTGCCGAGATATCCGAACAATAGGCTGATAAATACGATCAGGACTATGCCTGTCCACATGGTCATGTCACGACTCCTTGTCGTCTATAAACGGCGAAAACGCTGATGAGGTTTGCTCTGTTTTCTCACAGCCATCGGGCGGCCGCAATGGGGCCCGTTTCGCCTTTGTGATGCAGCTGGCTATTGCTGCCAGAGTGGCCGCCCGACCCAGAGCGCCCACAGGGTCAGGTGCAGCAGCACGATAAACCAGAAGACTAGCCGGTAGCTGCGCTTCTGGGTCTTGTGGCGCAGCCACTGGCGGGCAACCAGCGCCCCTGGCCAGCCGCCGCACAGCTCCAGCAGATGGAGCCTCGATTCGGGAATGCGCCACTCGCCGCGCACCGCCTGCCGCTTGTCCCATGCGTAGGCGGCCATCGTCAGCAGACTCATGGTCAGCAGTGCGGCCAGCGGCCACCACTGCTGTTCGCCGAGGCCGAGCCAGAGGGCGGCGCCCAGTGGCAGCAGCGCCAGCGCCATCACTGGGCCAGCTCCCAGCAGCGCTCCTCGTCCTGCTTGAGGGTGCGGATCACCTTGGCCGGATTGCCCACTGCCACCGAGTCGGCCGGGATGTCTCGGGTCACCACGGCGCCCGCGCCAATGATGGAGCGCGGCCCTATGGTGACGCCGGGGCAGATTATGGCGCCGCCGCCGATCCAGCAGTCATCGCCGATCCGCACCGGCTTGTTGTAGGCGGTCCAGTTGCGTCGTTCCAGATAGTTCATGGTGTGGGTGGCGGTGTAGATCTGCACGTTGGGGGCCAGCAGCACATGGCTGCCGATATGCACTTCGCCCACGTCGAGAATGGTGACGTTGAAGTTGAAGAAGGTCTTCTCGCCGATATGGATGTTGCGGCCGAATTCGCAGGTAAACGGCGTGCTGATCCAGCAGGAGTCGGGGCAGTGGCCAAACAGTTCGCGGCAGATCTGCTGGCGCAGAGGAGCATCGCCCGCCGATGAACCGTTGAGCTTGGCCAGCAGCGCCTGACCGCGTATCCGGTCGTTCGCAATCTCCTCGCTCTGGCTATCCAGTGCCCCGCCAGCCAGTACCTTGTCCCAGTCGCTCGCCATTGCTACCTCCTCATGCTGCAAGAGGGGGCAGTATACGTGACAAGCGCGAGAGGCGTCAGTCTGTCACTTCTGGCAGGTGATCCCCGTCATCCTGCTGGCCAGACGAGGGGGAGGATCAGCAGGGCCGAGACGAAGTAGGGGAGCAGCACCCGCAGCCCCAGACTGCGACCGCCGATGCCGAGGGCCAGCAACCCCTTCACCAGCGAGTTGACCAGACCGGCGAGCAGGATGCCGCGGGCTGCCACCTCCAGCGCCAGCTCCTTGTGGGAGAGCTGGGAGAGCGACAAGGTGATGGCGTCCACATCGGTGATCCCCGACACCAGCGACAGCAGATAGACCCCGGAGTTGCCCACCTTGTCTTGCAGCAGCGTTGCCATAAAGCCGATCAACGCCAGCAGCAGGCCGAACTTGATGGCGGTGGCCAGATCGAGCGGGTTGCTGGTTTCCGGCTGCACCGGGCCGTCAGTCAGCTCCTCGCGCTGGCGCCAGAACCAGAAGGCAAAGCCGTAGACTGTGGTCGCCAGCAACACGAGCGGGGCGGCGAGGCGTATCGCCAGCTCGCTGTGAATCAGCAGTACCAGTACTAGCAGCCGCAGCCACATGGTGGCCCCTGCCAGCAGGATACCGGTGGCCAGCAGCCGCTCCAGCCCTCCTTGTTCCTTGTTGAGGCGGGCAAACTGCAGGGTGAGGGCAGTGGAGGAGGCCAATCCCGCCAGTATGCTGGTGAGCACCAGCCCGGCGCGGGTGCCGAGCAGCCGCACCGCGAAGTGGCCACAAAACGAGATGCCGGCGATCACCACCACCATCAGCCAGATCTTGAAGGGGTTGAAGGCATCGAGGGGCCCCATCTCCTCGTTGGGCAGCACCGGCAACAGCACCAGCGAGATAAGCAGAAAGCGCAGGGTGGCGTGAAACTCGGTCTCGCTGAGAAACAGCATCCCTTGCTGGATCTGCCCCTTCAAGCCCATCAACAGGGCGGCCAGCACGGCGCAGGCCACCGCCTCGCTCGGGCTCAGCAGCACCGACATCAGCCCCAGCAAATAGGTGAGCAGCATGGCCACCGAGCTGGTGAGGCCGAACTCCCCTTGCCAGCGCTGGGCCAGCCAGACCGAGAGGCCGCAACCGATCACCACCGCCAGCAGGCCGAGCAGCGGCAGCCAGGGGCCCAGGGTCGGCAGCAGCAAACCGCACACCCCGCCGAGCAGGCCGATAAGGCCGTAGGTACGCATCCCGGCGATGCGCTGGTTATCCCCCAGTTGGCGAACCTGCCAGCCCCGCTCCAGCCCGATGATAAGGCCGATGGCCAGCGAGACCAGGGCTCCGTTGACCGGTTCTGCATTGATCCACATAACGACTTCCTTTTCGTCATCTGCCTGCCTTGTTCCCATGATGGCACAGCGAGCAAGGGGCCAGAGGGGCATGGCTCACAGAGTCTGCGTCCGGCTCCCGGTGCGGGTGGCTGAGTTGATATGAGCAAAAGAGATAAGCAAAGAGTTATTTCTTTCTTCTGGGCATAACAACTCCACGGCATGCTGTTCTCAACCCAACAAGATATGGAGTATCACCATGAAACTGCGAATGACCGCCCTGACCCTGCTCTCTCTGCTGGCATTTGGCCAGGCCAATGCCGCCGAGATCCGTCTGCTCAACGTCTCTTACGATCCGACCCGCGAGCTGTTTCAGGAGTACAACGCCGCCTTTGCCAAGGAGTGGAAGGCCAAAACCGGCGACGACGTGGTGGTGAGCCAGTCTCACGGTGGCTCCGGCAAGCAGGCCCGCGCTGTGGTGGATGGACTGGAGGCCGACGTGGTATCGCTGGCGCTGGCCTACGATGTCAACGCCATCGCCAAGGAGGGGCTGACCGCTGCCGACTGGCAGAGTCGCCTCGGCAACAACGCCTCGCCCTATACCTCCACCATTGTCTTCCTGGTGCGCAAGGGCAATCCCAAGCAGATCAAGGATTGGGATGATCTGGTGCGCAAGGATGTCGCCATCGTGACTCCCAACCCCAAGACCTCTGGCGGGGCACGCTGGAACTATCTGGCCGCCTGGGGCTATGCCCTGAAGAAGAGCGGCAGTGAAGAGGGGGCCAAGCAGTTTGTTGGCGATCTCTTCAAGAACGTGAAGGTGCTGGACTCAGGCGCCCGCGGTGCCACCACCAGCTTTACCGAGCGCGGTCTCGGTGACGTGCTGCTGGCGTGGGAGAACGAAGCCCTGCTGGTGCTTGGTCAGGCGGGGGCCAGCGACAAGTTCGAGCTGGTGGTGCCTTCGGTCTCCATTCTGGCGGAGCCGCCGGTCGCGGTGGTGGACAAGGTGGCCAGGAAGCACGGTACCGAAGCGGTGGCCAAGGCCTATCTCGATTATCTCTACTCTGACGAGGGGCAGCATATCGTCGCCAAACATCACTATCGCCCCAGCAACCCGGCGATCCTGAAGGAGACGGCAGCCCAGTTCCCGCAGCTTGCCTTCTTTACCGTCAAGGATCTGGAAGGGGATTGGGAGAAAGCCCAGAAGAAACACTTCGCCCAGGGCGGTCTGTTTGACCAGATCTATCAGCCGGGTCGTTGATAGCTTCGTTATCCATCACTGAACTGGCCCCTGTGCCAGCCGATAGGAGCACCAAGATGAACAAGATCCTCCTGGTTCCCGGTCTGCACAACAGTGGGCCGGATCACTGGCAGAGCCGCTGGCACGATCATTTTCCCCAATGGCAGCGGATGACCGGGCTACCGTGGGACAAGCCGGACCTCAGGGTCTGGAGTGCCAAGCTGGCGAGCAAGCTGAAACGTCGCCGCAGTCGGGTCCATCTGGTGGCCCACTCTTTCGGCGCCCTGACCGCCATCGCGGCGGCCCGCTTGCAGCCGGAGAAGGTGGCCTCGATCTTTCTGGTGGCGCCCGCCGATCCCGCCCGTTTTGGCATTGCGGATGAGGCCTTGGCCGGGCCGCTGCAGGTATCGGCCCAGCTGGTGGCCAGTCGCAATGATCCCTGGATGAGCTTTGAACGGGCCGAATACTGGAGCCGTCAGTGGCAGGTGCCGCTGTTCGATGCCGGTGAGGCGGGCCATATCAATGCCCAGTCAGGTCATGGGGACTGGCATCAGGGGCTGCATTTGCTGGGGGCTCTCTACCGCCGTGGTGAGCTGGTAGTGGCACCGGTCAAGGCCGCATCGCCCCGGCCGGTCGTATTGGGCTTTCGCTAGGTATCTGTGAAGTGGTTGGAGGGTTGTCGGGCGCGCTGTTCGCTGGCTACTCCATGCCCCCGTTCTTTGAATGCTCCGCTCCGTATTGCTCCATTTCTTAGGTCTTTTATTTATATAAAAGACCTTTTTTTATTTGGAGTGCACCAAGAGCCTTGTGACTCTGCGGTTAGACAAAAAAGTGATTAGCAAAGTCGCAATTGATGTTTGTTGCCGATGAGGGGAGTGCGCAGAATCACCATATCGAAAATTCTTCATAACAGATGGATGTGTTATGCGATTTGGTTCTTATTCTGTCCTGCCCGGTTTTGGCCCCACCTTGGGGTTCAGCCTGCTCTATCTGGGCCTGCTGGTGCTGTTGCCGCTCTCGGCCCTGGTGCTGTTTGCGATCAACAACCTGACCGCCGCCGAGTTCTGGCAGGTGATCGGTTCACCCCGGGTGCTCGCCTCCTTTCGCCTGAGCTTCGGTGCGGCCTTTGTCGCGGCGCTGCTCAACAGCCTGTTTGGCCTGATCCTGGCCTGGATCCTGGTGCGCTACACCTTCCCCGGTCGTCGACTGGTGGATGCGTTGATCGACCTGCCATTTGCCATGCCGACCGCCGTTTCCGGCATCGCCCTGTGTGCCATTTTCGCCCCCAACGGCTGGATCGGCCATCTGCTGGCGCCGCTCGGCATCCAGCTCGCCTACAACCCCATCGGCGTCGTTATCGCCCTCACCTTTATCGGGCTGCCTTTTGTGGTGCGCACCCTGCAGCCGGTGCTGCGAGAGGCTGAGAGCGAGCAGGAGGAGGCCGCCGCCAGCCTCGGCGCCGATCGCTGGCAGACCTTTATCCACGTGCTCTGGCCGACCCTGATCCCGGCCCTGCTCACCGGCTTTGCGTTGGCGTTTGCCCGTGCTGTGGGGGAGTACGGCTCTGTCATCTTCATCGCCGGCAACCTGCCGATGGTCTCTGAAATCGCACCGCTGATGATCATGAGCCATCTGGAGGAGTACGACTATGCCGGCGCCTCTGCCATTGCCGTGGTGATGCTGCTGATCTCATTCATTTTGTTACTGCTAATCAACAAGTTGCAGGCCTGGAGCTGGTCTCGTATCGGAGGGAGCCGGATATGAACGCATCAACACTCGCCCTTGAAGTCGCCCCTGTGGAGGTTGCTCCCGTGCGCAAGGCACCTCCAGTGATCCGCGAGCCCCAGTGGGTCAAGTGGCTGCTCATCACGGTGGGTCTCGGCTGGTTTGCCGCCCTGTTGCTGCTGCCGTTGGCCACCGTCTTTATTCAGGCGCTGAGCCCCGGGCTGGCTTTTTTCTGGCACGCCATCAGCGAGCCGGATGCCCTGAGCGCCCTCGGTCTGACCGCACTGGTGACGCTCTGCGCCGTTCCCCTCAATCTGCTGTTCGGGATCGCGGCGGCTTGGGCCATCGCCCGTTTCCGCTTCCCCGGTCGCCAGCTGCTCATCACCATCATCGATCTGCCCTTCTCGGTGTCGCCGGTGATCGCCGGGCTGATGCTGGTGTTGATGTTCGGCAGCCGCGGCTGGTTCGGTGACTGGCTGAGCGAACATGACATCAAGATCATCTTCGCCACCCCGGGGATCATCCTGGCCACCACCTTCATTACCGTGCCCTTCGTGGTGCGCGAGCTGCTGCCCCAGATGGAGGCGCGTGGCCCGGAAGAGGAAGAGGCGGCCATCATGCTGGGGGCGAGCGGTCTGCAGATGTTCTGGCGCGTCACCCTGCCCGGCATTCGCTGGAGCCTGATGTACGGCCTGCTGCTCTGTACCGCCCGCGCGGTTGGGGAGTTTGGCGCTGTGTCGGTAGTTTCCGGTCATATTCGCGGCCAGACCAATACCCTGCCGCTGCATATCGAGATCCTCTACAACGAGTACCAGACCGGCGCCGCCTTTGCAGTGGCAAGCCTCTTGGCTCTGTTCGGGATCTTCACCCTGCTGGGTGAAACCCTGTTGGCCCGGCTGCGTGCCCAGCCCACCAAATCTCACTGATCACCGTTTTAAAGAGGCAGCCATGAGCATTCAGGTTCAACAACTCAACAAGCATTTCAATCAGTACGCGGCGCTGGCAGACATCAACCTCGACTTTCACGACGGTGAGCTGGTGGCGCTGCTCGGCCCCTCCGGTTGCGGCAAGACCACCCTGCTGCGGATCATCGCCGGGCTGGAGCAGGCCGACAGTGGCAGCGTCATCATCCGTGGCGAGGACGCCTCGGATCTCCATGTGCGCGAGCGCAACGTCGGCTTCGTATTCCAGCACTACGCCCTGTTTCGCCACATGACGGTGTTCGAGAACGTAGCGTTTGGCCTTAGGGTCAAACCGCGCAGTGAACGCCCGGCCGAGGCGGCCATTCGTGCCCGGGTCAAGGAGCTGCTGGATCTGGTGCAGCTCAGCCACGTGGCCGAGCGCTACCCGACCCAGCTCTCCGGCGGTCAGCGCCAGCGGGTCGCGTTGGCCCGCGCGCTGGCGGTGCAGCCCAAGGTTCTGCTGTTGGACGAGCCATTCGGCGCCCTCGATGCTCAGGTGCGCAAGGAGCTGCGCCGCTGGCTGCGCGAGCTGCACGACGAGCTGCATGTCACCAGCCTGTTCGTCACCCACGATCAGGAGGAGGCGCTGGAGGTGGCGGATCGGGTGGTGCTGATGAACGCCGGACGGGTCGAGCAGATCGGCACCCCGGCCGAGGTCTACGACCAGCCCGCCAGCTCCTTCGTTCACAGCTTTCTTGGCAGCGTGAACCAGTTCCGCGGTCGGATAGCGGAGCAGGGATTCGGTGTCGGCGAGCAGCTGCTCGGCGGGCCGTCGGCTTCTCATCTTGCTCACGGCAGTGCCGCCATCGCCTATGTCCGTCCCCATGAGCTGGAGATCTTGCCAGCCGATGCGCTGGGCGGGATCCGAGCCACTATTACCCGTCTGCTGCCCATGGGGCCACGCATTCGGGTGGAGCTGCGTGGCGATGGCGAAACCAAAGGGGCCCACTATGAGGCGGAGCTGAGCAAGGAGGCGGCCAAGCAGTTTGCCCCGGGACAGGGGGTGCGGCTGGTCGCCAGACAGGCGCAGTTCTATCCCGATTACCAGATTTGATGTTGTATTGCGGGTGGCATGGCTACCCGGGTTCAGGCGCTCTGCCGGGGCATGATCCGGCCAAATAACAAAAATGAGGGGGTGACCAGCTTGTGTCGCCCACTCTTCGCAGGAGGCGACAAGGTGAATTTTCAGCAGCTACGAATTATCCGGGAGGCAGCGCGGCGGGATTACAACCTGACCGAGGTGGCCAATGCCCTGTTTACCTCCCAGTCAGGGGTCAGCCGCCATATTCGCGAGCTGGAAGAGGAGCTCGGTATCGAGCTTTTTATCCGCTACGGCAAGCGGCTGCTCGGCATGACCGAGCCGGGCAAGGAGTTGCTGGTGATTGCCGAGCGCATTCTCAATGACGCCAACAACATCCGCAAACTGGCCAGCACCTTTGCCAACCGCGACTCGGGCCGCTTGCTGGTGGCGACCACCCATACCCAGGCCCGCTATGCCCTGCCGCGGGTGGTGAAGGCGTTTCGCGAGCAGTTTCCGCTGGTACAGCTGGAGCTGCGTCAGGGCAGCCCGGAGGAGATAGTGCGGCTGGTACAGACCGGCGAGGTGGATATCGGCATCAGCAGCGAGCAGCTCGACAAGAGCGAAGGGGTGGTGGCATTTCCCTACTACCGCTGGCACCACAATATCGTGGTGCCCGAGCAACATCCGCTGGCAGGCGAGCGGGATCTGACGCTGGCGGCGCTGGCCAACTGGCCCATCGTCACCTATCAAGCCGGGTTGACCGGGCGGGTGCGGGTGGATGAAGCCTTTGCTGCGGCTGGCATCGAGCCGCAGATCCTGCTGACGGCGCAGGACTCCGATGTCATCAAGACCTATGTCGAGCTGGAGATGGGGGTCGGCATACTGGCCGACATGGCGTTCGACGGCCAGCGCGATCAGGGGCTGGTACAGCTCGACGGCAGCCATCTGTTTGCCCCCCACACTGCCTGGATTGGCCTCAAGCAGGGGCAGTTCCAGCACAACTTTGCCTGGCAGTTTATCCAGCTCTGCAACCCCGAGCTGGCGCTGGCGGATATTCAGGCCCGCGCCATGGGCAGCGAACCCGCCCTCGACTTCCAGATTTGAATCGGAAGAGACGACAGAAGGGGAGCCAATGGCTCCCCTTCCTTATTGCTGGCAGATGAGATTGCCAGCGAAAACAGACGGCTTCATATGAATTTTTTCACTTAGGTTTGCCAGTTAATTTTGTTTGTTATCCGGTACTTGGGTTGCAGGATGGAATAAGTGACTGACCAAAGTCGATCCATTCAGGATAAAGCATGCCGTATAGCTACCTATCACATCTGCGTTGCAGCAAGAGTGGCGAGATCCATGAGGCTGACCAGCCCTGGCAACTGAGCCGGGCAGGTGCGCCACTGCTGGCCAGCTACGATCTCGATGCGCTGAAGCGAGCATGGCACCCGGCGGCATTGCTGGGGCGCCCGGCCAGCCTGTGGCGTTATCACGAGTTGCTGCCGGTACGGGATCCCGCCCACGTTGTGACGCTGGGGGAGGGATTCACCCCACTGCTACGGCTGCCTACGCTGGGCAAGCAGATCGGTATTCCGGATCTCTGGATGAAGGATGAGAGCGTCATCCCCACCGGATCTTTCAAGGCTCGTGGTGCAGCGGTGGGCATCTCCCGCGCGCGTGAACTCGGCGTCACTCACTTCGCCATGCCGACCAACGGCAACGCAGGCGCTGCATGGGCGCTCTACGGTGCCCGTGCCGGACTGCGCAGCACCATCGTTATGCCGCAGGCAGCCCCCGCCATCACCCGACTGGAGACCTCCCTCGCCGGTTCCCGTCTCTATCTGGTGGATGGCCTGATCAGCGACGCCGGTCGTCAGGTGGCGCAGGCGGTGGCGGAGCAATCCCTGTTTGACGCCTCAACCCTGAAGGAGCCCTACCGGATTGAGGGCAAGAAGACCATGGGGCTGGAGATTGCCGAACAGCTGGGCTGGACCCTGCCGGATGTGATCATCTATCCGACCGGTGGCGGGGTCGGCCTCATCGGTATCTACAAGGCGCTGCGCGAGCTGCAGGAGCTGGGCTGGGTCAAGGGCGCGTTGCCCAGACTGGTCGCGGTACAGGCGAGTGGCTGCGCGCCCATTGTGCAGGCGTGGCAACAGAGAGCCACCGAATCGAGCTTCTGGCCCGACTCCCAAACGCTGGCTTTCGGCATCAATGTACCCAAGGCACTGGGAGATTTTCTGGTGCTGGACGCCCTCTATCGCACCGAGGGTTGCGCCATCGCGGTGGATGACAAGGCCATCCAGAGCGAGATCCGCCAGCTTGCCTCTCGCGAAGGCAGTTTTGTCTGCCCTGAGGGGGCCGCCGCGTTTGCTGCTGCTCGTCAACTACGCGAGGCTGGCTGGATCCGTGGGGGAGAGCAGGTCGTGGTGCTCAATACCGGTGCCGGCATCAAGTACCCGGATGCGATCACTGTGCTGCCCCAGCGTCTGCAGCGTGACGGGAGGATCCCGGCATGAATCTGGATCTGCCTTTCATCCTCACGACGCTGCCCGCCTTCGGCAAGGCGGTCTGGGTCACCTTGCAACTGGGAGCCATAGTGATCCTCACTTCGCTGGCGGTCGCCCTGCTCAACGTCGCCCTGTTGAGCCTGCACAAGCGGCCGCTCAGCGCACTGATCCGCGGATATGTCGAGCTGGCTCGCAACACGCCGCTGCTGATCCAGCTCTTCTTCCTCTATTTCGGACTGCCTGCGCTCGGTCTGTCGCTCTCCGGGTTTACCACTGCGGTGATTGCCATGACCTTCCTCGGCGGTGGTTATCTGACCGAGGCGCTGCGTGCAGGCATTCAGGCGGTGCCCGCCAGTCAGCTGGAGGCTGGCAGGGCTATCGGGCTTTCTCGCTGGCAACTGCTGCGCCACGTGCAGTTGCCCCAGGCCTGGCTCGCCAGCCTGCCGGCGCTGTTTGCCAACTTCATCTTCCTGCTCAAGGAGACGACCGTGGCTTCGGCGGTGGCGGTGCCAGAGCTGCTCTACACCACCAAGAATTACATCGCCCTCTACTACAAGACCTACGAGATGCTGGCGGTACTGACCTTGATGTGCGTGCTGATCTTTCTGCCGCTCTCTCTCGCTCTGCGCGTCGTTGAAAGGAGGCTGCAACATGGTCAGTTCGGTCACTGAATCGCTGATGCAGGCGAGGATCCCGATGTGGGCACTTATCTTCCAGCTGCCACCGTCTCTCGTCACCGAGGCGCAGGAAAGGAGGGCTCAATATGGTCAATTCCGTTACTGAGCAGCTGACGCAGGCGTTGCCACTGCTGGCAGTGGGTGCGGGTCAGACCCTCGCTATCTCGCTGCTGGCCATCCTGTTTGCCACTCTCGGCGGTGTCGCTTACGGCGTGCTGGCACAGCAGGGCGGTCGGTTGGTGCGGGGGCTGCTGCGGCTTTATCTCGAGCTGTTTCGGGTGGTACCGGTGCTGGTGTGGCTCTATCTCTTTTTCTTCGGGTTGCCGATCTTTTTCGGCCTCGATATTCCGGCCTTCTGGTGCGCCGTGCTGGTACTCGCCCTCTGGGGCGCCAGCGAGGTGGGAGAGGTGGTGCGCGGTGGCCTCAACTCCCTCGCCCGTGGTCAGCAGGAGGCCGGCTTGGCGCTCGGGCTCTCGACCTGGCAACTCTATCGCCATGTGTTGCTGCCACAGGCGTTGCAGCGGCTGACGCCGCCGACCATCAACATCTACACCCGCATCATCAAGACCAGTTCGCTGGCGGTGCTGATCGGGGTGGTGGAGGTGATCAAGGTGGGCCAGCAGATCATCGAGCGCACCTATGGTTCCCTGCTTATTTACGGTCTGCTGTTTCTGTTCTTTTTTCTGGTCTGCTATCCGCTCTCGCTCGCCTCGCGCAGGCTGGAGCAACAATGGGGTAATGCGGTATGACACCTCTGCTTGAACTCGGTTCTGTCAGTAAACAGTTCGGCCCGAATCTGGTGCTGGATCGGATCAGCCTCAGCGTGCGCGCCGGGGAGGTGATCGTCATCCTGGGGCCAAGTGGTTGTGGCAAGAGCACCTTGCTGCGCACTCTCAACGGGCTCGAACCCATTCAGGGGGGCGAGATCCGCTTCGATGGTGTGCTGCTGGATGGTGCCACCGACTGGCAACGAGTGCGCCAGCGGATCGGCATGGTGTTCCAGAACTATCACCTCTTCCCCAACCTGACGGTGCTGGAAAACGTGCTGCTCGGCCCCCTGCAGGTGCAAAAGCGGGAGCGGGCAGAGGCGCTGCTGCAAGCCGAGCAGCTTCTGACCCGCATCGGCCTGTGGGAGCGGCGCCATGACTATCCGCGCCAGCTCTCCGGCGGCCAGCAGCAGCGCATCGCCATCGTGCGGGCGCTGTGCATGAACCCGCAGGTGATGCTGTTTGACGAGGTAACCGCCGCCCTCGACCCCGAGATGGTGCAGGAGGTGCTGGAGGTGATCCGCGATCTCGCCGGCAGCGGCATGACCCTGCTTATCGTCACCCACGAGCTGGCTTTCGCCCGGGCGGTGGCGGATCGCATCGTCTTCATGGATGGCGGCCACATTCTGGAGCAGGCCGCCCCCCACCAATTTTTCGACAATCCCAGGAGCCAGCGTGCGCGCCAGTTCCTCGCCAAGTTTTCTTATATAAATGTCATCAAACGAAAGGAGTCAGCATGAAAAAAATCACCTCGGTTCTGCTTAGTGCCTTATTGGGACTGGGTATCGCCAGTGGCGCCTCCCATGCGGCGGACGGTTCCCTCGACAAGATCAAGGCGCGGGACAAGCTCATCGTCGGCGTATTCACCGACAAGCCGCCGTTTGGCTACGTGGACGAGAAGGGGAACTACGTCGGTTTTGACACCGATCTCGGTCGCCGCTTCGCCAAGGATCTGCTGGGGGACGAGAACAAGATCGAATTCGTGGCGGTGGAGCCAGCCAGTCGCATCCCCTTCCTGCAGAGCGACAAGGTGGATCTGATCCTCGCCAATATGACGGTGACCCCGGAGCGGCGAGAGGTGGTGGATTTCACCAACCCGAACCTGCGAGTGGCGGTACAGGTGCTGGTGCCGGAAGGGAGCCCGGCCAAGAAGCTCGATGATCTGGCCAGCAAGACCCTGATCGTGACCACCGGCACCACGGCCGACATCTGGCTGACCCGCAACCATCCGGAGTGGAAGGTACTCAAGTTCGAGAAGAACACCGAATCCTTGCAAGCGCTGGCCCAGGGTCGTGGCGACGCCTATGCCCAGGACAACCTGGTGCTGTTCAGCTGGGCCAAGGAGAACCCGGGCTATCGGGTATTGCCCGAAAAACTGGGCTCGGAAGATCCCATCGCCCCGGCGGTGAAGAAGGGCAATATCGAGCTGCGTGACTGGGTCAACGACCGTCTCGCCAAGCTGGGTGAGGAGAAGTACCTGCTGAAACTCTATGACCAGTATGTGCGTGACAAGCTGAGCCCTGATACCGATCCGAATGATGTGATTGTCGAAGGAGGAAAATGGCAGGGTTAATGGACAAACCCTGTTTTGAAGAGTGTGTTGAGTGTGTGAAGTAAGTGAAGAGTGAGGTCTTGGTTCCGTTGGTATGCAAACCGCAAGGTTTGATTTTTCCGGGCGTCCCCTGCTAGAGAGGACGCCCTTTTTTATGTGCCCAAGCGTGGGTTAGTGCACTTCATCCCACGCCATCTGCCAGTGGGAGCCGATGCCCGGCTCGTACTGGGTGGCTGTGGTGGTCCACTGCTGGCAGTAGCCGCTGTAGGGGAAGGGCTTGCACTGATAGACCTTGCCATTTTTCGGCTGCTGCACCTTGGTGCCGGCGGCATAGGATTTGAGCGAGTTCGGGAAGACGAAGTCGTATTCGCCGCTGCTCTGTTCCTTGAACATCAGATCCATGGTCTGCTGGATGGTCTCGCCGCCCGCTTTCGGGGTGGCCTTGATCACCAGCTGGTGGTGACCTGCCTTGAGCCCTTCCAGCGCCATGGTAAAGGTGTGGCTGCTGTCCTTGATGTCGGCACTGCTTTCACCCTTGGCGACGCCGCCGTGGTCATAGAGGGTGTTGGTGACGGCCAGATCGCCCTGTGCGGTGACGGTGAAATCGAGGGTTGCCTTGCCGTTGTCCAGCACATAGTCGCTGGCCAGACCGCTGACGCTGATGCTGTCCACTACCGGTGGCTGCAGCTGTTGCAGGTCAATCTCGACTCGATCCAGTTTGCTGTCTCGATGCAGATAGACGGGGTTCATACCGTAGACCGGATTGAACTGGCCATCGGCTCCTTGCTGACCGGCGCGGATCAGGCTTTGCTCGGCGTTGATCTTGCTGGCGAGGGCATGAGCCCAGCTGTTCTTCTGGCCCTGCTCGGCGGTGGTGATGGTCAGTACGGTCTGCAGCTCGGGACGCTCGCCGTTGGCATCGAATACCCGGGTCATCGCCTTGTCACCCACGGCAAGGTCAATGGAGGGGTAGATGGTGCCTGCCTGGCTCCACTCCAGCGGCGGCTGGCTACCATCTTTGAACTTGGCATCGATGATGTTGTAGAAGCTGTTGCTGGTGTCGCCCACTTCCCACACGCCAAGGATCACCTGATAACCGGTTCGCTCCGGCAGGACACAGTTATGGGTCACCTGCTTGGGCGGCTGCACCATGTTGCCGTCGATGACGCAGAAGGGGGTCAGGTCGAACGAGTCGCGAGTGAGCGGTTGATTGGGGTTCCAGTCCTGCTTGGTGAGGTAGTAGCGCCAGTTGCGGGTGACGTGGTTGGCGGTGAAGGTCCAGCTGATGGCGAAGGGGCCGGGCTGTACTTCACGCTTGGTCCAGCGGTCGCTGGTCTGGATGTTCAGCTCGCTCCAGCGCGGGCTGCCCGCCGAGGCGATTTGACCATCCTGCGGGCCGGTTTGCGGGAAGCCTGATGGCCCCTCCACGCTCTGGGGTTCCCACTGTACGCCTCCACACTGGCTGTTGCCGCCGGTTTTGCACAGGTAGTTGCGGCTCTCGGGCTGGCTGATGTAGCCATGAGCCAGGGCGCTGCCGCTGGCCAGCAGGGCCAGCACCGCCGCGATGTGATTGAGTTGGATTTTTGCTGCCATACATTCCTCTGTTCGATAGATGTGGGCAGTCAGTTGGCCAGGGAGTTCCCCGATGCACACTTGCGTGTGGCAACCCCGCTATCCTGGACAAAACGTCTGTAGACCGGAGGCTTTGCGTCCCGACCTTTCGGTCAGTTTGCCAAATGACTAGATGGTTAGTGATGGGCCAAATGTTCGGCCATCAGCATTGTGCACCGCATTGATTAATTATTTGAAGTTAAATGTTTAAATGCATAATCCGGTGGCACAAAAAACGTTCTAACTGGCTGTTTTTAAATTGTTCTCTAATTTGTGAATGGCGTCGAATACCGTTGAATAGGCCGATAAGGTGCATGCTGATTGCGTGTTGTCGGCGTAAAAAAACCTGCCAGCCGAGCTGGCAGGTCGAGTGACAAGGCGACACGGATTGACGCCATCAATGGCGGGCGCGCTGCTCGCTATTGGAGTGATGTAGAGTTGGCATCATAGGAGTCTTGCTGGACTCCTTGCCCAGTTTGAACACCGCAAGCCGCTCATCCAGGCTGCGGGAGAGACCGGCCAGCAGTTCGCTCTCCTGCGCCAGTTGCGAGGCGGACTGGGACATCTCGAGCGCCGAGTCGTTGATGCCGCTGACGTTGCGATTCATATCCTCGGCCACCATGCTCTGCTGTTCGGCGGCGGTCGCGATCTGGGTTGCCATGTCGCTCACATGCTGGATATGGTTGACGATCAGAGTGAGATCCTGACCCGCTTGTTGTGACTGGTTGACGCTGCTTTCGGCCAGTTTTCGGCTGGCATCCATGGCATTGGCAGCAGTGACGGCCCGTTGCTGCAACTGGGCGATGGTGCTCTGGATCTCTTCGGTGGACTGGCGGGTACGACTGGCCAGCTGGCGCACTTCATCGGCGACTACGGCAAAGCCACGCCCCTGCTCGCCAGCACGGGCGGCCTCTATGGCGGCGTTGAGAGCCAGCAGATTGGTCTGATCCGAGATGGAGCTGATGACGGCGGTCACTTCACCGATCTGCATGACCCCCTCTTTGAGCTGGTTGACCTGCAGGGTGGCCTGCTCCACCTCGGTAGCCAGCGCCTTGATGCCGTGCACACTGGCGTGAACGTCACGGTTGCCGAGGCCAGCTTCTCCGGTCGCTTCCTGGGTATCCCGCGCGGTATTTTCGGCATGCCCGGCCACATCGGAGATGGTGGCGCTCATCTCGTTCATGGCGGTAGCGAGCTGGGCCAGCTGATCCCGCTGGCTGGTGACCGCCTGATTGGTCTGCTCGGCAGAGGCGGCGATGCGCAGGGCGGCATCCGCCACGTTGCGAGCCCCCTGGCTGGCCTCCAGCAGGGCGTGACGGATGGCATCGAGACTCTGGTTGGTGCAGCGGGCGACCACTCCCAACTCATCCTTGCCCTGTACCGGGATGCTTACCACCAGATCCCCCTTGGCGACCCGTTGCATGGCGTGGTTGATCTGGCTGAGGGGGGAGACGATGGAGTGGGTGATGCGCCAGCCCAGCAGCCCCATCAGCAGGATCACGATGGCGGTGGCGGTACCCATCTTCATGTACTGGGCCCAGATGGTCTGCTGAATATCCTGCAGCAGCATGCCGGAACCGAGGATCCAGCCCCAGGGTTGATAGCCAGAGACCATGGAGAGCTTGTCAGCGGTTTCCCCAGACGGGCCGGTCCAGATGTATTGCAGGGTTCCCTGCTTGCCGCCACGGGCGATGTCGACCATCTGGAACCAGAACTGCCCTGCGGTGGCACCCGAACCCTCTCCCATGGTCTGGCCGACCAGTTCGGGCCGGATGGGATGCACCAGCATCTTGCGGCTCTCGTCGATGACGAACAAATAGTTGTTGCCATCAAAGCGCATATTGGTCAGCAGCTTGCGTGCCTCCAGCTGCGCCTGCTCTGCTGGCAGGGTGCTGGCCAGAAACTGGATCTGGCTCATGGCCTGTTCCAGAACCGCATTGAGCCGCGCCTCTCGCTCGCTCATCAGATTGCGCTGGAGCGCGTTGGCCGAGATAAGCAGCAGCGAGACAAAACCGACAAACGCCAGTGCGAGCAGCAAAATCAATTTGCGGCTCACGGTAATATCACCGAGCTTGAACATGACTAAACCCTCATTTCCCTGTTGATTTTATGTGGCTCTGTACCGCGGCAGCCAGTTCGTAAGAGTTAACAACTCATTTACTTTCAGTCTCTTGCCGACCTTTCTCAAATGAGCGTTTTAACATCAGTATAGTCAGCAGACAGCAACCCCCACTTTTTGGTAGCGTGTTGATGCGCATCCCTGCGCAATTTTTGCCAAAGAGTGTGAATCATTTGGCATTTCACTAAAAAAAGGAGTGGGCCCCGCTCTGGGTGATCCCATAACAAGAGGGAATTTATGAGTTCCATTGCCAGGAATTACTTCAACCAGCTCAACGCCGACTACCTGCAGGTGCACAGGCGCAAGGAGGATCTCTTCTGGTCCACCTATATGGGCACCAGCGACGATCAGGCCGGTTTCACCGCGGCCGAGCAGGCCTACAAGGCCTTTTGTGCCAATCCGGCCCGTCTGCCCGAATTGCGGGAGATGCTGGCGCAGGCCGACGAGGATGATCTCAAGCGCGGTCTGCAAGGCTGGATCGCCTTCTTCGAGTGCAATGTGATTGAAGATCCCGCCGCATCCGCCCTGATGGATGAGTTGGTGGCTGCCGAGGCGGCGCTGTTCGCCCGCCGCAAGGGGCTGAAACTGACCCTGCTGGATGAGCAGGGCCAGCAGGTCGCAGGCAGCCTGCCCGCCGCGAGTACCTCCCTTGCCGCCAGCCCGAACGAGGCGGTGCGCCAGAGCGCGCTCGCCATGTTCCACACCCTGGAGCAGTGGGTGGTCGGCAACGGTTTTCTCGAGGTGGTGGCGATCCGCAACCGCTTTGCCCGCGCCATGGGCTATCGCGACTACTTCGACTACAAGGTGCGCAAGAACGAGCAGATGAGCCCGGAGCAGCTGTTCGCCATCCTCGACGACTTTATTGCCCGCACCGACGCCCGGTTGCAGCAGAGCCTGGCCGAGCTGAAGGCCGCCAAGGGCGAGGCGGCCCTGCTGCCTCACAACCTGCGTTACAGCGTGAGCGGCGACGTGACCCGTCAGCTCGATCCTTACGTGCCCTTCTCGCGGGCGCTGAAGGATTGGGTCGAGAGCTTCCGTCGTCTCGGCATCCAGTATCGCGGGGCGACCCTCACCCTGGACTTGCTGACCCGGGAGGGGAAATACGAGAACGGCTTCTGCCACGGCCCGGTGCCGAGCTTCTTCCAGCAGGGGGAGTGGATACCTGCGGTGGTCAATTTCACCAGCCTGGCCGATCCGGCGCAGGTGGGCAGCGGCTGGAGCGGGCTCAACACCCTGTTCCACGAGGGGGGCCACGCCGCGCATTTTGCCAATGTCACCGGCAATGCCCCCTGCTTCTCACAGGAGTTTCCGCCCACCTCTATGGCTTATGCCGAGACCCAGTCGATGTTCTGCGACAGCCTGCTGGACGATGCCGACTGGCTCAAACGCTACGCCAGAAATGCGGCAGGAGAGGCGATCCCCGATGCGCTTATCAAGGAGATGATCGCCGCCCGTCAGCCGTTTCGCGCTTTTAACGAACGTCAGATCGCGCTGGTGGCCTACTTCGAGCGGGATCTCTACGCCATGGATGAGGCTGAACGTACTCCCGAGGCTGTGCTGGCGCTGGCCCGCAAGTGGGAGCGCAAGATCCTCGGTGTCGAGAGCCCGCGCCCGCTGCTGGCCATTCCGCACCTCCTTAATCAGGAGTCGGCCTGCGCCTATCACGGCTACCTGCTGGCGCTGATGGCGGTGGAACAGACCCGCGCTTACTTCCTCAAGCGCGATGGCTACCTCACCGACAACCCGCGCATCGGGCCGGATCTGGCCGCCCACTACTGGGGGCCGGGCAACGGCATGACTCATGATGAGACCCTGCGCAGCCTGACTGGTGAAGGCTTCAGTGCCGTGCCGCTGGCCGAGGCGTGCAACCTGAGCGCCGCTGAGGCGTGGCAACAGGCGCAAGCCTGCATGGCCGCAGCCCAGCAGCGCCCCGCGGCTGGCGAGGGAAGCCCGCTCGATGCCCATATCCGGGTGGTCCACGGCGCCGAGCTTATCGCCGACAACAACGAGTCGGAAACCCGCATGCTGGCCGACTTCGAGGCGTGGATCGTCAACCATTACCAACCGGTTTCAGCCGAATAATCCGCACAGCTCCCGGTGATCAGGCCGGGAGCTGTGCTTTTCATGGTTATTCGTTGTCGTAACCGTGGCAGACGCTGCCATATTATTGGCAGGTGCGCGACACAGTTTGTCGCCTTGCCGATTGGGTCCGCATTTTGCCATCAGATATGTATTCATATGAACATGAATAGGAATTGTAGGCTGCAAGATAGTAGATTCACTGAGTTACGCTCTTTTGTCTTTTCTGTTAATAGTGCTTTTTGTAGTCATCTTTGTGCATAAAGATTGATCCATTCAACTATCTGCTAGTTATTCTCATCTTTCCGGGTTGACTAAATTGTCCACAACTGCAAAATCGCCCACCTTGCCACCCCCGATGTGAGTCGGGCTCGGAAAGCTTCAGATCTCTTCCCCCGAGATGGCTGAGCCGCACATGAAAATGGCGTCAGCTCTCAACTCTTTCTGCGCGTTCGCCTGCTTCATGCTATCCGTCGATAACGTTGACACTGCTGTTGTGCTGTCCGTGCAGGGCAATGCGCATCTCGCGACATTGCCTGAGTCTGCCGATGCATGGCAACAGGCGGGTCCGTTTTATTGGCTTGGTATCTATTTGTCAGTGAATGGAAAGAGGTTATTTCCCCATGATGAGCACGAGTGAACACCCCGGTCAGATTGCGCTGCTGGGAGGCTCGGTGGATCGTGTTGCCTTGCCACTTCTCGATCTGTCCTGCTGGGATCCATTGCAGCAGCCGGTATTACTGCTCAACCTGCCTGCAGATGAGCAGGACAGGGTATTGCAGGCTGTGCGGCGTGACCCGATACGTTATTTGCAGCCGGTATTTTGTGTTGTGAAGAGCCCGCTCTCTCCCATGTTGGCCGACGGTCTCCTGACACAGCTGGATGAACGGGCCTCTGACATGCTTGAACGGTTGGCGTTGTTGACCCCTCGAGAGCATCCGGATGACATGGAAAAGCTGGCTTGGTACAGCTGGCCTCGCTCCCATTTTCGCTTGTTGCCACGTTGGCAGGCTGGTTGCCGTCAGGGGTACAGCTATCCCCTGCTGGATTGCCTGCTGGGCAGCGAAGCAGGGGATGCCCTCCCGCAGCTGGTTGCAGAGCGTTTATTGCAGAGTGAGCAGCTGGTGGACCGGGTACGTCTTTGTCACAGTTGCAACTCGGCACATCTCAATTTTGTCGATGTGTGTCCCGAATGCGCTCATATCGCCATCCAGGCCAAGCCAGCTGTGCACTGCTTCACCTGCGGGCACGTGGATGATCAGGATGCATTCATGCGACAGGGTGTGCTGCGTTGTCCCAAGTGCGTCACGACTCTGCGTCACATCGGTGTTGACTATGACAGGCCCCTTGAGAAATTCCGTTGTTTGTCATGCCATGCCCGTTTTATGGAGGCTGCCGTCCAGGCGCGTTGCCATGAATGTGGCCAGGCGCACAAACCCGATGATCTGGTGGTTGCGCCCATCTATGAATATCGCATCGGCAAGCTGGCCCGCCACATCGCACGGGAAGGAACTCAACAACTGCATCTGCCGTTGACCTGGGGTACCCCTATGGCCATGGAGCACTTCCCCTGGTTGCTGCAATGGAACAATAGCTTGCTGCAACGCCATGGTGGCTGCCATACCTTGCTGGCTATTCGGGTTGAGCATCTGGCTGAGTTGCGGGCCGAGTTGGGCATGCTAAAGACTCAGCAGCGACTGGCCGCTCTGCTCAGCCGTTTGCAAGCTCTATTCCGTGATACCGATGTCGTTTGCCAGTATGCCGATGACCGATTGTTATTGCTGTTGCCGCATACTGATGCCGACGACTGGCGCATTCTGCAGGAGCGCATTCAGGCATTGAATCTCATCGAAGGACTGGATGCTCTGACGCTGGCGGTGAAAGTACAACCTTTGCCCGCCCTGTTGGGCGACGATACAGCGGTATGGCTCGGCCAGTGGCTGGATGGAGATAGCCCGGATGCATGAGTGGATGAATACGGTGCACTACATCCTGATAGAGATACTGGGTAGCCTCCAGTTTTCTCCCCGGATGATTCTGTTGCTGTTGCCCATGTTGCTGTTGATGGAGGTGCCACTGATGGCGCTGACGTTGACCGGGATCCTGAAATGGTATGCGCGCCAGGTTCCCAGGGCATCTGAACTGCCGCGCGCTCGGCGCTGTCCCAAAGTGTCTTGCATCATCACCTGTTATGGGGAAGGTGAGGCGATCCGCTCCACCATATTGACGCTCAAGGAACAGCTTTATCGCGGTCAAATGGAAATCATTGCTGTGATTGATGGCGCCAAGGCCAACGCGCATACCTATCAGGCTGCGCTCAATTGTGTTCGTGAATTCGAGGGGTGCGAGAACAGAAGTTTGGTCCTGCTACCGAAATGGCAGAGGGGAGGCCGGGTCTCCACTCTCAATGCCGGTCTCTCCGCTGCGACTGGCGAGATAGTGATGAACGCGGACGGAGATACCTCCTTTGACAACAACATGATCGATGAGATCGTGGCTTGTTTCGATGATCCTGATGTGCCTGCTGTGGGAGGGGCATTAAGGGTGCGAAATCTGAACGATGGCGTACTGACCCGGATGCAGAGCATTGAGTACATGATCTCCATGCAGGGGGGCAAGACGGGACTGAGCGAGTGGAACCTCATCAACAATATCTCGGGAGCCTTCGGTGCGTTTCGTCGTGATTTTTTGCGCCAGATTGGTGGGTGGGATACCCATACCGCAGAAGATCTGGATCTGACGGTCCGTATTAAGCATTACCTCAAACGCCATCCGGCTTTAAAGATAGGGTTCGCCCCTCGTGCCATCGGTCACACCGATGCGCCCGCAGACGTGATCACGCTTGCCAAGCAGCGTTTACGCTGGGATGGAGATCTGCTGTTTCTCTATCTGCGCAAGCACAAGCTCTCCCTGACGCCGCGTATTCTGGGCTGGAAGACCTTTTTGTTTACCTTGATCTACGGGGTGGCGCAAAACGTGGTGCTGCCCCTGCTGGTCATGGGTTATAGCTGGTGGTTGGTGCTTAGCTATCCGGGGCAGTTTGTCGCTGCGTTGATGATCTGTCTCTATCTGGTTTACCTGTTTCTTACCCTGGTTAATTTCGCTGTGTTTTTGCTGGCTATATCTGAACGCCCGAAGGCAGATCTACGTCTGCTGCCATGGTTGTGTCTTTACCCGGTGTACACCTTGCTGATGCGCTTGTGGTGCGCCATCGCACTGTTGAATGAGATGTTCCGGCGCGGTCATGAAGAGAGCAGCATGGCCCCCTGGTGGGTATTAAAACGAGGAAATAAATTCTGATGAAAGTCACATTCAATCCCCCCAAGAAGCAGGATGCCACGTCGGATGAAGGGATCCGGGTATTGTATGCCCCCGCCAAGCGTGTCGCCTTCAAGGCTCGCTGGTATCTCATCCTGTTACTGGCATTCAGTCCCGTTATTATTCTGCTGTGGTATCTGGGGCGCGAGTGGTGGCTGACCCAGGCGCCAGCCATCATTACCACCGAGCCGCAACTGGTTGTTGCCAATGGGGATGGCTTTATTCGACACATCTACACGGCTCCCGGCCAGGGGGTGTCACAAGGCGATGCCCTGATGCAGTTCGAATCTCCAACCCTCAAGGCCAACATGGCGGAACGAAAAGCGCGCAGAGCGGCCATCGAATTGAGCAAGGCTGAGGCTGAACAGGCTATCTTGCACAATCTGGACGAACAGATTGGTATTGCCGAACGGGGGAGCCGGGAGCAGGAGGTCATCTATCAGGAGTATGCCGGTTATAAAAAAGAGAAGCTGGTATCCAGTGCAGAGTACGCAACGGCCCTGCTGAATTGGACTCAGTCACGCATAGCTCTGCAGAAGGCAAGGGCAGAGAAGATAGCGCAGGAACTGCAAATCAGTGAGGACCAACTGACCGGACCGCTAGCCAGTGCTCGTCACTTGCTCGATCAGGAGCTGACCGAGATGGAAGCGATGGCGTACCATCAACAGCCAAGAGCTCCGGCGACTGGCAAGGTTTCAGATGTGCTGGTACAGGAGGGGGACTGGGTATTCTCGGGGGCTCCTCTGGCACTTATCTCGAAGCGAGAAGACCCGCTGGTGATAGCCTATGTGCAGCCCAAATATCTCTCTTCAATGGCTCCTGGACACAAGGCTGTCGTCAAGCTGCCCAGCGGGGAGCGTCTGGCTGCCAGGGTCGCCAGACAGGTCGAGCTGGCGGACAAGTTGCCGGCTCAGTTAGCCGCTCCGTTTGAAGGGGAGAAAGCAACCCTCAAGGTCGCACTCTCGCTGGATGAAAAATTACCCCCGAACCTGCAAGTGGAAGGGTTGCCGGTGACCGTGTTGTTTGATTGACGTCTATGGCGTTGTGATCCTGAATCGCAACGCCTTCTTTTGGGTTTCGGCCATAAAAGGTGGCTGGTGTATGGAAGCTCGCGATTGCCTCTCCCTTTTTCATTCATCAATGACTTTATTTCCGCAATGCTCGCAGATGGCATGTCGTTCAAAGCGATCCATGTTGGCCAGAAAGGGGCTGGCGGCCCAGCCGGTAATGAAGTCTTTGATAAAGGCTTTGCGCTTTTGCTCTGGTGTCAGCTGCTGGCCAAAGGATTTGTCGACCAGCACCACGACATGGTTGGTCTCGCGCTGACAGCTTGAGCAGACGCGTTGTTCGGTGGATGAAAGCAAGGGGGAGCTCCTTGTCCGGAAGGTGGGCAGCAGGGTTTCCGCCGCAGATATGTGTCGTCCCCATTTGATTCCTTTTGCAGGCGGGTCGTCAATCACGGCAGAGGTGGATTTTGCGCTATTCCCCATGAAGAGAGTGCCAGTCAGCAAGGGTGACCAGAGGGGCCGGCGGGCCCCTCTGCTGTTGCCGTTTGTCACACATTGCCACACAAGCTTCCCCCTCTGGCAAAGTCTTGTGACCGGACGGGGTTGTAATGGAACCATGAGCAGGGGTAAGGCCCTGCCGCGATGGAACCAGGGGGCATGTTATGACGAGTAAACGGGTGTGGTGGCTGTTGCCGCTGCTGGCGGTTGGAGTCTGGTGGCTGGGTTATGCGGGGGACGCCAACGGGGTGTGGCCCTGGCGCCATGAGATGTTGCTGCTGACGGGCCTGCTGGGGATGGCCTATATGGCCATTTCGCTGTTGCTGGCGTTGCGCCTGCCGCGGCTGGAGGTGTGGTGTGGCGGTCTGGACCGGATGTTGCGATTGCACCGTCAGACGGCCATTGGCGGCGCATTGGCACTGACCGCTCACTGGCTGCTGGTGGAGGCGCCCAAGTGGGCGGTCTCGGCGGGTTGGCTGAGTCGTCCCGCCCGGCGTGGGGCCAGTGCAGCTGGCGCTGGTGCAGGTAATGGCATCTCGCTCCATGCCCTTGGCAATACCCTGGGTGAGTGGAGTTTCTATCTGCTAATCGCGCTGGTGGTAGTGAGCTTGTTGGCCCTGGTGAGTTATGGCCGTTTTCGGCTGATCCACCGGCTGGCACCGCTCATCTATCTGGCGGGGTGGGGACACGGGCTCTGCCTGCTGCCTCAGATTGGGGCCATGACCCCGGTGGGGGTAGCGATCTGGTTAATCGGTGGGCTGGGAGCTATCGGGGCCCTCTACTCCCTGCTGGGGCAAGTGGGGGCGCGGGATCGCCATCCCGGCCGGGTCATTGCGGTGCGGGCGCTGGCGGATCACACCTGCGAGCTGACCATGCAGTTGGGGCGGCCGCTCGCCCATTACCGCCCGGGTCAGTTTGCCTTTTTCGAATTTGACGCCAAGGAGGGGCCGCACCCCTTTACTCTGGTGCGGGTGTCGGCGGATCGGCGCCAGCTGGTGATCGCGGTGCGGGCGCTCGGGGATCATACCCGTCAGCTGGTGGCAGAGGCGCGCGTCGGGGATGGAGTGGTGGTGACCGGCCCCTATGGCGCCTTTGTCGCCCCGCAGAGGGGAGGCCGAGCCCTCTGGCTGGGGGCCGGGATAGGTATCACGCCGTTCGTCGCCTGGCTGGAGGGGCTGGCTGCCCGTGGAGAGCGCTGCGAGGGGGGCACCCTGATCCAGTGTGCCCCGGATCTGGCAGGCGCCGTCTACCACCGGCGGTTGGCCGAGCTCTGTCATCGCACCGGCGTGCGCTATCAGCTGCATCTGGACAAGGCGGCCGGGCGACTGGATCTTGCCCGCATTGCGCAGGATGCCCCCGAGCAGGTGTGGTTTTGCGGGCCGGAGGGGATGGCAGATGCCCTGACCCGGCTGTTGCCGGACGGGCATCTGCATCGCGAGCTGTTTCGCTTTCGTTGAGCTCGATGGGCGCCGTTATTTGGCGCTGGCTGACAACTGCTTGAGGGCGGCTTGTACTGCCGCCTCCAGTTGCGGGTCGCGCCCGGCCACCATGTCGGCGGGGGTGAGGGGCACCTGCAGGTCCGGGATCAGCTCCTGATTCTCGTAGAAGGTGCCGTCCGGTTTGCGCAGCCCCAGGGTCGGAATGCCGTAGGAGAGCCCCGGAATCAGCCTAGAGTCGTGGCTGTAGACCATGGTGCCGGTGCCGGGCACCGGATCGCCGACGATGGGGCCGACCTTGAGGGCGCGGTAGTACTCGGGGAAGGCGGAGCCTTCCGAGTAGCTGGCGGCGTTCACCAGCACCACCGAGGGCTTGGTCCACTGGCGAGTGGCGGCGTCGGTTTCACCCTTGCCCTGACGGGGCCAACTGCTGGCCATTCCCTTGGTGCTGCCGCTGCCGGTCAGAAACTCCACCAGGGTATTGGCGAGATAGCCACCGCTGTTGAAGCGGACATCGACGATCAGCGCATCGCGATTGCGCTGTCTGCCGAGGGCATCCGCCACCACCGCATCGTAGACCTCGCTATTCATTGCCGGCAGATAGACGTAGCCGACCCGTCCTCCGCTCAGGCTGGCCACTAGCTCCCGCCGTTTCTCAATCCAGCGATCCTGTTGCAGCTGGTACTCCTGCAGCTTGTTGATGGCGGTGAGCACCACCTCGTCAGTTTGCTTGTTGCCCTCCTGCTGGAAGGTGAGGGCAAGCCGGGCACCGGCCTGATGGTTGAGGGCCCGATCCAGCTCGGCCAGATTGGCAATCGGGACGCCGTTGATGGCGAGCAGGCGGGCGCCCGGGGCGATATCGCTCTCCTGATCCAGCGGGCCGCCAGAGAGCAGGGCGGTGAGCATCACCCCCGGCTCGCCATCCTGCCAGTAGCCGCCAAGGCTGGCGGTCTCGTCCGCCATGCGCGGGAAGGGGGCGGGGCCGCTGCCCCAGGTGTGGGAGACATTGAGCTCGCCAGCCAGCTCCGCCAGCAGGTTGCCAAAGTCCCGCGGGTTGCCGATGCCCGGCAGCAGGCGGCGGTAAGCGGCGACATAGCTATCCCAGTTCACCCCGTTCATATCGTCCAGATAGAACTCGTCCCGGGTTAGGCGGGCGATCTGATCGAAGGCGGCGGTCATGCGTTCCTGCCAGCGGCTGGTGGGTTGCAAGGCGAAGGGGGCGCTGGTGGCCTCGCCGGAGTCGAGATGGATCCGGGTGATCTCCCCATCCCGCACCAGGGTAGCCAGGGTGCCCTGCTGGTTGAGGCTTGCCAGCGCTGGGCCGGGCTGCTCGCCAAACAGTTCGCTGGTTTTGCCCTTGCGCAGATCCTGGCTGTAGCCCTTGATCTCGCTCTCGCTGTTGACCCCCATCTCCTCCACCAGATAGATCAGCTGGTCGCCGATGATGCGGCTGGCGAGCAGGGAGCCGGTGGGTTGCAGCAGCAGCGCTTCGCGATGGTTGAGACGATCGCTCTCAAAGCCGTATCCCCCTTTCGGCGGCTCCAGCTCGGCAATGGCATCGGCTCTGGCGGTGCGGCTGCTGTAAATGCCGAGCAGGTTGGTGACGAGGGGCTCGCCATCGGGCCCCAGTGCGCCAAACCGGGTCGATTGCCAGTAGAGAATGGCGCCATCCTGACTCCAGCCCGGTTGCCCATCCTGATAGCCGTTGAGGCTGACATTGACCGGTTTGGCCTTGGGATTGGCCGTATCGATCACCGCGATCTCCTGCTCTGCCGCATCGGGGCGGAAGGTGAGCGCCAGATGGCGGGAGTCGGGGGCAAAGGCGAGATGCACCTCGTGGCGCGACGGGTTGAAGCTGGCAGGCACCAGCTCCCGCTGCTTGTTGCTCGCCAGATCGAGCAGGTGGATGGCCTGGCCATCTACCACGAAGGCGAGCTGTTTGCCATCGGGGGAGAGCACCGGACGGCTGATCCCCTTGCCGGAAATGGCCAGCAGCAGACTCTCGGTCAAAGTGCCGGGATCGCTGAACAGCAGATCCGGATCCCCCTTGCGCAGGCGATAGAGGGCGGCGTGCCCCTGCTGCTCCGACAGATAGATGAGGGCGCTGCCCTGCTCGGCGAAGAGGGGGCTGGATTGCTCGCTCGGATCTCGGGTCAGCTGGCGCACCCGCTCCCGCTCGGGGTCGACGGCAAACAGGTTGCCCTCGCTCACCAGGATCAGCTCATCCGCCTCTTCGCTGACCAGCGCTTCATCTGCCAGGGTCAGGGTCTCGCTCGCCTCATCCGGCGTGCTCGCCACTTGCGGGGTGAGGGTCAGCTTGCGTGGCTCGCTGCTACCGGCATCGAGGCGATAGAGTTCACCCAGCCATGACCAGACCAGATCGCCACTGCGAGAGGCGCTGAGCCCCCGCACCGGATGGCCCTGATAGTGGGTCAGCTGTTGCTCCTTGCCGCTGGCGAGATCCCGGCGCCAGACGTTGAAATCGCCGCTGCGCTCGCTCAGGTAAAAGAGGGTATCTCCCTTGTCGCTCCAGACCGGATCGGTGGCCGCCACCCGATCTTCGGTCAGCTGCTTGTGCTGCTTGCCATCAAACAACCAGAGACGGGGCACCGCAAACGAGTGCTGATGCTTGCGAAAGGGTTGATCCGCCGCGGGCATCTGATAGGCGAGCAGCTCCCCGTGGGGGCGGGCGAGAGTTGCAGGCAGCGGCAGATCGGCCTGCAAGGTGCCGCCGGTGAGCGGGGTCCAGTAGAGCTCGCCCCATTGGTAGCCTTCCGCGACAAAATGGTCGGCATCGGGCGCCCCCAGGCGCTGGCTGCTCAGCAGCAGCCGTTTGCCATCGTCGCTGAAGGCTTGCGGCAGATCGGTGCGCGAATCGCGGGTGAGGCGCACCATCTCGCCGCCGCTGGCGGGCACCACGAACACATCTTCGTTGCCGTAGAGATTGGCGGCAAAGGCGAGCTGTTTGCCATCAGGCGACCAGATTGGCCGCTGGCTCAGGTAGTCGCTGCCGGTGAGCGCCGTGGCAGGGCCACCCTCGGCACTGGCAACAAAAATGCGCCCCTGCCAGGTGAAGGCAAGCTGCTTGCCATCGGGGGAGAGGGCGGGCTCGCGCAGCCAGAGTGCATCGGCGGCGACACTGGCGGGTAGCCAGAGCAGTGCGCTGACCAGCAGCAGGCGGGTCAGCGAAGAGTTCGGCAAGAAGTGCAGAGGCATGATGCCATCCTGAATCAGGTTCAATTGTTACATATTTACCGATCTGCGGCATCATGGCTAGCCAGAAAATGTAATCTATGTTTTTGTTTTTATTGTCAATTAGTCATGTTTGCGCAGGTCGTTCATGGACCATTCACCGTTCGCAGCCAAGATATGTTTTATTGGGTCTATTGAGTATTGATGGCGATCCAATATCATGGCGCTCGCTCGCCAACGGGCGAGCCTATTCAGATGATGTGACAACCATAAAAAGCCCTGCCAGAGGCTTGTCGAGGGATGGAATGAGAGCCGTATTGTTGTGTGTGCTGGGGCTGTGGCCCGCGCTGAGTTTTGCCTTTACCGAAAAAGCCGATTTGGTGGTGGTCAAGAAGTCTACCTACAGCCTCACCCTGATGAAGGATGGCAAGGAACTGAAGCGCTACTGGGTTGCACTGGGCCCGGCGCCCAAGGGGCACAAGCAGCGGGAAGGGGATCAACGTACCCCGGAGGGGCGCTACACCCTGGATTACAAGAAGAGCAACTCCGGCTTTTATAAAGCGATACATATCAACTACCCGAATCTGGACGATATCAAGCGCGCCAATGAGTTGGGGGTGAACCCGGGTGGCATGATCATGATCCATGGTCAGCTTAACCGGATGGGTAACCGTCGGGTACAGCCCTCCAACTGGACCAACGGTTGTATTGCGGTACTTAACCACGAGATGGATGAGCTCTGGAATGCCATTGACCCGGGTACGCCCATCATCATCGAGCCCTGATCCGCACAACGGGGGCCTTGTCGGCAGACAAGGCCCCCGTTCTGTTCTGGTTGTGATCCCCTTTAACGGATGTCTTTTTGAGACATTCGCATTGTTGTGAATGTCACTTCAAAAAAAGCCTGCAAATGGTGAGGATATGTGCTCTGTCCGTGAAGGAGTGTCCCATGTCTTTGACCGAAACCTGTCAGCGCATCGTGCGCGATCCCCATCTCTCCGCTGCTCAGAAGAGCCACGCACTGGCGCTGGCCGCCGAGAATGCGTTGCCCTACCCCGACCTGCCTGCCGCAGTCGCCGAGGCGATGGAGCAGGGATTTATCTGCGACATGTTCGAAGGGCATGCCCCCTACAAGCCGCGTTATGTGCTGCCGGACTATGAAAAATTCCTGACTCAGGGCTCTGCCTGGCTGGAGCTGACGGCGCCGCAGGATTTCGACGAGGCGCTCAACGCCCTGCGCATCCTCTATCACCATGTCCCCTCCGTCACCGGCATGCCGGTCTGGCTGGGACGGCTCGACCATCTGCTGTTGCCGTTTGTCGGCGAACTGGATGACGAGAGCCTCTATCGCAAGCTGAAGGGGTTCTGGGTCTATCTGGATCGGGTGCTGCCGGACGCCTTCATGCACGTCAACATCGGTCCCGATGACAACCGCATCTGCCGCCTGATCCTGCGCATCGACAACGAGCTCAAGCAGGTGGCGCCGAACCTCACCTTCTTCCACGATCCGGAGCAGACCCCGGACAGCCTGCTGCTGCAGGCGGTGAAGAACATCGCCGAGTGCAGCAAGCCGCACATCGCCAACTACCCGATCCATCGCGATACCTTTGACCAGCGTGGTTTTGGCATCGTCAGCTGTTACAACGCCTTGCCGCAGGCCGGTGGCGCCAATACCCTGGTGCGCATCTCCCTCAAGCGGGTCGCCGAGCAGTGCCAGGGGATCGATGACTTCCTCGGCTGCCTGCTGCCCCACTACTGCCGTCTGGCCTCCCAGTTGATCGAAGCGCGGGCCGCTTTCTTGCATCAGGAGTCCGGCTTCTTCAACAGCTTCCTGGTGAAAGAGGGGCTGCTGGATGAGGATCGCTTCGTCCCCATGTTCGGCATCTACGGCATGGCGGAAGCGGTCAATATCCTGATGGATAAAGAGAATCTGCCGGATCGCTATGGTCACGGCGAGGAGGCGAACCAGCTTGGCTATCGCATCTCGGCCCAGCTCTCGGAATATGTCACTGCGACGCCGCAAACCCATGCCTGGGGTGGTCGCGCCCTGCTGCACTCGCAAGGTGGCCTCAGCATCGATGTGGCAGTCACCCCCGGGGTGCGCATCCCCTACGGGCAGGAGCCGGATCCGGCCAGCCATGTGCTGGCGCTGGCGCCGCACCACACTTATTACCATTCGGGGATCAGCGAGATCCTCACGCTGGATCCCACCATCCGCCAGAACCCGCAGGCACTGCTGCAGCTCTGCAAGGGAGCGCTCGCTATCGGTATGCGCGAGTTCACCGCCAACGTGGCCGACAGCGATCTGGTGCGGGTGACCGGCTACATGATCCGCAAGAGCGACGTGGCTCGCTTCGCAGAGGAGGGATCGCGCTTGCAGACCACCTGTCTCGGTGCCGAGGCGAGTGAAGTGACCGCCATTCGTCAGCGGGCTCCGCGGGTAGTCGCCCACGAATCGACCATCGGCGAGTATTGAGTTCGCACCGATGGCTGATGTCTTGCCAACACGCAGCGCTCTGGTGAGCAGGGTGCTGTCGTTCTCCTGTGTCGACGGGCCGGGCAACCGGCTGGTGCTGTTTCTGCAGGGCTGCAACTTTCGCTGCCCCGGCTGCCACAACCCTCACACCATCGGGCTGTGCGACGATTGTGGCGACTGCCTTGCGGTCTGTCCGAGCGGCGCCCTATCCATGAGCGAAGGCAAGGTTCATTGGCAGGCGATGCTCTGTACCGACTGCGACGCCTGTCTGGAGGCCTGCCCGCGCAGCGCCAACCCCAAGACGGCCACCATGACGGTGGCCGAGGTGCTGGCCCTGCTGCGACGCTACGGCCCCTTGCTGACCGGCATTACCGTCTCCGGTGGTGAGGCGACCACCCAGCTCCCCTTTGTGGTTGCGCTGTTTGCTGCCATCAAGGGCGCGCCGGATCTGACCCATCTCACTTGCCTGCTCGACAGCAACGGTTCTCTGGCCGAAACCGGCTGGCAGCGGCTGCTGCCGGTGCTCGACGGCGCCATGCTCGATCTCAAGGGGTGGCGTGACTCGGTACACCTCTCGCTGACCGGTTACAGCCGCGAACGGGTGCTGGCATCGCTGCAACTGCTGGCAAGTCACAGCAAGCTGACCGAACTGCGGCTGCTCCACGTGCCGGGCAAGAGCGATTTTCTGGATGCGAATGGTGAGCTGGACGCGGATCTCGCCGCCTTCTTGCAGCAGCTGGGGCCTGTGCCCATTCGCCTCAATGGCTTTCGCCACCACGGGGTACGGGGGGAGGCGAGGTTTTGGCCAGAGGCGACCCGCAGCGAGCTGGAGTGGCTGGCGAGTCGGTTGCGTGCTGCGGGAGTGGGGGCGGTGACCTTGCCACCGCTGATCTAAAGAGGTCTGATCGATTCCCTTGCTGTGTAGTAAAAGCACACAACTGTGACTTCTGTCTATTGGAGGGGGCCTTGGGGCTCGTTATGATATTGCCCATCCGTCCCTCCTCCATCACAGATAAATCATGAGTGAAAGCAAGGCGTTATATCGGGTTCAGTTTATTTGCCACAACGAGCGCTATGAGGTTTATGTGCGCGAGGTGAATCAGGGCCAACTGTTTGGATTTATCGAGATCGCCGATTTTGTCTGGGACAACCACACGGCGCTTATCGTCGATCCCAGCCATGAAAAGCTCAAGAGCGAATTTGCCGATGTGCGTCACACCCTTATCCCCATGCATCAGGTGTTACGCATCGATCAGGTGAAAAAGCAGGGGGCTGCCCGCATTACGGATCTGGGTAGCAACGTCGCCTCCTTCCCCAGTCCCATCTATACCAAGCGTCCCTGATCCCTCATTGCCGTGGATGTTTCGCCGTGGCGAAACATCCATCTCTTCTCGCTGTCACCTGGCTCAGGGCTCGACCAGCTCGCGACCCAGTTGCAGGATCCGCTGGCGGAACCAGTGGCGGGCCGAGCCATCACCGGCCGGGCCATACCAGACCAGACTGTGACTCACCTTGCCGTAATCGAACGGTGCCGGACGCAGCTCCAGATCCGGCTGGCTGGCGATGCATGCCGCCCAGCCACCGATGGCGGTGAGGATCAGATCGGTCTGGGGCAGCAGGGCCGCCGCGCTGGCAAAATCGGGCAGGGTGGCGCCAATCTGGCGACGCACCTGTTGCTGGGCAAGGCTCTGCTCGAAGAAGGGGTTGGCCAGCTCCTGATCCCGGATGGCGATATGGCGCCAGCTCAGGTAGGCATCGAGATCCCAGGGCTTGGCCAGCGCCGGGTGGTCTTTGCGCAGCAGACAGACCAGTTTCTCTTCCCGCAGGGTCTCCCACACCAGCCCGGGCTGGCGCGCTAACGGCTGGCTCTGGTCATGGGGCAGGATCACGAAGTCGAGTTTGCCCGCTGCCAGCGCCTCCAGCCCCTGCTCATCCTTGTTCCAGATCTCCGGCACCATGCCCGGCACTTCTTTCATCAGCTGACCCAGAATGGGGCCCACCGGCCAGGTCATCACGCTCTCGCGCAATCCCAGCCGCAAGCAGCCCTGCCACTGCTGGGGGTTGAAGGCATTCTGGCGAGTGAGGCCGTTCAGCTCCCCCAACAACCGGTGCAGGGTGGGAGCCAGTCGCTCGGCCATGGGGGTGAGCAGCAGCTGGTTGCCCTGGCGGTAGAGCAGTTGATCCCCCAGCAGACCCCGCAGCTGGTTGAGGGTCTTGCTAACGGTGGAAGGCGTGGTGCAGAGCCGCTCGGCGGTGCGGGTGACGCTCTGGTTGTCGAGCAGCAGATGCAGGGTGACCAGATGGCGACCTCCCAGCCGAGAGAGTGCGATCAGATCCATAAGTACTCCACAAGCGAAGGGAAGAGACAAGACAAGAAAGCCCCGCCAAAGCGGGGCTAGTGCGGATTAGC
Source organism: Aeromonas sp. 600724 (assembly GCF_049175135.1). Taxonomy (NCBI): domain Bacteria; kingdom Pseudomonadati; phylum Pseudomonadota; class Gammaproteobacteria; order Aeromonadales; family Aeromonadaceae; genus Aeromonas; species Aeromonas sp. 600724. The sequence goes on along the minus strand of NZ_JAAKUM010000010.1, from coordinate 116,668 downwards.
CCTTGAGCACCGCGGCCATGGCGTCGGCTACGTAGTCGACGTTGCGACTGTTGAGGCCCGCCACGCACATGCGACCGGATCGCACCAGATAGACGGCGAACTCCTCGCGCAGCCTGTCCACCTGCTCCGGGGTGAAGCCGGTGTAGCTGAACATGCCGCGCTGGTTGATGAAGTAGCTGAAGTCGCGGCCCGGCACCTTGGCGCTCAGCACCTCGAACAGCTTCTGGCGCATGGCCTTGATGCGGGTGCGCATCTCGGTCACTTCGTCGACCCACATGGCGTGCAGCTCGGGCTGGCTCATCACAGCCGCGGTGATCTGGCCACCGTGGGTGGGCGGGCTGGAGTAGTTGCGACGCACGGTGGCCTTCATCTGACCCAGTACGCGGCTGGCTTCTTCGGCATCCTTGCAGATGACCGACAGGCCGCCGCACCGCTCGCCGTAGAAGGAGAGGTTCTTGGAAAAGGAGTTGCTGACGAAGAAGCTTACGCCGGCGGCCACCATGGCGCGAATAGCGTAGGCATCCTCTTCCAGCCCGTCGCCGAAGCCCTGATAGGCGATATCCATATAGGGGATCAGGTTCTTCTCGACCACCAGCGCGATCACCCGATCCCACTGGGCACGGGAGAGATCCACCCCGGTCGGGTTGTGGCAGCAAGGGTGCAGCAGCACGATGCTCTTGGCCGGCAGGGTACTCAGGCAGTCGATCATCGCATCAAACTGCACGCCGCCAGTGGCCGCATCGTAGTAGGGGTAGTCGTGCACCTTGATGCCAGCTCCCTCGAACATCGCCTTGTGGTTATCCCAGGTGGGATTGCTGACCCATACCTCGGAGGTCGGGAAGTAGCGCTTGAGCAGATCGGCGCCGATCTTCAGCGCGCCCGAGCCGCCGATGGTCTGGATGGTGGCGATACGTCCCGCCTTGACCGCTTCATGGTCGGCACCAAACAGCAGGTGCTGCACCGCAGTGCGGTAGTTGGCGGCGCCTTCCATCGGCTGGTAGGGGCGCGGGGCTGGCGCGGCGGCGCGCTGGGCTTCGGCCTGCTGTACCGAGGCCAGCAGCGGAATGCGGCCCTGCTCGTCGTAATAGAGGCCGATCCCCAGGTTCACCTTCTGCTCGCGGGTGTCTTTGTGGAAGGTCTCGACCAGGGTCAGGATAGGGTCGCCAGCATAGGCATCGACGTGTTCAAACATGGGGGATCCTTGAAATTGACTGTCCAGTAAAACCGGCGGTCAGCCGGGCTGGACATCATGGCGCAAAGCTGGCGGTGGCTCAAGCCCGAAAGGGACGGGGGCTGGCGGGCAGACGCCACACAGCCGTAAACGGAATGATGCGGGGTCGCCTGCAGCCTCATTCACCGGTCCTACTTCAGATAGGAGCGCAATACCCGCACTACTTGATCCAGATCTTCCAGCCGCTCGGCCGGGGTCGCCTCTTCGGCGCCCAGGTGCTCACGCATGTGCCCTTCCAGCACCTCCAGCATCAGGCCGTTGACGGCACCGCGAATGGCCGCGATCTGCTGCAAAATGGCGGCGCAGTCGCTCTCCTGCTCCAGCGCGTGCTCCAGCGCACCGGCCTGTCCCTTGATGCGACGTACCCGTGCCAGCAGCTTCTTTTTACCGTGAATGGTGTGTGACATGCAGGATCCTCTCGATCAATAAAACTATACTGGGGTATAGTATATTGCATTGTCGTCCTCAGGAGAAATCCATGTCATCCCTTGCCTCATCCCACTGCCACCAACCCGTCGTCCACGAAGGGAATCCGCTGGCCGAACAGAAGACTCGCTGGGCCGTGCTGCTGACTGTCATCATGATGGTGGCGGAGATCGGCGGCGGCTGGTTCTACAACTCCATGGCGCTGCTGGCCGATGGCTGGCACATGAGTTCCCACGCGCTGGCGCTCGGCCTCTCGGTGCTGGCCTACCGCGCCGCCCGCCACTTTGCCCGCGACCACAGATTCAGCTTCGGCACCTGGAAGATCGAGGTGCTGGGTGGCTTCACCAGCGCTCTCCTGCTGGTGGGGGTGGCCGGGCTGATGCTGTTCGAGTCGGTGTTCAGGCTGCTCGATCCCAGCCCGATCCACTATCAACAGGCGATCGCCATCGCGCTGGTGGGGCTGCTGGTGAATCTGGCCTGTGCCTGGCTGCTCAAGGATGATCACGGCCATCATCACCACGGCCATGGGCATGACCACCATCATGGGCATCACGACCACGATCATCATGACCATGACGATCACCACGGCCATCAGGATCTCAACCTGCGTGCCGCCTATATCCACGTGCTGGCGGATGCGGCCACTTCCGTGCTGGCGATCCTGGCACTGGTGGGGGGCATGCTGTGGGGGGCCGACTGGCTGGATCCCCTGATGGGCATAGTGGGGGCCGTACTGGTGGCGGTGTGGGCCTGGGGTCTGCTGCGCGACTCCGGTCGGGTGCTGCTGGATGCCGAGATGGATACCCCGTTGGTGGGTGAGATCCGTGAGGTGATTGCCGACCTGCCGGATGCCGAGATCCGCGATCTGCACGTCTGGCGGGTGGGCCAGCAGCAGTATGCCTGCGTGCTCTCCCTGCTGATGACTGCGCCTGTCTCCGCCAGCGAGATCCGCGCGCGGTTGGCGATACATGAAGAGCTGGTCCATGTGACCATAGAGATAGCCACTCCATAGCCAGATTTATGGCTGTCTATGCCAGATAGCGTGCAACTTGTACTCTGCAACACGAGTAAATCGAAGCAGTTTTTTCTGGGGAGGCCTGTGGCAGGCACGTGCTGACTATGTGCCTGGTACAAGCCTCACCGGGGCTAGGGGTGAGATGTGACGGTTTGAGTTAACGTTCGAAGAAGCGATAGAGGTGTTCTACCTGCATCGGGCAGTCAGTTACCAGATGCACATGATCGCGGGCCTGCTCGACCGTATCGAAACTGACCGGGCAGCCGAGGGTGTCGGTCAGCTCGTAGAGAGCGCCATCCTTGCCTCTGAATTCGATGAGCCAGCCGGGGATGGCCACGTCGTGGAGTATTTCGGCCTCTTGCAGGATCTGTTGTTGATAGAGCTTGCGAAGTTCACTGACTGTCATGATGCTCTCCTGTGAAGGGGGATTCAGCTCCAGTCTATGCCTCTCTTTGTGCGGACGGCAACCGGATCATCCCCGCAGGACCTCCCAGGCCCAGCGGATACGGATAAAGGTCTCGGCATTACCACCCCGATCCGGATGGTGCTGCAATGCCAGCTCCCGCCAGCGGCGGCGGATCGCCTCCTGACTCGCCCCCTCATTCAACCCCAACAGGGCCAGCGCCTCGGCTTTGTGCCCCTCACCGTCATAAGCGCGCCAGAAGCGGTTGAGCAGGGCTTCAACTTCGGCACGGTCGGTCTGCCAGAACACCTGCCAGTCGAGATAGTAGCTACGCAGATTTTCGCCAAGGGCAAAGCCGTGGTTGGCCTCCTGATTCCCGGCCAGCGGTTCGAGCCGGATATCCAGGGTGCTGATTACCAGCCACCATCCCTCTTGCCAGAGCTCGGCCTGCAACTGGTAGAGGGCGTTCATGATCAGGAAGTTGACCCGAAACAGCTGTAGTTGCTCATCGTCAGCCAGTACCGGAATTGCCCCCTGCTGGCGCAGGGAGGCCATTAGCTCGTGCACCTTGTAGCTGCCCGCCGCCTGTTGCAATAGCACCAGCAGAGGGGCGAGCAGCGGATTATTGTTGGCTTCGCTCATTCGGCGCCCTGTTCTCTGGGCGGTTGCAGGGCGATCAGCAGCTCACCCGCCTGCGGGGTGACGGGGCCGGTAACGATCTGGGGCTTGCCCTTGCCATCCATGATGAACAGCGGGATGGCGCCGGGATTGGCGGTCTGATACTGGGCCCAGTCGAACGCCTCGCTCAGGCGGGTCGCCTTGATCTGGCCACCCCGGCTCAGCAGGCCGCTCAGCCTGGCATAGTTGATATCGGGCCCAAACAGGTTCTGGCGAGCGCGGAAGGTGGCGCTCTCCCGGTTCGCCTTGCCGTGCTGCTCGCTGGAGCGCAGGGAGTAGACCTGCTCCTCGCCATAGAGGTGGGCGAAGTGCAGCACCCCGAGGGCGTTGTTGTGGCGGTTGGGGGAGAGGGCCAGCACGGTACTGATGCTGGTGAGCGGCAGGTGCAGCTCGGCATGTTCCGACTGGGGGTTGCCGAAGTAGCAGGGGAGGTTGCTCATCCGTGCCTGTTTGCAGAACTCCCAGGCGGGATCGCAGAGCTGTACCGGCACCCCCTGATCCGCCAGCGCCTTGCCGATGGCCCTAGCCACCGAGTTGGCCCCTATGATGAGCCAGGTGTTGGGGGCGCTCTGGCGCATCTTGAGCAGGCTGGCCAGCGGCGCCGAGGTGAGGCTCTGCAGCACCACGGTGGAGATGATCACCGCAAATACCAGCGGCACCAGCTTGTCGGCATCGGGGATCTCGGCCTGATGCAGGCTGATAGCGAACGAGGCGCTGACCGCCGCCGCGACTATGCCACGTGGGGCGATCCAGCTCAGCAGGGCGCGAGCCCGCCAGGAGAGATCCGAGCCCCAGGTCGAGACCAGAATACAGAGCGGACGCGCCACGAATTGCACCACGCAGAGCAGCGCCAGCACCATGGGGCCGAGTTGCCAGAGCTGGGCCAGATCGAGGCGCGCCGCCAGCAGGATAAACAGGCTGGAGATAAGGATGACCGCGAGATCCTCCTTGAACGCCAGCACCTCCTCTAGGTCCAGCCCCTCCTGATTGGCGAGCCAGATACCGAACACGGTCACCGCCAGCAGGCCGGACTCGTGGCTCAGCCAGTTGGAGAGGCTGAAGGTGACCAGCACCAGCGCCAGCACGCCGAACTTGTGCAGGCTGACCGGTAGCCAGTCCTTGCGAATGAGCAGGGTGGTGAGCCAGCCCGCCGCCACCCCGATCAGGGAACCGACCAGCACTGTCTTGCCCAGCGCCAGCAGGGTATGGCTGATGAGATCCCCCTGACTGCCGAGGCGCACCGCCTCGAACACCAGCACCGCAAATAGGGCGCCGATAGGATCGATGACGATCCCCTCCCAGCGCAGGATGCGGTCCACCTCCCGGGTGGGGCGGATCACGTTGAGCATGGGGGCGATCACCGTCGGGCCCGTTACCACCAGCACAGCGCCGAGCATGGTGGCAACCCGCCAGTCCAGCCCCAGCAGGAAGTAACCGGCGCTGCCGATGACGGCGAAACTGACCAGCATGCCGGTGGAGCAGAGATTGCGCACCACCTTGCCGATCCCCTTGAGCTCGGCCAGATGGAGGGTCAGTGCCCCCTCGAACAGGATGATGGCTACCGACAGGGAGACCAGCGGAAACAGCAGATCCCCGAGCAGGACATCGGGGTCGAGCAGGCCGCTGACAGGGCCCAGAGTCAGGCCGGTGAGCAGCAGAAACAGGATGGCGGGTACCCGCAGCGACCAGGCAAGCCATTGGGCCAGCACGGAGACCAGGGCGATCCCGGCCAGAGAGAGGGCAATCATGCAGACCTCGATTCAGGCAGTGAGTATGGAGCTAGTGTAGTGGCTAAGTTGGTCAGATTGACACCTGAAGGAGCGTGCGTCATGGCCGGTATGGGGAGATGTGCGACAGTCGGCGTCATGGTGGCTGGCGGTGGTGTGCAGGGCGCCAGCCAGACGCCAACCGTGGTGATGGGGTGGCCTTGGGGCCGGATTAGATGGGGCTCTCCTTGTGGAGCTCGCCGACACAGTCGGCCAGCGCCAGTACCAGTGCGGAGCGCACCATCTGATCGAGCCGGTTGAGCTGCATCTGGTAGAAGGCCCAATCCTCTTCGCTGGCGGGGGGCTCCAGCTTCATCATGCCGCCCTGATTGACCCCGTGCAGGCGGTCGAGCAGATCGCTGATCGGCTTGTCGCTGAAGCGGTAATCCTTGGGGTCGCGCACCAGAAAGTCGCGGATCTTGATATAGGCTTCGATATCCTGATAGCGCTCGAGTGAGATGAGGCCGAGGGCGAAGATGAGCTTGAGGCGCACCTCCAGCTGGCCGAGGGGGCCGCTCTGGTTGAGCAGGGGTTCGATGGCGTATTTGACGGCATACTCCTCCTGACGGAACGCGCGTCGCATCAGGGAGTCGACCGCCTCTTCCAGGATGGTCACGGCTTCGAGAAAGAAGCCGCGGGGGCCATCCTGCTCGTTCAGTCGTTCCAGTACTTCATCTTCCTGGTGTGTGGTCATAGGTGCATTGGGTCCAGCTGACAGGGAGAGAGTCAGCCTCTCTCCCGGTTTTTATCATATGGGGCACATTCCCTTGCCATTCAAGCGCTTGGCGCGCTATCAGTGGTGGCTGAATGCGCCGCAAGCAGGGTCATTACAGGGTTTCGTAACGGGCGACGATGGCGCGAACCACCTCGCTCTCTTCATCCAGTCCGGTGACGCGGGCCAACGCTTTGGCTGGGCCCAGCTCCGCTAGCAGCTGTTGCAGCTCGACCGCCTGAGGATCATCGGCATTGCGATAGTGGAGCGCCGCGGCGATCCCCTCCTGCAACTGATCGCTCGGCAGGCCGTACTCCAGGGTGCCCAGTAGCGGCTTCACCAGTCGATCCCCCGCCGCCAGCTTGCGCAGCGGCTGACGACCGACCCGGTCAATCTCGTCCACCAGATAGGGGTTGGCGAAGCGGGAGAGGATCTTCTCGATGTAGGCGGCATGCAGGCGCGGGTCGAAGCCGTAGCGTTTCACCAGCACGGCACCGCTCTCTTCCATGGCGCGGCGCACCTTGCTGCGGATCACCGGATCTTCGATCGCCTCGCGCACTGTGCGGTAGCCCCGCAGCTTGCCGAGATAGGCGGTGACGATGTGGCCGGTGTTGAGGGTGAACAGCTTGCGCTCGACGAAGGCCATCAGGTTGTCGGTGGGTTCCATGCCCGCCACCTGTGGCAGCTCTCCCTTGAACTGGGTCTGGTCGACGATCCACTCACTGAAGCTCTCGACCGTCACTTCCAGCGGATCATCGTTGGCAGCCGCGGAGGGCGGCACGATGCGATCCACCGCCGAGTCGACGAAGCCGATACAGGATTCGAGCGTGGCATGATACGCGACCGGCAGGTACTTGAGTACCTCCCGCTTGAGGTGGCTTGTGCCGCGCACCATGTTTTCGCAGGCGATGACGTTCAGCGGTGTCAGGTTGCCGGCATCGAAGCGGGCCTGCAGCCCCTTGGCCAGGGTACTGGCAATCTTGTCCAGAATGTTGGGGCCGACCGCGGTGGTGACCAGATCGGCAGTGATGATACGGGCGATCACCTCGTGACCGGCGGAGCTCACCGCCGCCACGTTGCGCACCACGTCCAGCTTCTGATCTGCCCCCACCACATGGACCTTGTACTCCTGACGGTGGTTGAGCTGGTCGATCAGGGTGTCGTTTACGTCGGCGAAGGTGACCTGATGGCTGGCATCCGCCAGCACTTTGCCGATAAAGCCGCGACCGATGTTACCAGCACCAAAATGCAATGTTTTCATGATATTAACCTCTTGAACCAAAGACGATGAAAGATGATTACGCAGCCTGTTCGGCACCCAGCAGATCCAGGAAGGCCTGGGGATCCGTGGTGCTGGCCAGCCGGTCGATGAGACCGGGTTCATCCAGTGCATTGGTCAGGCGGGTTATCACCTGCATGTGTTCGTCGTTGCGGGCGGCGATACCGATCACCAGCCGTGCTACCTCATCGGCAGCCTCGCCAAAGGCGACCCCGGCCGGGTACTGGCAGATGACGATGCCGGTACGCTTCACAAACTCCTTGGCGGCGATGGTGCCGTGCGGCACGGCGATGGATTCGCCGAGGTAGGTGGAGACCAGCTGTTCACGTTCCAGCATGGCGTTGACGTAGTCGGGCGCCACGTAGCCACGTTCTGCCAGCAGTCGGCCTGCGGTAAGGATGGCGGCCTCCTTGTTGTCGGCTTTCAGTCCCAGATGCACGTCATGACGGCTCAGGGTAAAGACTTCGGCCGCTTGCGGCTCGTAGCTGTCATCGTTGGCCGCCACCAGCAGTTGCGGGTTGGCGACATCATCGTTGGCGGCCTGAGTCAGGCTCTGTACCAGCTCCTGATAGAGGCCGTTGTCGAGGAAGTTGGTCAGGGAAATATGGTGAGCGTTCGGCGCATGGCGACGGGCCCGCTCGGTCAGATCCTTGTGAGTGATGACCCAGTCCACCTGATCGTCGAGCTGATCGATGGCGCGGTTGGTGACGCTGATATCGAGCCCGGCGGCCTGTACCCGCTTGCGCAGCAGGCCGGCACCCATGGCGCTGGAACCCATGCCCGCATCGCAGGCGACCACGATATTGCGCACCGCCATCAGTTCGCCGCCCGGCTTCTTGGCCGCTGCGGTTTCGGGCTTGCCGCCCTTCATGGCTTTCATCTTGCGAGTGGCTTCACCGAGGGCATCGGCCTCGTCGGCTTCCGGCTGCTGGGCGCGAACGAATACGGCGGCGACCAGGAAGGAGACCAGAGTGGCGCTGATGATGGAGAGGGCGACCCCGATCAGGGAGGCTTTCGGTGTCATCAACAACACTGCGAAGATGGAGCCCGGCGACGCGGGTGAGACCAGACCGGCGTTGAACAGGGTCAGGGTAAAGACCCCGGTCATGCCACCGGCGATCACCGCCAGAATGAGGCGCGGGTTCATCAGCACATACGGGAAGTAGATCTCGTGGATGCCGCCGAAGAAGTGAATGATTGAGGCGCCAGCCGCGGACTGCTTGGCCGCACCACGACCGAACACCATGTAAGCCAGCAGCACGCCCATGCCCGGGCCCGGGTTCGCTTCAATCAGGAAGAAGATGGAGCTGCCGTGCTCGGTGGCCTGCTGGATCCCCAGCGGCGAGAAGATGCCGTGGTTGATGGCGTTGTTGAGGAACAGGATCTTGGCCGGCTCGACGAAGATGGAGGTGAGCGGCAGCATGTGGTTATCCACCAGGAAGCCGACGCCACCGGCCAGCAGGTCGGAGAGCACCTTGACGAAGGGGCCAATGACGAAGAAGGCGAGGATGGCCAGCAGCATGCCGATAAGGCCGGCGGAGAAGTTGTTGACCAGCATCTCGAAGCCGCTCTTGACGCGACCGTCCATCGCCTTGTCGAAGCGCTTGATGGCCCAGCCACCGAGCGGGCCGACCATCATGGCTCCCATGAACATGGGGATATCGGTTCCCACGATGACACCCATGGTGGTGATGGCACCGACCACGCCGCCGCGCTCACCGCCCATCAGTTTGCCGCCGGTGTAGCCAATCAGCAGCGGCAGCAGGTAGGTGATCATGGGGCCGACCAGCTTGGCCAAGGTTTCATTGGGCAGCCAGCCGGTGGGGATGAAGAGGGCGGTGATAAAGCCCCAGGCGATAAAGGCGCCTATGTTGGGCATGACCATATTGGACAGGAAGCGTCCAAAATTCTGTATCTTGACTTTGGTATCCGGTGATAACATGTCGGGACCCCGTTTTAAGCCTGTTTGATTAAAAGTGGTAGTCGGGATGGCCGGTTTTGCCGAACCTCCATCCCTGTCGTCTAAGCAACTTCAATCTACCAGCTTGCGATCAAATTAGGCTGAAAACGGGGTGTCTTGTGATCCAGCTCTCAGATACCCAGCGATACCCCCTCCATAACAAGTGACCCACATCACATTCCCAAGCTGTAATTCGGCTACATTTCGATCTTTTCTGTTTTGTATGGTCATTTTTTGTGACTAAAGTCACTAAAGTTGTTTTGTGGCCCTCTTGTTGAATGGTGACTTTCGTCACAAATTCAATTTTTGTATTCGAATGGGACAAGTCACTCAGTCACTCATCAGCGGGTAGTGACGATGGATCTATCGAAATACTCCATTGCTTACCAATGAATCAATAAATTTGTAACCCGCTTTCAGTTTTTACGGTCGGCGATGAGGTCTCTTTTGCTGCTGGCTGGTGGGAATGGGCGCCAACATGCAGGATGTTATCGAGCGGCAGATGTTCGGGGCGCTTGCTTGCCGCGCAGGCCAGACAGCAGATAAAAACAAACCGCCAGCAGGCGGTTTGTCGGTTTTTACGAGCTATCCCCTGTCGGGGGCTGCGGCTTAGTAGAAGCCGGCATCCTCGGGGGAGGGGCGGGTCTTGAAGCGGCGATGGAGCCACATGTACTGCTCCGGCGCCTTGCGCACGGCGGCTTCAATCTCGCGGTTGGCGCGGGCGGCATCAACCATGTCATCTCCGCTCGGGTAGTCGGCGAGCGGCGCGCCGATATGCAAGGTGTAACCCTCGCTGGTGCGGATGTTGTAGCAGGGCAGGGTGACGGTGTTCTTCACCCGCGCCAGGGTGGCGGTGCCGGTGATGGTGGCGGCCTGCTCTACCGCGAAGTAGGGCACGAACACGCTGGCGTGGCTGCCGTAGTCATGATCCGGTGCATACCAGAGGGCGTCGCCGTTGCGCAGCGCCTTGATCATCCCCTTCACATCCATCCGGTCCACCAGATATTTGTTGGAGGCGCAGCGACCGTGGTACTGGGCATACTCCAATACCGGGTTGGTGTTGGGGCGATAGACACCGACCCCGGGGCGCACCAGCCCGAAACAGCGGGCGTTGAGTTCCAGCGTCAGGAAGTGGCAGGAGAGCAGCAGCATGCCCTGACCTTTTTCCATGGCGGCGATGACGTGCTCTTCCCCTTCCACCTTCATCAGGTTGCGCATCCGCCAGTCTGGCCAGAACCAGGCGATCCCCACCTCGAACACGGCGCAGCCCACGCTCTCGAAGTTTGCCTTGAGCAGTTTCTCCCGCTCATCCCGGGTCAGCTCGGGCATCGCCAGCTCCAGGTTGCGACGGGCAATCTTGACCCGGGACTTCAATATCCTGGCGGCGAGACGACCGAGCTGACGGCCCAGCCACATCTGGCTACGCCACGGCAGCAGGGTCAGCAGCCAGAGCAGGCCGAGGCCGAACCAGCTGGCCCAGTAACGGGGATGAAACAGGCGGGGCTCCAGGCGGGGAGCGTTGTCATGGGCCATGGCTAATCTCTTGTTCGCAAACACAATCGGGGGATTCTAGCCGAAAAGGGGGGGCGGGGGCGAATGGCTGTGTGCTGGTCAGAGGGGTAGCCTGCGTCCGGTTAGCGTGACAGCGGCGGCAACTGCGGTCGGCTTTTTCTACACCGGATAAAAGAGTGTGATAAAATCGCCCGCTGATTTTTCAGGTTTTGAGAGTCGATACAGATGAAGATCACCCTGCCCGATTTTGAAAAAGCCCGCGTTCTGGTCGTTGGCGATGTCATGTTGGACCGTTACTGGCATGGCCCTACCGGTCGGATCTCCCCCGAGGCACCGGTGCCCGTGGTCAAGGTTGAACACATTGAGGAGCGCCCGGGTGGCGCGGCCAACGTGGCCCTCAACTCCGCCGCCCTTGGCGCTCACGCTGTGCTGCTTGGCCTGACCGGTCAGGACGAGGCAGCCGATGCCTTGGCTGGCCAGATGGCTGGCGTCAAGGTGGCCTGTGATTTCGTTCGTCTGGCCGACTTCCCGACTATCACCAAGCTGCGGGTGCTGTCCCGCAACCAGCAGCTGCTGCGTCTGGACTTTGAAGAGCCCTTCCACTCCGTCGATGCCACCCTGCTGATGAGCAAGGTCGAGCAGGCGCTGCCGAATAGCGACGTGATGATCCTCTCCGACTATGGCAAGGGTGCTCTCAACGACGTGCCCGGCATGATCCAGCGCGCCCGAGCCGCCGGTATTCCGGTGCTGGTCGACCCCAAGGGTACCGACTTCGAGAAGTACCGCGGCGCCACCCTGCTGACCCCCAACATGTCCGAATTCGAAGCCGTGGTGGGCAAGGTGAAGAGCGAAGAGGAGCTGGTCGCCAAGGGGTTGGATCTGGTCAAGCGTTTCGAGCTGGATGCCCTGCTGGTCACCCGTTCCGAGAACGGCATGACCCTGATCCGCGAAGGTCAGCCAGAGCTGCATCTGCCAGCTCAGGCCCACGAGGTTTATGATGTGACCGGTGCCGGTGATACCGTCATCTCGACCCTCGCCACCTCGCTGGCGGCAGGCAAGAGCCTGGACGAAGCCTGTGCGCTGGCCAATACCGCAGCCGGTATCGTGGTCGGCAAGCTGGGTACCTCTACCGTCAGTCCGGTCGAGCTGGCCAACGCCCTCTACACCGAGCAGGAGACCGGCTTCGGCGTCATGTCCGAAGCCCAACTGAAAGTGGCGGTTCGTGCCGCCCGTCTGCGCGGCGAGAAGGTGGTGATGACCAACGGTTGCTTCGACATCCTGCACGCCGGCCATGTCTCCTATCTGGCCAACGCCGGCAAGCTGGGGGATCGCCTGATCGTGGCGGTCAACACCGACGAGTCGGTTCGTCGCCTGAAAGGGCCGGGTCGTCCGGTCAACCCGACTGAGCGCCGCATGGCCGTACTGGCTGCGCTGGGCGCGGTGGACTGGGTGGTGCCCTTCTCCGAGGATACCCCGCAGCGCCTGATCGCCGAGATCCTGCCGGATCTGCTGGTCAAGGGCGGTGACTACAAGCCGGAAGATATCGCCGGTTACGCCGAGGTGACCGCCAATGGTGGCGAGGTGCGCGTCCTCAACTTCGAGGATGGCTGCTCCACCACCGACATCATCAAGACGATCCGCGAGCGCGGCTAACGTTCTGCTAGCCCCGCAATCTGGCGGGGCTCACTATCGGTGGTAGCAAACCGGCAGAAATACGGATAACAAAAAGGCGACCTTGCGGTCGCCTTTTTCATGTCCGATAGCGGCTATCAGCCTTTGGCTTTTGCCGTGGCAGGCATCAGACCCTGGTTCACTTCCACCAGATCCTGCGCTTCCAGAATACCGGCAGCCTGTTTCAGGCTCAGGATATTGAGAATGTAGTTGTAACGGGCTTCGGAGAGCTTCTGCTTGGCCTCGTACAGCTTGCGAGTAGAGTCCAGCACGTCGACGATGGTACGGGTACCCACTTCGTAACCGGCTTCGGTTGCCTTCAGGGCGCTGTCGGCGGAGACCACAGACTGGCTGTAGGCACGTACCGAGCCGATGCTGGCGTTCACGTTGTTGTAGGAGGAGCGCACTGTGCTCTGCACCGAGCGGAAGTTCTTCTCCAGCAGTTCACTGGCCGCAACGTAGTTGTATTGAGCCTGTTTTACCTTGGAGCTGGTGGCGCCACCACTGTAGATGGGCAGTTTGAAGGTCAGACCGATATTGGCCTGATTGTCATTGCCGCCGCTCTGAATACTATCCAGCTTGTAATCGGTATTGCTGGTTTGCAGTCCGGCCCCCAGATCCAGCGTCGGCTCATGGCCGGTTTTGGCCAGATCGATCTGCTCCTTGGCAATGTCCTTGCTGATGCGGGCACTGTGCAGTTGCAGGTTCTTGTCCAGCGCCAGCTCCAGCCACTTGTCGGAGCCGAAGGCGGTCTTCTGCGGGCTGAAACGAGCGGTGTTCAGCACGTCCAGATTGCGGTGATCGATACCGGTCAGCTCGCGCAGGGTCTCGTAGCTGTTGTCCAGCGAGTTTTCGGCATTGATCTCGTCAGCCAGCGCCTGGTCGCGGGAGGCTTCAGCTTCATGGACGTCGGTGATGGCGGTCAGGCCCACTTCGAAACGCTGCTGGGTTTGCTCCAGCTGACGCTCTACCGCAACCTTGTTGGCACGAACGAACTCCAGGGTATCCATCGCCTTGAGCACATCAAAGTAGGCTTTGGCGGTGCGCACCATCAGGTTCTGGATCTCGAGGTTGTAGGCGACATCTGACTGAGTGGCCTGCTTCTCGCTGATATCCAGATTGACCCAGTTACTGCGACGATAGAGGGATTGCGACAGCGTCACCTCGCCCTTGGCGTTGGTATTGCTCTGGGTATCGTTCTTGTTTTGCAGATAATTGAGCCCGGCACCCAGATCGATCTGGGGCAGCAGAGGGGCACGGGATTCGTTGATCTTCTCGAAGGCCTGGTCGCGAACGGCTTTGGACTGCAGCAACTGCGGGTCTTTGATCTGGGCTTGCTGGTAGATGTCGAGCAGGTTTTCGGCATGGGCACCGGCACTGACGCCCAGCAACACCATGACTGACAAAAGTGTTCTTTTCATAGATCGTTTTAACCTTATGTAGTAACCCAAACTGGTTGCTGGAGAGGCAAATATTGTCACCGACCAAGCTTGATTGCAGCTTAATCACTCTACTATAAGCAAAATTTAATGCTAAGAGTCTCAGGTCCGGTGACGGGAACGTCAAGAACCGGACGCAGTTTTCTCCCCGCGCGCCTAGCCAAATGGTCTGTGGCTGCTAAAATCCACCCCTCATTACCATGGCACGCCGAGTGAATGAACGTTCATTCATGTTCCTCGGATTTTATGGTCAAACTGATACAAGTCAAGCTGACGGGAGCCCCGGATGTCGCAGCAACCCTTGCCGCAAGATCGGCATTACGCCGCCGATGATGTGAAAATCATTGAAAAATCAGCTGGATATAACGGCTTCTTCAAGGTGAATGTCTATCGTCTGCAGCATCGGTTATTTGCGGGCGGCTGGAACCAGCCCATCGTGCGCGAGCTGTTCGAGCGGGGCCATGCCGCCGCGCTGCTGCCCTATGATCCAGTGCGCGACCAGATAGTGTTGGTGGAGCAGTTCCGTATCGGCGCCATGGAGACCAGCCCGACCCCCTGGCTGCTGGAGCTGGTGGCCGGCATCATCGACGAAGGCGAGACCGCCGAGGCGGTGGTGCGTCGCGAAGCGGTGGAAGAGGCCGGGATCGAGGTTGCCCGCTGTGAACATGCCATCAGCTATCTGGTGAGCCCGGGTGGCAGCACCGAGCGGATCGAGGTTTATGTGGGCGAGGTGGATGCCAGCAAGGCGAGTGGTCTGCACGGTCTGGCTGATGAGGGCGAGGATATCCGGGTGCACGTGGTGAGCCGCGAGCAGGCCTATGCCTGGCTCAAAGAGGGACGTATCGACAACGCTGCCTCGGTCATCGCCCTGCAGTGGCTGGCCCTCAACCATGGCGAGCTGCGTGCCCGCTGGCTGGCGGATCGCTGAGGTGGCGCTGACCCTGCAACAGAGCAGGCGCTATGTGCCTGACCTGATGTCCTTGCAGCGTACCTGCGAGGTCAACTATATGGCGCTGATGAAGCTGCTACCTCCGGAAGGGGAGGTGGGAGCCGAGCGCCGCTATCGGGTCGGCAATGACCTGCAGTTCCAGCTCACCATCATTGGCGAGAGTCGCTTCACCAATCAGGTGATCCTGAGCCAGCACAACCCCGAATTGCCCGAATATTTACAAGCTCAGATAGAGATTCGTTTGTATCATGATGTGCGGATGGCGGAAGTGTGTGCAGCGCAACAGATTTCCCGTTTGCAACCACGTTATGATTATCCCAATAAAAAGATGCACCAGCGGGATGAAAAGGAGCAGGTAAATCTGTTTCTGGCCGAGTGGCTAAAATTTTGTCTCAGACATGGTACCAGCCCGATCAATATCTCCAGTTGAACAAATATAAAGAAGCGTGATTTTGGAAACAGAGCTCCCCCAGGCGCAGGACGGCAGTGTGCGCCTGTTGCAAATTACTGATACCCATCTTTTTGCCAGTGCCGAGGGTCGGCTGCTGGCTGTGCCCACCGCCGAGAGTCTGGCTGCGGTGCTGGAGCGGGTGCAGGCCAACGACCATCCCTACGAGGTGATTCTGGCGACTGGCGACCTGTCGCAGGATCACAGCCCGGAGTCCTATCAGCGCTTCGCCTCCATGATGGCGCCTCTTGGCCGCCCCATCTACTGGTTGCCCGGCAACCATGATGACAGTCCCCTGATGACCGAGCAGCTTCATGCCGCCGGGATCAGCGAATCCAAGCAGCTGGTGGGCGACCACTGGCAGGTGATCCTGCTCGACACCCAGGTTCGTGGCAAACCCCACGGCATGATCGGCGATCACCAGCTGGAGGCGCTCGACCGCGCCCTGCGTCAGTATCCGGATCGCCACGCCCTTATCGCCCTGCACCATCAGGCGGTGCCGGTGGGCTGTGCCTGGCTGGATCAGCACAATCTCAAGAATGCCGATGATCTGTTTGCCGTGCTGGCCCGTCACCCGCAGCAGAAGACCATCCTGTTTGGCCACGTCCATCAGGAGTTTGACGAGGTGCACCGCGGCGTACGGCTGATCGCCAGCCCATCGACCTGCATCCAGTTCAAACCCCTCTCTGATGGCTTCGCGCTGGATGAATCCGGCCCGGGCTGGCGCTATCTCACCCTCTATCCGGATGGGCGGGTGGCCAGCGAGGTGTGGCGCCTGCCGGTGGGACAGTTTGTGCCCGACCCCAACGCCACCGGTTATTGAGGAGAGCATTGCATGAAGTCGGTTCTCCTTTATCTGCACGGTTTCAACTCCTCACCGGGCTCCGCCAAGGCGCAGCAGATGGCTGCCTGGGTGGCCGCCAACCGGCCCGACATCGAGGTGATCATTCCGGCCCAGCCCAATACGCCAGCGGCGGCCTGGGCGGCTATCGAGCAGACCATTGCTGATCTGCAGCGTCGTTATGGTAGTGACTACAAGCTCGGCGCCGTGGGTAGCTCCCTCGGCGGCTTTATGGCGACCCGGGTCAGCGAGCAGTACGGCTGCCGCGCGGCGCTGATCAATCCGGCGGTGCGCCCGCACGAGCTGCTTTGCGACTACCTTGGCCCCCAGACCAATCCCTATACGGGTGAGCAGTACGAACTGCTGCCTCAACATATGGACGAGCTGCGGACACTGGCGGTACCGGTGACGGCGCCGGAGCGACTCTGGGTGCTGCAACAGCAGGGGGATGAGGTGCTCGACTACCGTAAGGCGCTGGACGAATACCGCTTTGCCCGCCTCTCGCTGGAGTGCGGCGGCGACCACGCCTTCGTGGCGTTCGAGCGCTACCCCGCCCAGATCATCCGTTTCCTCGGGCTTTAATCATGCAACCGCCGTTGGCCGCCTTTCTGGAACAGGTACTGGTCACGGCGCAAGCGGGCCTCACCTACTCCAAAGACCCCTTCGATATCGGCCGTTTCGAGGCGCTGCGAGCGGCCACCGTGGCCCTTATCGCCAGCCAGGGCGAGCTGGCGCCGGAAGCCATCAGCGACTGGATTGCCCTCGACAGTGGTTATCCCACCCCCAAGCTCGATGTGCGGGCCTTCATTCAGAACGATGCGGGCCATATCCTGCTGGTACAGGAGCGCAGCGACGACTGCTGGACTCTGCCCGGTGGCTGGTGCGATATCGGTGACTCGCCGGCGGATGCCGTGGTGCGTGAAGTGGTGGAGGAGACCGGCCTTGAGTGCCGTGCGGTGCAACTGCTGGCCCTGTTCGACAAGCTAAAACATCCTCATCCGCCCCAGCTGCCTCACGCCCACAAGGCTTTCTTTCTGTGCGAGGTGGCCGGCGGCCAGCTGCTGGGCGAAACCGATGAAACCAAAGGGGCGGGTTACTTCCCCATCGACGACTTGCCCCCGCTCTCCCGCCATCGGGTGGTGGCCTCCCAGTTGCGCACCCTCCATGAGCACTTGCAGCAGGGGCGGCGCGATACCCTGTTTGATTGACATCTGAGGAAGTGAACCCGTCTGCAAGGAGGCTGGATGATCAAGCGCATCGGCAATACCCCGATTCAAGAGAAACACAAGGCCAGCTGCCACTGCGGCGCCGTGGTGCTGGAGCTGACCCTGCCGGATGGGGTGGTTGATCCGCGCCGCTGTGACTGCTCGTTATGCCGACGTCGGGGCGCTATCGTCGCCTCGGTGCCGCTGTCCGGCATCCGCATTCTGCAAGGGGAGGAGGTGCTGCGCTGCTACCAGTTCAATACCCGCACCGCCAAACACTACTTCTGCAGTATCTGCGGCATCTATACCCACCATCAGCGCCGCTCCAACCCGGCCGAGTATGGCTACAACCTCGCTTGTCTCGAAGGGGTCAACCCGTTCGAGCTGGGGGCGGTGCCGACGCGCGATGACGTGCACCATCCAGCGGATCGACAGGCCTGAACAAAAGGGGCTCATATGTTCCTGTTGCACCCTGCGGGGCAGTGTTAATCTTTAGCGGCCTGTTTACTTTGCCTCGCCCGGGGCAGGGGATGGCCGAACTCTTCTGAACTTCACTGCCAACAGGGAGCATGTTTGTGACAACTCCTTCTGCGCTGCCGGATCTGGTACTGGGCGCCTCTCTCTACTTTCCGCCGCTGTTCAAGGCGGTGCTGCTCGGCCTGCTCTGCTGGCTGCCGGTGCACCATCTGCTGCGCGACTGGCTCTATGGCGGGGATGTCTGGCACCCCTTGCTAATGGATCTCTCCCTCTTTATCCTCGCCGTCAGCGGCGCTCTATGGATGCTGTTACATGGCTAAATCACCTCTCGCGACCCTCAAATACTTCTCTACCCTGCTGGTCTGCGCGCTGGCGCTGGCGGCGGGCTGGTGGCTGTGGAACTACTACATGCAGGGGCCCTGGACCCGGGATGGCAAGGTGCGCGCCGAGCTGGTCAGCATTACCCCCGAGGTGTCGGGCAAGATCATCAAGATAGCGGTGAAGGACAACCAGCTGGTGAAGGCGGGGGAGGAGATCTTTACGCTCGACCCCGAGCCCTACCGGATCGCCCTCGATAATGCCCGGGCGGCGCTGGCCAAGGCGAAATCGGATCTCGACAAGGCAGAGCATGAGGCGAACCGCCGCAGCGGCCTGTCGCGCAGCGTCATCTCCGCCGAGACGATGGATGAGGCGCGTCTCAATGCCCAGGCGATGCAGGCGGCCTATCAGGTGGCACAGGCCAATCTGGAGAAGGCGGAGTGGTCGCTGGCCAAGACCCGGGTGCATGCTGCGAGCGATGGCTACATCACCAACCTGCAGACCCGGGTCGGCAACTACGCCAGCGCCGGTGTGCCGCTGGTGGCGCTGGTGGATACTCACTCCTTCTATGTGCAGGGTTACTTTGAAGAGACCAAGCTTGGCCACATAGCGCCGGGCAAACCGGCCGAAGTGGTGCTCTACAGCGGTGAACAGCGGTTGCGCGGCGAGGTGGAGAGCATAGGACGCGCCATCCACGATCAGAGCGTCGATGGCGGCAACGGCCTGCTGATCGACGTCAAACCGAACGTGCCCTGGGTGCGGCTGGCCCAGCGGGTACCGGTGCGGATCAAGCTGCTGGATGTGCCGGCGGACGTGACGCTGATCGCCGGTACCACCTGCACCATCACCATTGGCGAGTAGGGTGAGCGAGTCGTTCTGGCTGCGCACCCCCTGGGGGAAGGCGACAGGGGGGCAGTGGCGTTATGCCCTGCGCAACGCGCTGGCCATGTGCCTGTCGCTCTGGCTGGCCTTCGTGCTGCAGCTCGACTCCCCCTACTGGGCGATGAGCTCGGCCGCGGTGGTGAGTTTTCCCACCGTGGGCGGGGTGATCAGCAAGAGTCTGGGGCGGGTGGTTGGCAGCCTGATGGGGGCGATGGCGGCGGTGGTGATCACCGGTCTTGGCATCAGCGATCCCTGGCTGTTCAGCTTCCTTATCGCCCTCTGGCTGGGCTTGTGCACCTACATCTCCAACCACTATCAGAACAACGTCTCCTACGCCTTTGCCCTCGGCGGTTACACCGCCGCCATCATCGCCTTCTCCTGCGTCAACGTGGCGGATCCCCACCATATCTTCGATATTGCCCAGGCGCGGGTGAGCGAGGTGATCATCGGCATCCTCTGCGGCGGTCTGATGATGATGATCCTGCCCAGCACCTCGGATAGCGAAACCCTGCTGGAATCCCTGCGCAAGAGCCAAGCCCGCCTGCTGGAGCATGCCCAGCTGCTCTGGCTGGGGGAGATGACGCACGAGGTACGCAGCTCCCACGAGGGGTTGATCGGCCAGATCCTCACCATGAACGTACTACGCATTCAGGCGGTCTGGAGTCACCACCGGCTGCGGCGCCAGAACCGGCTGCTCAACTTCCTGCTCCATCGCCAGCTGCGGCTCATCAGCCTTATCTCCAGCCAGCGCCGCATGCTGCACAACTGGCCGGAACAACCGGAAGGCATTCAGGCGCTGCTCGCCACCCTGCTGGCCGAGCTTGGCAAGCCTGGGTGCGACAAGTATCGGGTCGCGAGGTTGCTGGCTCCCCTGATGCCGACCAGCGAGCATGATTACCGGCTGCGCACCTTTTTGCTGCGGCTGCGCCATTTCTGCTGGAGCTATCTGGAGTGCCAGCGCTGGCTCGACCGGTTGACCCGCTACGACGATCAGGAGTGGCCGGTGCCGCCCCGTCACACCTCCCTCACCAGCCATACCGACACGCTGGAGGCCGCCTACAACGGCGGGCGCACCTTCCTCTGCGTGCTGCTCGGCTGCACTTTCTGGATCAACAGTCAGTGGGATGCGGGCAGCTCGGCGCTCACCATGCTCTCCATCTGCTGCGTGCTCTACTCGGCGACCCCGGCGCCGGCTCAGGGGGCCAACACCATGCTCAGGGCGATCCTGCTGCTCAGCCTCATCTGCTTTACGGTCAAGTTTGGCCTGATGATCCGCATCGACGATTTCTGGATCTTCTGCCTCTTGCTCTTTCCGGCGCTGCTCACCATGCAGCTCTGCAAACAACAGCAGGTGCGGCAGGCGGGCCTCTGGGGCCAGATGATCGTGCTGCTCGGCTCGTTTCTCGCCATCACCAATCCGCCCAGCTACGACTATCAGCAGTTCATCAACAGCAGCCTTGCCCAGATGCTGGGGGTGATGAGCGCCGCGCTGGCGTTTCAGCTGCTGCGACCCAGCTCGGATCGGCGCAAGAGCCGCCGCCTCATCCGCTCCCTGCGCCGCCACTTCATGGATCAGCTGGAGCCCGCCCCGCGCCAGAGCGAGAGCCAGTTCGAGTCGCTCATCTACCACTGCATCAGCCAGCTCGGCCAGAGTCAGGATCAGACCGCCCGCCTCTGGGTATTGCGCTGGGGCGTGGTGCTGCTCAACTGCAGCCATATCGTCTGGCAGCTGCGCCAGTGGCGCGGTGACGAGCACCCCCTCTATCTGGTGCGCGACAACTGTATCCGCAGCCTGAAGGGGATCCTCACCGAGCAGGGGGTGCAGCACGCCTCCTTGGATCGCACGCTGGCCGAGCTGCAGCGGATCAGTCAGGGGCTGGCCAACCATGGCGATGGCACGGCGCGAGAGCTGGCAGGCATGGTGTGGCGGCTGCAAAGTTCGCTCTCCCAGCTGCAACAGGCGCTGCCGGGCCCCGCCGAGGGGAGCTGAAACAGCCTTGGGAGGGGCACAATCCCCTCCGGATCACCCTTTCCCGCAGCCAAGTTTGTCCAATACCCTCCCAACGAGTAAGATTCTCCCCAAACGTCAATTCGCAAGGCCCTCCATGTCTACTCAATACAATGCGGATGCCATTGAGGTCCTCAATGGCCTTGAACCGGTGCGTCGCCGCCCCGGCATGTATACCGACACCACCCGGCCCAATCACCTCGGCCAGGAGGTCATCGACAACAGCGTCGATGAAGCGCTGGCAGGTCACGCCCGCAATCTGGAGGTGATCCTGCATGAAGACCAGTCCCTCGAAGTGATCGACGATGGCCGCGGCATGCCGGTCGATATCCACCCGGAAGAGGGGGTCAGCGGGGTGGAGCTGATCCTCTGCAAGCTGCACGCGGGCGGCAAATTCTCCAACAAGAACTACCAGTTCTCCGGCGGTCTGCACGGGGTGGGTATTTCGGTAGTAAATGCCCTCTCCGATCGGGTCGAGGTGACGGTGCGTCGCGACGGTCAGGTCTACGACATCGCCTTCGAGCGCGGCGAGAAGGTGCAGGAGCTGACCATCACCGGCACCTGCGGTCGTCGCAACACCGGCACCCGGGTGCGCTTCTGGCCGCAGGCGAGCTACTTCGATTCGCCCAAGTTCTCGGTCACCAAGCTGGAGCACCTGCTCAAAGCCAAGGCGGTACTTTGCCCCGGCCTCACCATCAAGTTCCTCGACAAGAACACCGGCATCAAGCTGGAGTGGTGCTACGAAGATGGCCTCAAGGATTATCTGGTCGACGCGGTCAAGCAGTACACCTGCCTGCCGGAGCAGCCCTTTATCGGCTCCTTCAGCTCCGAACAGTCGGCGGTGGACTGGGCACTCTGCTGGTTGCCGGAAGGGGGCGAATGCCTCGCCGAATCCTATGTGAACCTCATTCCCACTGCGCAGGGCGGTACTCACGTCAACGGTCTGCGTCAGGGTCTGCTCGACGCCATGCGCGAGTTCTGCGAGTTCCGCAACCTGCTGCCGCGCGGGGTCAAGCTGACTCCGGAAGATATCTGGGATCGCTGCGCCTACATCCTCTCCATCAAGATGCAGGATCCGCAGTTCGCCGGTCAGACCAAGGAACGCCTCTCCTCCCGCCAGAGCTCGGCGTTCGTCTCCGGCGTGGTGAAGGATGCCTTCAGCCTCTACCTCAACAGCAACACCGAGCTGGCGGAGCAGATCGCCGAGCTCTGCATCTCCAGCGCCCAGCGCCGGATGCGCGCCGCCAAGACGGTGGTGCGCAAGAAGATTACCCAAGGCCCGGCACTGCCCGGCAAGCTGACCGATTGCGGCTGCGCCGACCCCATGCAGGGTGAGCTGTTCCTGGTGGAGGGTGACTCTGCGGGCGGCAGTGCCAAGCAGGCGCGGGATCGCGAGTTTCAGGCCATCATGCCGCTGCGCGGCAAGATCCTGAACACCTGGGAGGTGGAGGCCGGTCAGGTGCTCGCCTCGCAGGAGGTGCACGATATTTCCGTGGCCATCGGTCTCGACCCCGACTCCAACGACCTCTCCGGTCTGCGCTACGGCAAGGTGTGCATCCTCGCGGATGCGGACTCGGACGGTCTGCACATCGCCACCCTGCTCTGCGCCCTGTTTGTGAAGCACTTCCGTGCGCTGGTGGAGAAGGGCCACGTCTACGTTGCCATGCCGCCCCTCTACCGGATCGATATCGGCAAGGAGGTCTACTACGCCCTCGACGAGGACGAGAAGAACGGCGTGTTGCAGCGGGTCGAAGCCGAGAAGAAGAAGGGCAAGGTGATGGTGACCCGATTCAAGGGCTTGGGCGAAATGAACCCGAAACAGCTGCGGGAAACCACCATGGATCCCAACACCCGCCGTCTGGTGCAGCTCACCATGGATCCGGCAGGGGAGAGTGAAGGGGATGCGGCTGACGAGACCCTGCAGCTGATGGACATGCTGCTGGCCAAGAAGCGGGCGAGCGATCGCCGCGAATGGCTGGAAGAGAAGGGCAACCTCGCCATCATCTAAGCCGTAGGCCGGCCCTCTCGGGGCCGGCAAGCATTTAGCCGGAGTCGCCCTGTGGCGGCTCCCGAACCGAAAGAGAAAATCACATGAGTGATGCTATCGAGCTCAGTCTGGACGGGGTAGAGCGCCAGCCAATGCGCACCTTTACCGAACAGGCTTACTTGAACTACTCCATGTACGTCATCATGGATCGGGCCCTGCCGCATATCGGCGACGGCCTCAAACCGGTGCAGCGGCGCATCATCTACGCCATGAGCGAGCTGGGGTTGTCGGCGCTCTCCAAGCACAAGAAGTCCGCCCGTACCGTGGGTGACGTGCTGGGTAAGTACCACCCCCACGGCGACAGCGCCTGTTACGAAGCCATGGTGTTGATGGCCCAGCCCTTCTCCTACCGCTACCCGCTGGTGGATGGTCAGGGTAACTGGGGTGCGCCGGACGATCCCAAATCCTTCGCCGCCATGCGTTATACCGAGGCGCGCTTGTCCCGCTTCTCCGAGCTGCTGCTCTCCGAGCTGGGGCAAGGCACGGTGGAGTGGACGCCGAACTTCGACGGCACCATGAAAGAGCCGGTGGTGCTGCCTGCCCGCCTGCCACACATCCTGCTCAACGGGGTGACCGGTATCGCGGTGGGCATGGCAACCGACATCCCGCCCCACAACGCGCGGGAAGTGGCCTACGCCTGTGCCGAGCTGCTCGACAACCCCAATGCGGGGCTCGATGTGTTGATGCAGCACATTCAGGGGCCGGACTACCCGACCAACGCCGAGATCATCACCCCGCGCGACGATATCCGCAAAATCTACGAGACCGGCAAGGGCTCCATCAAGCAGCGGGCGGTCTGGAGCGAGGAGGATGGCGACATCGTCATCACAGCGCTGCCCCATCAGGCCTCCGGCGCCAAGATCATGGAGCAGATCGCCGCCCAGATGGTGGCGAAAAAGCTGCCGATGGTCACCGACCTGCGCGATGAATCTGACCACGAGAACCCGACCCGTCTGGTGATCGTACCGCGCTCCAACCGGGTGGATGTGGAGGGGCTGATGGCCCACCTGTTCGCCACCACGGATCTGGAGAAGAACTACCGGGTCAACCTCAACATCCTCGGCCTCGACAACCGGCCGCAGGTGAAGTGCCTCAAGACCATCCTCAGCGAGTGGATCCAGTTCCGCCGCGAGACGGTGCGTCGCCGCCTGCAGTTCCGCCTCGACAAGGTGCTGGCTCGCCTGCACATCCTCGAAGGCTTGCTGATTGCCTACCTCAACATCGACGAGGTGATCGAGATCATCCGCACCGAGGATGAGCCGGGCAAGGTGATGGTGGAGCGCTTCAACATTACCGAGACCCAGGCCGAAGCGATCCTCGAGCTGAAACTGCGCCATCTGGCCAAGCTCGAAGAGTTCAAGCTGCGCGCCGAACAGAACGAACTGGCCGAAGAGCGCGACAAGCTGGAGCTTATTCTGGGCTCCGAGCGCCGCCTCAACACCCTGCTCAAGAAAGAGTTGCTGGCCGATGCCGAGAAGTACGGCGACGATCGCCGCACCCCGCTGGTGGAGCGTGCCACCGCCGTGGCGCTGACCGAGAAAGAGCTGGTGCCGAGCGAGCCGGTCACCGTCATCCTCTCCGACAAGGGGTGGGTGCGCGCCGCCAAGGGCCACGATGTGGATGTCGAGGGGCTCTCCTACAAGGCGGGGGACAACTACCTCACCCACGCCTTTGGCCGCAGCAACCAGCAGGCGGTGTTCCTGTCGAGCTTTGGCCGCACCTACTCGCTGGAGGCGCACACCCTGCCCTCAGCCCGCAGTCAGGGCGAACCGCTCACCGGCCGCTTTGCGCTGGGTGCCGGTGAAGAGGTGCGTCATCTGGTGATGGGCAACGAAGGCGAGCCGTATCTGATCGCCAGCGACGCCGGTTACGGCTTTGTCTGCACCTATGACGATCTCATCGGCAAGAACAAGAACGGCAAGGCGCTGCTCACCGTGCCGGAAGGGGGGCTGGTGATGGCACCCCAGAAGATTGGCTCGCCGGAGACCGATCTCTGCATGGCCATCTCCAACGAAGGGCGGATGCTGCTGTTCCCGATGAACACCCTGCCGGTGCTCGGCAAGGGCAAGGGCAACAAGCTGATCAGCATTCCGTCCGCGCGGGTCAAGGCGCGGGAGGAGTTTGTGGTGATGGCCGCCGTCATCCCGCAGGGCCAGTCGGTCACCCTGTTTGCCGGCAAGCGCAAGCTGACCCTCAAACCCTCCGATCTCGACTACTACCGCGGCGAGCGCGGCCGCCGTGGCGCCAAGTTGCCCCGCGGTTTGCAGCGGGTGGATCGCATCGAGATTGACGTTCCTACATCAACGGATGAAATTATGTGAATATAAGCAAGAGGTTTTTCCTCTTGCTTATTTATTAATATGGAGGATTAATGGAAGAAATAATATGGTATTCAGATTGGCGCTTTTGGTCTGCAGTCGTGGCGTGGATATCATTTTTAATGAATGTCTGGCCTAAAATAAAATCTAAGATATTTAAAGGTAAGTTATCTTTAAATAAAATGAATCAGGTTTTTTTAAATCATTTCATTGGTTACCCTAACTTAAATTGGTATCTTATCTTGAAAAATACAGGTGGCCAACCTGTGTCAGTAAAAAGAATTGATCTAGAGCTGAAATGCACTGGTTCTGATCAATTCCAGTTAACATCTCTCGGTTTTTGGAACTCTCAAACTGACGCTCAATTGTTAATGTTTACACCATTTGATATTTTGCCTGGGGAGAGTTGGGGAAAGAATATTAGCTTCCAAACAGTTATGTCTCGGAGAGAGCAAATGAATTTGAGGGAATTGATATCTAATCTCAGGGAGGATCTTCAAAACCCCGTGTCGCCTCAACTACCATCACCTCCTGTGAATAATATTTTGGGATTTCCCCCTACTACTTCTTTATCAATGCCTTGTGTTAGTGATGATAATTTAAAAAAGGTAAATGATTTCTTCGATAAAAACTTTAAATGGCAAAGCGGTGAATATCAAGTAGAAATATCGGTCATTGGTGAGCAAGGAGTTCTTCATAAAGAAAAAGTATCATTTACCATCTTTGAAAAGGAATCAGATGAATTGTTATCCCATCGGAATGAGTATTTATATGGAAGTGGGATCTGCAATCCTAATTCATATAAACAAACAGGTATTTACATTTCTCTTTATGGAAAAGATATTTAATTAAAGTTAGGGTTGTTTTTAGCCTTTAATATCTGATTCGTGAAGCGTGATTAGACATTTGCGATAGTAGGTTGCTGCTGAGTTTTCCCCTCTCTTTTGGGAGAGGGTTATGGCGAGGGAATGTTTTTATTAGTAAAACTTTCTTGAGAAATAAAGCTTGGCAAGTTCACTTTCTTGATATATTGAAAGGTCAGTTTAACTTGTAGAGGTTAGCTACTGATAGCTCATAATATTTTGTCGAATGAACTCAATAAATACACGTGTTTTAGCAGGAAGATATTGGCGATTTGCATAAACAGCAAACAACTGCAATGGGGCGGCGGGTAGCTCAAGTTCAATTTCGACCAAGCTGCCATCATCAATAAACTCTTGGCAAGATACCTTGGCCAGAATGGCAAAACCTACACCGGCTATTGCTGCTTTTAACGCCAGTTCACCACTATTGACCCGGTAGTGTTCATTCACCTGGATGGTGGAAAATTCACTGCTCGTGCGAGTAAATTGCCAAGGCATCCCTTTCAGAGCGCTCACCGTTGTTATGCAGGGGAGAGTTTTGAGTTGTGATGTGTGGTTGGGAAGCCCCCACTTCTGAATCAATGACGGGGAGCCAACAACAGTACAGGGAATGGTGGTCAAATGGCTGGCTATGTAATCGCAGTCATCCATCTTGCCTCTGTGAATGATGATTGCCATGTCCAAATCCTCTCTTAATGATTCAAGTCCGGAGAGATTGGTAATGCAGCTGATCGTTATTTCAGGATGTTGGCAGGCAAAGTCGGCAATGGCAGTACCGAGCAGTTTTGGCCCAGCCTCATTGGGAATGCAGATGCGTAATGGCCCTTTCAGCTGAATCTGCTGTGATGTCAATTCAGCCTCGGTTTGCTCCAGTGATTCCAGCAGTGGTTTTACTCGGGTATAGAGCAGTTGCCCTGACTGTGTGAGCTTCATATGGCGGGTTGAGCGTTCAATCAGTTGAAGGTTCAAGGCTTCTTCCAATTGAGAAATACTGCGGCTCACATTTGAGGTGGGGATTTGAAGGGTTTTAGATGCCCCGACAAAACTGCTGTTTTCAACCACTGCAATGAAAATCTTCAGCGCATTCAATTCCATGCCGGTACGCATTGATTATCCCTAATCTGATAACAATTCATGCCATTTTAACGAATAAAATTAAAATGTGATAGTGGGTATACTTTCTATCTCTAAAGATTGAGAGTAAACACAATGATGCTAGATAAAAATAATGTGGGCAAAAAAACTCACAACAATAGTTCGGTTATGGATTTTAACGTTGTTTGGTTGGCCGCATTGATTCAATTGGTCAGTGCTCTTGATTTTATGATGATTATGCCTCTCGGGCCTGATTTATCTCGCGCACTAAATATAAGTCCAACCTATATAGGATATTTAGGTGGTGGGTATGCATTGGCCGCCGCACTATCATCGTTGTTATGTGCCAGATATCTCGACCTATTTGATAGAAAGCATGTTGCACTGATCACATTGTTGGGTATCACGCTATCCACTTGGGCCTGCGTTTTGGCATGGGATATGGAAAGTTTATTCTTTACCCGCTTGCTGGCCGGTATGTTTGCTGGCCCTGCAACATCCATTGCTCTGGCGATCGTTGTGGATGCCACGCCTGTACAGCAACGTGGCCGAGCGATGGCCATCGTGATGGGGGCGTTTTCGTTGTCAGCGATTGCCGGTGTGCCGTTGGGATTGGAGCTGGCAATGTTAAAAGGATGGAGTGCACCTTTCTATGTTTTAGGTGGCTTGGGATTGTGTATCTGCGTGGCGGTATATACAAGGCTGCCCGGGATGACGGCCCACTTGGGATTGAGTCAGAAGGCTTTTTCATCCATTGAAATGTTGAAGCGACCTGTGGTGTTGAATGCGTTTATGGCAATTGGGTTGGCAATTTTCAGCACCTTCCTTATTGTTCCCAACATAGCTGCTTATTTTCAATTTAACCTTGATGTCCCTCGTGGTGATATGAGTCATTACTATGTCATGGGCGGCATTTTTAGCCTGTTTTCAATGCAGCTTGGTGGATTGTTTATTGACCGTTTTGGCGCAATGAAAGTGACAATTTTGATGGGGGCATTGACGATAGCGGTTGTTTGGGATGGTTTTTTGCATGAGCCTTGGTTGCCGACCATAGTGATTTTCACGTTATTCATGGTGGTTACATCGACCCGAACGATCACCGTTGCTGCTGTTAATAGTCAAGTAGCAGCGCCTTGGGAAAGGGCGGGATTCATGTCATTACAAAATGTTTTTCAACATATATTTAGTGGCTCGGCTGCCATCGTCTCTTCGATGATTTTAACAAATGTCGATGGTCACCTTGGCAACATAACTCTATTGGCTTGGCTAACCATAGTGTTGACGATTATTCAGCCACTTTTTCTATATCGATTGCTCAAGCTGCTGCGTTTGGGAACCCCAAAATCGGATGTTTGAGAAACGAGACCTGTGGGGACATAGGCTTGATTGACGAAGCCTAAACGGGGGCTCGGCAGCCAGACGCGGGTCATCCATCCCACCAAAAGAGAAGGGCCCCGCCATCCATGATGGCGGGGTCCTTTGCATGATCAGCCGCGTTGCTGATTTAACCGCTCGCGCTGGCAGGGGCCACTGAAATGGCTGGCCCGAGCCCGATCAGACGGGGATAGCTGTCGCCGCCGGTTGCGGGGTGATTTTCGAGGCGATCAGCAGGCGCAGGCGGGGCACCAGCAACAGCAGGACGATCCCGCCCACCATCGAGCCCCAGCCCAGCATATTGAACACCGAGCTGTAGCCCGGGTTGGTGGCCACCGGAGAGCTGCCGATATTCTGCGGCATGGCGCCGGAGACATACCCCGCCAGCACGGAGGCGACGCCGGTTACCATCATCCAGCAGCCCATCATCAAGCCTTGCAGGCTGGCGGGGGCCAGCTTGCCAATCATGGCGTAACCGATGGGGGAGATCAGCAGCTCGCCAAAGCTCTGCAGCACATAGCTGATGGCGATCCACTTGAAGGCGACCAGCCCGTCGGCACCCGCCAGATGGATACCGATCGGCAGCACCAGCATCCCCAATCCCATGCAGAACAGGGAGGCGGCAAACTGGGAGGGGATGTCGATATTCCACCCCTGTTCGCGCAGCCGCTTGAACAGCAGTGCCATCAGCGGGCCACCGATAACGATGACGATAGTGTTGATGTTCTGGATCCACTGGGGGGCGACCCGCAGCCCGAACACGTTGAGGTTGATGTTGTGCTCGGAGAAGAGCATCAGCCCCATGGGCGCCAGCTGGTAGAGCGACCAGAAGATGAGGGAGCCGAGGGCGAGGATTAGGTAGGCCACCATGCGGCTGCGCTCGGCGGCGTCCGGATGGCGGGCGGTCATCACGCAGAGCAGTACCAGCACCACGGCCCCCAGGATCAGCACGAAGCTGCCGCTGAAGCTGGCGTGGGTCAGCAGCAGGCGCAGCGCCGGCACCAGCATGGCCAGAATGGCGAGGCCACCGAGCATTCGCAGATAGAAACCGCGCCCCTTGATATGGCGCAGCGGGGTGCTGATATCCGCCAGAATCGGCCAGCAGGCGAAGGTGGCGATGATGGCGATGATGTTGCCCAGCGTGGCAAACAGGAACAGGGTGCGGTAATCCTCGGTGAGCTGGAAGTAGCCCGCCACCGTGAAGCCGATAAAGAAGCCCAGATTCATCCCGGCGTAGTTCCACAGGAAGGCGCTCTCGCGGCGGTGATCATCCGGGGCGAAGCGCTGGGTCAGCATCATGTTGAGGCAGGTGACGTTGAGGCCGCTGCCGGTGAGGAACATGGCGAGCCCCCAGTAGAGGCCGGTGATCCCCATCTCGGCGATGAAGTAGCAGCCGATCACCTGCAGCACCATCCCCATCACGAACAGGTTGCGGTTGCTGAGGTAGCGCCCGCCGAGATAACCGCCAAACAGGTGCAGGCCATAGTTGAAGGCACCGAAGACCCCCATCATGGCGTTGGCCTGGGATTCACTGAAGCCGAGCCGCTTGGTGGCGTAGAGCACCAGCGTGGAGTAGAGCACGGCAAACCCCAGGGTCGAGAAGGTCTGGATAAAGAACAGCGCCCCGGAGCCGGGGGGAATGGTGGGGTGTTGATTCGAAGCGCTCACGGTCTGTCTCCTGTGAGAGAAGAAAGTCATTACTCGTCCTGAGAGCGTACCGGTCTGCTGCCGGCTAGCCTTGTGTGCTTCCATGCTGGTCTGAAGGCCGGTCTGTCATTTAGCGGCCAAGCGGTGCAAATAGCCATACCTGAAATTTAATCCGGCGCGATTAATTGCTTTTTATTGATCTATTCCGCCTTTTTATGCGCGATTGAGCCGTGGTTGTAGCTCGGCTTACCACGCGATTGCGGCACGGTTGATGTGATCCAGTCGGCTATTTAGTGCCGATTATGGCGCTGTAGCGGGATCTGCATCCCGCTTTGTTGCCCCGAAACGCAGCTGGCGCCAAGTTGTTGTATTGCAGGTTGTTTATTCATCCTTGGGTATTGAGTGAATAAATATTGGGAAGAGAAGGGGCAGCCTCAGGGTGACTTGCGTGTGTTCTCTCTTTGCTGTCGAGAGGGTGAGGGGAGGATAGAACAACGCCCGGCAGGCCGGGCGTTGTGGTGCGACTGATGGGCGGTGAAAGCGGCCTTAGAAGTCGTGGTAGAGCGGCCAGCCGAGCAGCGGGTGCTTGAGACCGGCGCGCATCTCGATGTTGTCGAGTTTCTCCGGCGAGGCGTTCTCTTTTTGCAGCAGCTGGTACTGGCGCACAAAGCCGAGGGTGTGGAGCAGATTGGGCACAAAACCCGGGCTCAGCTCCTGGCGCAGGGCGGCGGCCATGTCGGCGGGTAGCGCGTTCAGCATCAGGGCGAGCTGAGCGGCGAGGTAGTCGGTGTCATACCAGCTCTCGTCGAGCTCAATCTCCCGCGCCAGTTTGCGCTTGAGATCCTGCTTCACCTTGAGCGGGGCGGCGCCACTGCCCTTGCCGCAGAGGATGCGGTAGAGCAGTGCTTCGGCCAGCTTGTCCTCCATGGTGGGGTGGTCGCTTTCGCAGGCGAAAAAGTGCTGGTCGATGAGCTCCATCAGGCGGCTCTTGTTGTGCTCGGTCAGCGCCTTCTCGTACTCCTGCCACCCTTGCCACTCCTCCACATCGGGCGGGCTCGAGATCTTGTCCAGCAGGCGGGCATCCACGTCACCGTAGAGGCTGTTGCCAGCCTGCTTGGGGCTGACGGTGATGAGCATCGACCAGCCCTTCTGGAACGGCTTGATGGGGCCTTCCGGCGCCTGCAGCAGCGCCAGCGCCTTGGCCGGATCCCGCGCCGAGAGCTCCTGCAGGCCGAGGCTCACCACGCCGATGACGTCGTGGGCGGCCTGCTCCAGCAGGTGCATCTTGTACTTGTTGTAGTACTTGTCGGCGAATTTGAGGCTCATCAGTACCGCCTTGCCCTTGATGGCGGCCAGCTGCTGCTGACTCAAGAGTTCGTTGTCGCGGCCAAAGCGCAGCACCTGGCTCAGAAAGGGGCCCTGGTTGGCATCGCGAATGACTAACTGCATGAATGGGCTCCTTAATCCAGAAAGCTGAACATGTCGTCGACGTCGCCGTACTCGTCTTCCTCGACCTTGTTCTTCTCTTTGGCCTGCATCACCAGCTCGGCGGCAAACTTGTTGATGATGCCGTCCCAGCTGGAGTGCTCGTTGCGCAGCAGCGCCTTGATGGCTTTCTCCACCTCGGGGGCCAGCTCGCGAATAAGCATCAGGAGGCTGCGCGGGTCATCCAGCGCGTAGTCGTGGACATCCTCGCTCTGCTGGCGCTCGCTGTAGCGCAGGGACTCTTCAAGGTCTTCCTCTTCGGCGTGCAGCACGTCGCGATAGCCTTCGTCCTCTTCATAGCGATCGCCGCGATAGAACTCGATAAAGGGGATGGCGAGGTAGAAGAGACCGGCCGGATCTTCGGCCACGCACTCGAGGATCTCGCGCTGCTTGGCTTCGCTATCCTGGGTGCGGATCAGGTAGTTGAGGAAGTCGAAGGTGTGCTGTTGCAGCTCGTCGGCGTTGTTCTTGATCGCCTCTTCCCAGTAGAGCGGCTGCTGGCAGACGATGTCGCGGATCCGCTCCGGGGTCATCAGCTCGGAGATGATGGAGGGGAAGGAGATATCGTGCTGGCCGTTAATCTGGGTCAGGGTAACGATATCAATGTTTTCAATCACTTCTGCCAGCTGGTCGTCAGACATGGTCTTGGCGATCAGCTCGAACTTCTCGCTGGCCTGCTTCGGCTCGATAACGGCCAGCTCTTTGATCTCGATGGCGGTAATTTCTATCAGACTGTTGCTCATGCCTTGCCCCAATTAGAAACGGACTTCGTCGTACATATCCTGATCGCCGTCGTCATCACCATAGCGGTCACTGCCGCCGTGGTAGTCGGCGTCGGCATCTTCCCCGTCTTCATCTTCTTCATCGCGCAGCTCATAGTCGTCATCGCCGCGGTGGCTGCCGCGCGGCAGCGGGTTGTCGAGCAGGAACAGCACGGCGCAGGCTTCCATCAGCTGATCTTCGCTCTGGGTCCGCACCGCCTTGACCAGCGGCAGGGCGGCGTTGTTGAAGCCGACGCTCACCTTGAACTCGTCCCAGCTTGGCTGCTCGCCACTGGCGAGCCACTTGTTCCACTGCGACTTGGCCTTGGCCGGGAACTGCACCCGGCCATAGAGGGCCAGCGGCAGATACTCGGGCATAAACTCCAGCATGCTCATATCGGCCAGCAGCAGGCTCTTCATCTGGTCGGTGAACTGTTCCAGCCCCTTGGGGTCGTCCTGATCCCGGTAGGATTCGATGTTTTCGCTGGCATCGCTTTGCAGCGACTTGAGCCGCGCCTGGTCCCATCTCTTTTGCATAGTTGCTCTTTCTGCCTGCTGTTTCAGGGGTAGAACTGATCCCACATCTCCTGCATGGCGGAGGCGGGGTCGGTCACGATGACGTTGTTGAAATCCTTGATAAAGGCGGCCCGCTGTTTCGGATCGGACAGCACTTCATAGGCCTGCTTTACCTGGTGCAGCTTGATGGCTGCCTGCTCTTTCTCTTCTTCACTGGCCCCGTGCAGCTTGTCGGGGTGGTACTGGTTCGACAGCCGACGATAGGCTTTCTTGATGTCGTTTTCGCTGGCGTTGGACTTGACGCCCAGCACCCGAAAGTAGTTGTTCATGGCAGATCCTGCATCACTGGCATCATAGGATTCACGCTGCGAGTGCCTGATGGTGGGGATTGGCAAACCAGGCACGGCAAAAACCCGTCATTTTAACGGAAACCTCCCCTCATCGCCATGAATAGGACGCAAAGTCACCGGCAGAAAAGCGTGACTGTGCACCTTGGGATCTGCCTCTCTGTCTGGAATGACCCTGGGACTACACTACAGGAGGCGTCGGGGATTACCCTGGCGATCGTCAGTTGGCCTCGGCCGTACCGAGACCCTTACTAAGGAATGGACAGCCATGCTCAAATTTTATCTTCTGCCTATGGTGCTGCTTGGCGGTTTCGCCATCGCTGCCGATGAGAGCATCGATGAGCCCTTGATGTTCATCAAGGGGGACATTACCAAGGCACAGTTTATGGAAAGAGCCGAGCAGCGTTTCACCCGGCAGGACAGTGACAAGGATGGCACCCTCTCGATTGCCGAGAGAGAGGCAGCCATGGCCAAGATGCACGAGGCAATGCAGCAGTCAGGCAAGGCCATGCCTGGCAAGATGGGGAACATGGGCAACATGAGGCCGATGCAGGACACGACCAGGGAACAGTTCATGGCGCATCATGAGGCTCTCTTTACCCAAATGGACAAGAACGGAGATGGTGTGCTTGACGAAGCCGAGCGTACCAGTGCCAGAGGGCGGCTCGGGCAGGGGATGATGGCGCCCGCCCAATAGAGCTGGTTTGTCACCTTTCTTTCCTGAAATAAAGAGCCCGGTAGTGATACCGGGCTCTT
This sequence comes from Aeromonas sp. 600724, assembly GCF_049175135.1. Classification (NCBI taxonomy): domain Bacteria; kingdom Pseudomonadati; phylum Pseudomonadota; class Gammaproteobacteria; order Aeromonadales; family Aeromonadaceae; genus Aeromonas; species Aeromonas sp. 600724. The sequence continues at coordinate 82,239 of NZ_JAAKUM010000010.1, read as the reverse complement.
TGCATGGAGACGGGGTGACCTGAGGGCTCACCATTGCCGCAGTGCGAGCGCTTCCTGCCCCTGCGGGCGACCCCGACCTTAGCTCTGCCTGGCCAGCTCTGCCTTCACCAGCTGCTCCAGCTCCTCATAGGGGATGGCGCCCGACACCAGCTGGTTGCCGATCAGGGTCGCCGGTGTGCCCTGTACACCCAGCAGGGTACCAATGCGCAGGCTGTTGCGCAGCTCCTCGGTGGCTTTACCCTCCGGTTTGAGTGCCACATTGCCGGTGGCCGCCAGCGCCTTGTTGATGTCCGCCTCGGTCAGCATCCCCTGCTTGCTCATCAGCTTGTCGTGCAGGGCGAAGAAGCGGGCGGGATCCTGTTGCCACAGGGTCAGGCTGTACTGGGCTGCCTTGGCGGAGCTCTGCCCCTTGAACGGCAGCAATTTGATCACCAGCCCCAGATCATTCGGATAGGCCTTGAGCAGCCTGGTCAGCTGGGGATCGAACTGCTTGCAGTAGGGGCAGTTGTAGTCGGTAAACAGCACCAGCGTCAGCTTGGGGTTTTTGGCACCCAGGCGCGGGCTGGTTGCGCTGTTGAACAGCACATCCTTGTTGCCCTTGATGAAGTTGCCAAGCTGGGCCTCCTGGGCTGCGGCATTCTGCTTCTCCCAGGACTCGGCCGCCTCGTCGAGGATCTTGGGGTTGGCGATCAGAGTCTCGCGGATCAGCTCCTTGATGCGTGCTTCCTGTTCAGGGGTGAAGGGGGCCGCGTGCAGGGTCGGAGCCAGCAGGGTTGCGCAGAGAGAGGCCAGCAGGGGCAGGGCGCTCAGAGTCGGTTTCATGGATACTCCTTAAAATCGGGTAGTGCCAGCCTGAAGTGGCCAGCCTTGTGCAAGCTAGTCGGCAGTCGTCGTGGTTGCGTCGGGGCAGCAAGGTATTCCCCTGCAACAACGCCATGCCGTAAATCTGTTTTCAGTACGCCGCAGTCGTGCCCCGTTGGTGCAAGAAGGCGGCGATGGTCTCGCAAACATGAGTCATGACCAATGGCAAAGAGCCGGAATCATTCCCGCCAGATGCAGAGGGTGAGGTGCAGACGCCGTTCGGGTGGCGAGATGACTATGGGTGGGGGCAGTGGCGGTGTGTAGCGCCAAAGGGGGGCCAGCAGGGCGATCAGCACCGCCACGGCAAAGAAGAGCTGTTCGATGCAGAGCAGGGGGGCGGCGCTCAGCCACTTGCCGTTGAGCTGGCAACTGCCTGGCTGCGGGCTGGCCGGTTTGGCATCCCCCAGATCCGTTGTCGAGTTCTGAACGGGTAGCGCCTGACAGCTGAGCGCCTGATCAAGCAGGGCAAGCCGGGCCAGCGGCTGGGCCGCACAATTGAGCAGCAGCAGGCAGACCAGCAGCAGGAGATGTTTCGCTACCCGTTGTTGCAAAATCATGTTCGCCCCGTCCATCAAGATGGGGCCATCCTAACGACCAATGGCGGGTGGGGCAAGTCGGCGGCGTATTGATGAGCAGTACTGTGGGTGGCGCGACGGGGAGGGTGGTCGGTTCTGTTTGGCGAACGCTTGTTCGCTAAAAGGGGGATCAGTATACTGCGCCGAGTTAAAACTCGAGGTGTTCGATGCTCAAAATTGCCCGTGTGCTGCTGCTTGGTCTGCTGCTCATTTTCTGGTTCCTGTTCGGCCTGCTGCTCTGTCTGGTTCGTCCGCGCCATCCCAACAACGTCTATGTTTTCGCCCGCATGTATCACGCGGTCTGCCCGCTGATCGGACTGCGAGTCAAGGTGACGGTGGCCGACGAGGTCAAATCGGTCGGCCCGGCGGTCTACGTCTGCAACCACCAGAGCAACTTCGACATCTTCACCGTGACCGGTGCGGTGCAGCCCGGTGTGGTGGCGGTGGGCAAGAAGAGCCTGCTGTGGCTCCCCTTCTTCGGCCTTATCTTCTGGCTCTCCGGCAACGTGCTGATCGACCGCTCCAACCGCTCCCGTGCCATCGGCACCATAGGTCAGGTGGTGGATCGCATCAAGAATCGCGGCACCTCCATCTGGATGTTCCCGGAAGGGACCCGCTCCAAGGGGCGTGGCCTGCTGCCATTCAAGGCGGGCGCTTTCCACACTGCGGTACAGGCTGAAGTGCCCGTGGTGCCCATCGTCTGCTCCAGCTACTTCGGTCAGATCGACCTCAATCGTTGGGACAACGGCGAAGTGCTGGTGGAAGTGATGGCACCGGTCTGCAGCAAGGAGCACGGTGCCGCTGGCATTCGCGAGCTCTCCGAAGTGTGCCGTGCCAGGATGGAGGCCAAGCTGGCCGAATTGGACAGCAAGCTGGGCCACAGCCACGCAGCTTGACTAGATATCGCAGATGAATCGACAAGGGAGCCTCAGGCTCCCTTTTTTATTGGTAAAAATCACCACCTGGTTGGCTATTTTCACCAATAAACCCTTCTTGAATTTCCTCGGTAAATTCCCATCTATATGTAAAACAACAATAATCTTTCTTGGCACGGCTCTTGTAATGCAATGGGAAGAGATAGCCATCCCATCAACAAGGAGCCAGACCATGAGCGTATTCAGCCGCCTGACCGACGTGATAAATGCCAACCTGCACAGCCTGCTCGACAAGAGTGAAGAGCCGGAGAAGATGCTGCGCCTGATGATCGAAGAGATGGAGCAGGTGCAGGTCGAGATGCGTACCCAGGCCGCCCGCGTGATTGCTGAACAGAAACAGCTGGAGCGTCACCAGCAGGGGTTGCAGGCGCAGATCCTGGAGTGGTCGGCCAAGGCCGAGCTCGCCATCCAGAAAGGCCGTGAGGATCTGGCCCGTGCCGCCCTCACCGAGAAGCTGGCGGAGGCCAGGAAATGTGAACAGCTGGAACAGGACAAGGCCCGGGTGGCCGAGGTGCTGGCCCAGCTTACCGCCGACAGCGAGCGACTGGCAGCCAAGCTGACCGAGGCGCGGGAGAAGCAGAAACTGCTGACCCTGCGCGAGCAGACGGCCCACAGCCGCATTCGTGCTCGCGCTCAGGTGGACAACCAGCGCATGCATGAGCTGATGGCGCGCTTTGACGGTTTTCAAGGCCGGGTCGAACAGCTGGAAGCCCAGCTGGAGGCGGCCATTTTGGGGCAGAATCCCTCGCTGGAGGCCCAGTTCCGCGAGCTGGAGCTCAATGACGAGATCGAGCGCGAGCTGGCCCGTCTCAAGGGGCAGAAGGTGGAGGTATAACCATGACTCCCTGGCCCAAGGATCTTGTCCATCGCAAGCTGACTGGCGTTTGCGCCGGCATTGCCCAACGGCTGGGGATCTCCAGAGTGACGGTGCGAGTGGTAGCCCTGCTCGCCCTGATCCTGGTGCCACCGCTGGCACTGGCTGCCTATCTGCTGGCGGTGCTGGTGATGCCGCCCCGTTATGAATTGAAACGCTGGCTGGATTGACCGCAAGGCAGCCCGGCGGCACAGAGAGCCCGTAAGGAGCAAGTTATGCTGGAATTTTTCATATTGCTGGGAGTGTTGCTGGTCATGGCGCTGACCGGCTTTACCCTGGTAGCCATGCTGCTGGTGAGCGGCGTGTTTGTACTACTGGGGCTGCTGAGCGGCATGCTTGCCCTGATCGTCAAGTTGGCTCCCTGGTTGCTGCTGGTACTGGCGGTTTGCTGGCTGATCAGCAACCGCAGCAAGCGTTCCAATACCTACCTCTAACCCGCCTGAGGTTGTGCAAGACGTTGTGTGATGCTCCCTGATTTCCCCTTTCCGGCCACTCATCGAGTGGCCTTTTTTTGCCTGTCGTCCTCAAGGCTGGGTGGCTGCGGGTAACCACTGGGGGCTCCAGCTCTGCCAGAGTGCCGGGCTGTAGATCAGCTGCTCCTTGAAGGATTTCGGCTGCTGCTTGAGGCGATATTCGAGGCGCAGAGCCGCCCCCTTCTCGCCGACTTCCTGTTGCCACGCCAGCGTCAGTGGCCCCTTGCCGCGCAGGGCGCGAGCGCCCTTGCCACTCTGGTGCTGACGAAGACGGCGCAGCGGATCCGTGCTGATCCCGGTATAGAGCAGGCCGGTAGCGGTGCGCACCATATAGATAAACCAGCGAGAAGAGGGGGGAGAGGCGTGCGGGGATATCCCGTCAGGAGGTTTTATCATTTGTACTTCTCTGTGCCAAACTCAAAAGCAGTGCAAGGAGGTGCGATGAGAGTCTGGTTCTGGTTGTGGTTACTGTTGTCGGTTCCGGCTCTGGGGGAGACGATCCGTCTCTACGATTACCATCAGCATCCGCCCTTCAATACCGGAGTGGATGCCGGACTGAGCCGCGAGCTGGTCAAGTATCTCAATGAAAAGTTGGGGGGGGAACCCAGAATCGAGCTCTGGCTGGTTAATCGCGCCCGGCTGGCGCTGGAGATGGCGGATCCCGACTTTGATGGTCTGGTGGTCTGGGTCAATCCCGCCTGGGTAGGGGATCCCCATCGCGAGCGTTATCTCTGGACCTTTCCGGTGATGCGCGACACCAACGAGCTAATCTCGAACATCGACAAGCCGATCACCTATCGCGGACCCGACTCCCTCAAGGGATTGGTGTTCGGCGGGGTGGAGGGCTACCGCTATCAGGGGATCGACGATGCGGCAGCAAGGGGAGAGCTGGAGCGTCACGATGCCAAGAAGGTGAAGACCAATCTTGAGCTGCTGGTGCGCGGCCGCATCGATGTGACCATGGTGCCTGGCTCCGCGCTGGGCTTTTTCATCGACTCAAACCACTATCAGGGCAAGCTGTTTATCTCGCCATTCCCCCAATCCAGCTATACCCGCCATATCCTGCTGCCCAAATCTCGCCCAGAGCTGCATGCCACCCTCAACGACATCGCCGAGCAGATGGACAAGGATCCCCGCTGGCACAAGGTGTTGGAGTCCTATCGCGGTACGCCCTGAGGGCGGCGCTTGAGCCGGTGCAGCGGTAACAGGCTCACCAGCAGACCAGCCCAGACAAAGGCGAAACCGACAGCCTTGATGGGGTCCGGCGCCTCACCAAACCAGTAGATGGCGAGCAGGAAGGCGAGGCTGGGCTCGATATATTGCAGCAGTCCCACCGTGCTCATCCGGGTTCTCGCCACCGCATAGCAGAAGAGCCCCACCGGCAGCAGAGTAGCGGGCGCACTGCCCATCAGCAGCAGCTTGTCGGCCAGATCCCCGTTCACGAATGCCCCTTCCCCGTGCCATGCCAGCGTGCCGATGATGATCAGCGCGACGGGCAGTTGCACCATGGCTTCCAGATAGAGGCTGGTGCCGGTGTCGTAGTGGATTTTCTTCTTGATAAGGCCATAGCAGGCGAAGTTGGCCCCCATGATGAGGGAGAACCAGGGGAGCTGGCCGTAGCAGAAGAGCATGTAGGCGAGACCCGCCAGTGCCAGAGCGACTGCCAGATGCTTTTGCGGGGTGAGCCGCTCTTTGAGGAAGATGACGGCGAATACGATATTGAACAGTGGGGTCATAAAGAAGGCGAGGCTGGTGGTCAGCACCTGCCCGGTAGTGAGGCACCAGGTGAACATGCACCAGCTGATGGACATTACGGGGCCCGCCAGCAGAATGAGGCCGAGCTGGCGCGGCTCGCTGCGCAGTTGTGCCCAAGGCACCTTGTGGCCAAGCAGCAAAAACAGGGCCCCCAGCAGCACCACAGACCAGAGCACCCGGTGGGAGATCAGCTCCCACATGTTGACCTCGGGCATGAATTGATAATAGAGCGGCAGCATCCCCCACAGGATGAAGGAGAGGGTCGCGGTGCCGGTACCTAGCCAGTTTTTCATTATTATCCGTTTATTAAATTAAACACTCATGGCGATAGTAGGGCGCGCGCCCTGTTTCCACAAGAGGGAAAACAGGGAAATGCTGGTACTATCAACGTCATGCAGCGAATCGATAAGTTGTTTGAGCAAATCAGGGCCTGCCGTCTGTGCGAGGCTCATCTGCCGCTGGGGCCTCGTCCGGTGATCCGCGGGGCCGAGAGTGCCCGCCTGCTGATCATCGGTCAGGCGCCCGGCACCCGGGTGCATGCCAGCGGTATCCCGTGGGATGACCCCTCCGGTGACCGACTGCGCCAGTGGCTCGGGGTCGATAAAGCCACCTTCTACGACGAATCCCGCATCGCCATCATGCCGATGGGGCTCTGCTATCCCGGCAGGGGAAAATCCGGCGATCTGCCGCCGCGCCCCGAATGTGCGCCCACCTGGCACGACAAGGTATTGATGCTGCTACCCAACATCGAACTGACCCTGCTGATTGGCCAGTATGCACAAGCCCATTACCTGCGGGGGGCGGCCAAGGGGTCGCTCACCGAGACGGTGCGCAGCTGGGCTGACTATGGCCCCGGCTGGCTGCCGCTGCCGCACCCCTCCCCGCGCAATACTCTCTGGCTCAGGAAGAATCCCTGGTTCGAAGATGAGATCGTCCCCCATCTGCAGCAAAGGGTCGCCCCGTTTCTGGGGAGACCCTGAGTATTAGAGCGCTGGCTCGGCCAGCGGTTTTGGCTTACTGCGCGCCATGGCGATGAGCGGCAGGACGATGCAGATACAGCCCAGCAGCAGCGGCAGGCCCGGCTGCTCGTCAAACAACCATACCCCGATGGCCACCGCCATCAGCAGACCGGTGTACTCCGCCGAGGCGATCTTGCTCGCCTCCGCCTTGCGATAGGCCACCACGCACAATCCTGCATAGACCATGATCAGCGCCGAGGAGCCGAAGGCGGGCCACCACATTTGCCACTGCCAGTCGCCCCCTTCCCACAATGCCAGCGCCAGAATAAAGGGCATGCTCAGCACGTTGGTGAAAAACAGGGTCTGGGCGATGGGCTGCTTGAGTGGGATCCGCTTGATCAGCAGATTGTTGAGCGCCATCGACAGCGCCACCCCGAGCGCCGCCAGTGCTGCCCAGTTCACTTCGGTCGGGCGCAGCACGATCAGTACCCCGATAAACCCGATAACCGCGGTCAGCACCTTCTGCCGCGAGATCGCTTCCCCCGCCATCCACACCGCCAGCGGCACCATCATCAGGGGGGCGGCATAGAAGAGGGCATTGGCAGTGGCGAGCGGCAAGCGGGTGAGGGCCACTACCATCAGGCAGACGCCTACCGCCCAGATATGGGCCCGCAGCAGGTGCCACTTGATGGCCACCGGTGGATTGCGGCGCCATGACCAGAGCAGCCAGGGCATCAGCAGAATGGCGGCCGAGAGCTGGCGGAAAAAGACAAACTGGAAGATGGGCTGATCTGGCTCCAGCACTTTGACCAGCGCATCGGAAAAGACCGCCACCATATTGCCCAGCACCAAATAAAGGATGCCGATCCCTACTGCATTCATACCACCTCCCACTTCAGATGAGCGGAGGGTAGCGTGCCGGTTGATATCCAGTAAAATGATAAAAAATGACCACTCATGAGATATTTAGATAATGAAGCTTCCTCCTCTGCGTGCGGTGCAATATTTCGAGGTAGTGGCCCGGCTGCTCAGCTTCTCCCGTGCCGCCCTTGAATTGAACGTCAGTCAGAGTGCGGTCAGCCACCAGATCCGCCTGCTGGAGGATTTTCTGGGTGAGCGCTTGCTGCTGCGTCAGGGGCGGCTGCTCTCGCTGACAACCCAGGGGGAGAGTTATTTCGAGGGAATTGCCGCTGGGCTCAGCCAGATTGCCCAGAGCAGTGAACAGTTGCGCGGGGGCGGCGAGATGCGAGTCCGGCTCGCGGTCTACAGCTCGTTTGCGGTGAAGTGGCTAATCCCGCGATTGGCCGGATTGCGCCAGCTCTACCCCGAGCTTGATTTGAGTCTGGAGATGGTGGCGGAGGATCCCGAGCTATCTGATCGGGTGGCAGACTGCTTTATCACAGTCTCACCCAACGGGCGGGGCTACTGCCACGATCTTATCTATCAGGAGCGGCTCTTTCCGGTCTGCAGTCGCCGCCTGTTGCAGCAGATCAGCGGGGAGTGGCCCGAGGCCATCTGGCAGCTGCCGCTGCTCTCGGTGCAGTCCATTTACAAGGCGCGGGGCGAGGATTGGCAGCGCTGGGCCAAGGCGGGCGGGCTGGTGATCCCGGACGAGGCGCGGATGCACCATTTCAGCCATGTGCTGCTGGCGATGGAGGCGGCGGCCTGGGATCAGGGGGTTGCGTTCGTGAATGACTACATGCTGCGGCCCGATGATCCCCAGCTGGTGGCCTTGCCGGTACACCAGCTGGAGACGGGGGATGCCTTCTACTTTACCTGCAAGCGCTCGCGGGCCCATGAGCCCGCTATCAGCCGGTTGCGCCAGTGGCTAATGATGGAGACACGCCAGAGTATGCCGTTGTAATTGCTCGGGTTATCAGGCTTTCTTGAACTGGCTCAGCACAAACAGGCTGGTGGCGCAGACGACGACCGAAGGGCCTGCCGGGGTGTCCTGATACCAGGAGAGGGTCAGCCCCCCCAGGACGGCGAGACAGCCAATCAGCGCGGCAAAGCCAGCCATCTGCTCCGGCGTCTGGCTGAAGCGGCGGGCGGTGGCGGCGGGAATGATCAGCAGGGAGGTGATGATCAGCGCCCCGACAAACTTCATCGCTACGGCGATCACCAGCCCGATCAGCAGCATCAATACGCAGCGCAGCACATCGACCCGGATCCCCTCTACCCGTGCCAGCTCTTCCGAGATGGTCATGGAGAGCAGGGGATCCCACAGTCGCCACAGGGTGAGCAGTACCAGCGCGCCACCGCCGTAGATCCAGAGCAGATCCATCGGTTGTACCGAGAGCAGGTCGCCGAACAGGTAGGCCATCAGATCCACCCGCACGTTATCCATAAAACTCAAGGTAACCAGACCGAGGGACAGGGCGCTGTGGGCCAGAATGCCGAGCAGGGTATCGGTCGCGACCTGCTGGTTGCGACTCATGATCACCAATAGCATCGCCATGGCGAGGCAGCAGACCACTACCGCCAGAGTGAGATCGACCTGCAGCAGGATGCCCAGCGCGATACCGAACAGACAGGCATGGGAGAGGGTGTCGCCAAAATAGGCCATCTTGCGCCATACCACGAAGCTGCCGAGGGGACCGGCCAGCAGGGCGATGCCGAGACCGGCCGCGAGGGCGTATAACAGAAAGCTGTCCACTTGAATGTCCTGTTGCTTGCGCTATTTGCTGTGAGTGTTGTTGCGAGAAGGCAGGCGGATGACGGGAGCCTGCGGTTCATGATGATGGTGTTCGCCATCGCAGTGGTGATGATGGGTATAGACCGCCAGCACCTCCTGCTCCGGTCGCCCGAACAGACGGGCAAATTCGGGGTGGCGCGCCACGCTTTCCGGCTCGCCATGACAGCAGACGTGGCGATTGAGGCAGATCACCTCGTGGGTGCTAGCCATCACCAGGTGCAGGTCGTGGGATACCATCAGCACGGCGCAATTGAACTCGGCGGCGAGCTGACCGATGAGGGCATAGAGTTCAATCTGGCCGGTGATATCAACCCCTTGCACCGGTTCGTCCAGCACCAGCAGCTCGGGCTTGACCAGCAGGGCGCGGGCCAGCAGCACGCGCTGCATCTCGCCGCCGGAGAGTTTTTGCATCCGGTTTTCCAGCAATCCCTCTGCGCCCACCCGGGTCAGTGCCTCCTCGATGGAGAGGCGGCTATTTTTGCCCAGTTGCAGGAAGCGTCGCACTGTCAGCGGCAGGGTGGGATCCAGATAGAGGCGCTGTGGTACATAGCCGACTCTCAGATCGCGGCTGCGGGTGATCTTGCCCGAATCCGGCGTGAGCAGGCCCAGCACCAGCTTGCTCAGGGTGCTCTTGCCCGCCCCGTTGGGGCCGACGAGCGTGGTGATTTTGCCTTTATTGAGGGTAAAGGAGACCTTGTCGAGCACAGAGCGTCCATCAAACGAGAGAGAGACCTCTTTCAGCTCTACCAGTTGGTTCATGACAACTCCGGGGTTTACAGCCAGTGAGAGTTATAATATAACAAAAAGCGGCTGTTATATTATCACATACTCACCCCCTGACGAGATTCACCAATGAGAATTATTGTGCTTTTCACTGCCCTGCTGGCGGTGAGTTTGCCTGTTCGTGCCATTGAGGTTCTGACCACCATCAAGCCCCTTGGCTTCATCGCTGCGGCGATCACTGACGGGGTGAGCGAGCCCAAGGTATTGCTGCCGACCGGTGCCTCTCCCCACGATTTCTCCCTGCGCCCTTCCGATATTCGCAACATCAACAGTGCTGGGCTGGTGGTGTGGGTTGGCCCCGAGCTGGAAGGTTTTATGGCCAAGCCGCTGGCCAATCATCCCCATGCTTTGGCCCTGACTCAGGTTGAGGGAATGCCGCTGTTCAACTACGCGACTCAGGATAGTCATGACTCCCATGACCATGATGATCACGATCATGCCGCCCACGAGCACGGTGACCATGATGAAGGGCATGAGGGGCATCATCACGAAGGGGTCGATCCCCACATCTGGCTTGGCCCGACGCAGGCCAAGGTAATTGCCAAGGCGATCGCAAGTGAATTGGGCAAGCTGGATCCGACCAATCAGGCTCGCTATGACGCCAACCTCGCGGCATTTGATACCAAGGTGGATGCCAAGGACAAGGTGATTGCCGGCCAGATGAAGGCGGTGAATGAGAAGGGGTACTTTGTCTTCCACGAGGCGTATGGCTACTGGGAGCGCCATTACGGCATGAGTTCAAAAGGTCACTTTACCGTGAGCCCTGAGCGTCGCCCGGGCGCCAAGACCCTGGTGGATATCCGCAAGGCACTGGAAGAGAAGCAGGCGAGCTGCATTTATGCCGAGCCGCAATTTTCACCGGCAGTGATCGAATCGGTGGCACGCAATACTGGCGCCAAGGTGCTGTTGCTTGATGAGGTGGGTGAACAGGTGCCGCTCGGCCCGGATGGTTATCCCCAATTCATGCAACAACTGGCAGACGCATTTGCCCAATGTCGCTGATTAGCGGCTGAGTCTCTCATCCGGACGGACTATACTGACCTCCAGCATCTGACATGGAGTGTCCGGTATGAAATGGTTGTTGATCCCGGCCTGCACACTGGCGCTATGTTGCGCCAGTGTGCAGGCTTCGCGCCTTTCCGAATATATTGCCAGCCCCGATCTGCGGGCCAAACTGCAGGAGGTGTACGGTGGCCGCGCCATCCAGCGGGCCGAGGCATTCTCTCGTCTGCTCACTCCCAGAGCGGGAACCACGGATCAGCAGAAGATCGAGCTGGTGAACAACTACTTCAACAATCTCACCTACAGTGAAGACCCCAAGCTGTGGGGAGATGAGGATTACTGGGCCAATCCGCTGGAGTTCATCGGTGCCCGGGGTGGGGATTGCGAGGATTACAGCATCTCCAAGTACTACACCCTGATGGAGCTGGGGGTGGATGAGAAGAAGCTGCGGTTGGCCTACGTCAAGGCGGTGCGTTACAACCAGTTCCACATGGTGACGCTCTACTTCCCGACACCCAAGGCTGATCCACTGGTGCTCGACAACATCAACAGCCGGATCCTGCCGGGTAGCAAGCGTACCGATCTCATTCCCGTTTACAGTTTCGATGCCAAAAGCATCTGGATCATGAAGTCACGGCGGGAAGGGACGCTGGCGGGGAGTGCCGATCGGCTGGCGCAGTGGACATCGATGAAGACCCGTTTCTCCAGCGAGCAACTGCGCTCTCCTCGTCGTCAGCTATAGCTTGCCCGCCGCCTTCAACTCATCGAAATATTTCGCCGCGCCCGGATGCTGTTCAATGCTCAGCACAGGGCCGGTTTTATTGCGTGCCCGGTGAAACATATTGGCGTAGCCATAAGTTTGCTCATTGAATTTGGTTTGCTGGGTCAGCATGGCCTTGGTCAGGCGATAGACAGACTCTTCCGGCATGGTGGCATTGGTAACCAGGGTGGCGGCAATAGCAAAGGTGGGCGTCGCCTTCAGATTGCCGGGGTAGATGCGGGCAGGCACCTGACTGCGTTGGTAATATTTGACACCCTTGAGTAGCTGATCCCGGGTGGCCCCATCGATGGGGAGGAAAGTGACCGCGCAACGTTTGGCGGTGTCGAGCACAATCCGGTTAGGGTGTCCCATCACCAGTGCAAATGCATCGATCTGCTTGCTACAGAGCGCATCCGGCAGGTTGGCCATGCTCTTCAGATCGAGATCCTGTTCTTTCGCTCCCAAGATGTTGAACAGGGCCAGCGCCGTCTGGCGGGTACCCGAGTTCTTCAACCCCATATCGATGGGGGCGAGCTTGAGCTGTTCCAGTGACGTGATATCTCCATCGGCACGTATCACTATGGTGAAGGGCTCTGCATGGGTGGCAAATAGTGCGCGCAGCTCAGGTTGCGGCTGCGTGGCAAAAGGGCCCAAGCCCTTGCTTGCCTGATACAGCCAGTCTGACTGCACCATGGCGTAGGAGGACTCGCCACTCTTCAGTCGCTTCAGGTTTTCTATTGAACCCGATGAGCTCTGCAGCTTGCACGCAAGTTGCTCGTCGACCTCATGAGCCAGACGGCAAAATTCTTTGGTTATCTGGTGATAAATCCCCTGCTCACCCCCGGTGGTTATAGTGACGGTTTCAGCCATCAGGCAGGGTTGCCACAGCAGGGGCAACAGCATGGCGAGCTTCTTCATGATTGCGTCTCCTTGGCATAACCATCGATACCCCAGGTCCGCAGTTTGTCGATGTCGCGACACTCTCCCGATTCTGCCAGCAGGGTATAACCGGCGGCATGCATGGTCTGGGAGAGCAGATTCCAGTAGAGCGGTTCATCGGTCAGCTGACAGCTGATAAAGATGGGATTGAGCGGGTCAAGTTGATTGAAGGTATCCGCATTGAGGGGAATGGCGCTGAAGGCGAGCTCACACCCCTTTTCCTGCAACGCAGCCAATGTGACTTGGCCATGGGCAGGGAATGTGGCCACATCCCAGCGCCAATCCAGTGTTTTGCCGCGGCCTTGGCTTAGCAGAGGGGCGATTTCTGACCATTGCGGATGATTGAGCAGGGAGAGGGGTAGCAAGATCCCCTCTATATGGGAGCGCTGCCATAACTCCAGGGTGCTATGGATGGTCGCGAGATCGCTGTCGGCTCCGAGGGGCTGACTGGGCAAGAAACGCTGATAGAGGGCGATTTCCCCTTGTGTGGAGACAAATTTTTGCAGTTGCCCGCCTTCTGGCAGCGGGCTTAGCCCTTGCAGTGGCTGTGGCATGGTTGGGGCAAGCTGTTTTCCCAGTTGGGTGATCTTGAGCCGTTGTTGCAGCAGATCCCGCTTGCGTTCGGAGACCAGTTGGTTGATGGAAAGTGCCACCTCTTTAAGGTCTTGCAACCAAGGGGTGGGCAGGGTGCTGTTGAACTGGTGTTTGCGCAGCCGGATCAGCTGCACATTGATCTGCTCCAGTGGTTGCAGCAGGCGCTTGCACACCAGAGAGATGACTAGGGTAAATACGACGAGCCCCGCCAGTAGGGCTATGCCGGTGCGACTGATGGCATTCCACAGATGCTGATAGGCGTAGCCGCTATGTCCCTCAAGGGTCAGAGTGCCCAGCATGCGCCAGCCATCGGTCAACTCTTGCTCAATCTTGACGGGGGGCATGCCGATAACCGAGGGAAGCCAGCCGGGAACATTCTGCTGGGTAGAGTGGAATACCTTCTGAAACAGCACCTGACCATCCGGATCCACCAGCATGACCGAGCTGACGAAACCGCCATCGAACATGGCATTGACGATGGTTTCGGCCAGCACCTGATCATCATTGAGCAGGGTGCCTTGCAGTACCAGTCCAAGGGCTGTGATGGCGGTCTCCAGATTGGCCGACATCTGATCAAGGATTGACTGGCGGACTGTGGAGACTTCAAGAACGAACAACATAACTGCACCAATCAGGAACAGTACAAGGATTATCCAGCGCAACAGTTTTGATAACGTCATATCCACTCCATGGAAAAATTATCGCAACATTTGAATTTTTAATGCCGAATCGAGTCCGACCCGGCTCTTAAAAATAGGAAAAAATAGTTAAAAAAGGCGATCATTTCTGCCCATCAGGGCGTGTTATGCATAAAATGTGAGGTTCATGCAGATTGTGATGAACTATTTGTAATTTGTTTTGTCCAAAAAACAGTTTTATACGGTTTTGTCACAACTGACATCGCAATACTCTCTCTTGGATCTAAATACAGGATAGCGGATGAAACGTCTCCGTCCCTTGGTAGCACAGGCTGCCAATTGGGAACCACCGGTTCCCCGCAAACATTTTTACGCCATGCTGATGCTGACGGCCATGACCTTGTCAGCAGTGGCATTGCTGCCAGCGCCGGGGGATATCCTGGAGCGGCCTCTTCGCCTTGAGTTGCCCATTGATACCGCCGGTACGGCAACCAACGAAAACAACACCGATTTTAACGAAATCCCAGACCACGAACTGGTTGATCAGAGTGCGGCAGAGGACGATATCCCTGTTGATACCGCACCGCAGTGGCAGGATTACCGAGTGCGTAATGGTGAGAACCTGACCGCCATTTTTAACAATCTCGGTCTCTCCACCACCACCCTCTACAAGGTGCTGGACGCGGACAACAAGAACTATCTGGCGCGCCTCAAGCCGGGCCAGAATATCGAGCTGCTGATCGATCAGGACAACATCCTGCAGCAACTCAAAATCCGCCTGAACATCAAGCAGACGCTGGTGATGGCGCGCAGTGACGATGCTTATACTGCCTCCATGATCAACGAGAAGGTCGAGTGGCAGCCGCAGCGTTACAGTGGCGTGATCAACGGCAGTTTCTATGTCAGTGCCCGCAATGCTGGCATTCCTGCCAATCATATCCAGAAGATTGCCAACCTGTTCCAGTGGCGGATGAACTTTGCCCAGGATCTGAAAAAGGGCGATAAATTCAAGGTGTTGGTACGCCAGGAGACAGTCGAGGGCAAGAGCACCGGTAACAGCCAGCTGCTGGGTGTGGAAATGATCAGTCAGGGCAAGACGGTGTCGGCCTGGCTCTCCGATGATGGCAACTATTACGATGGTCAGGGCAACAGCCTGGAGCGTGGTTTCCGCCGTTATCCGACCCACAGTCGTTACCGGATCAGCTCAAACTTCAACCCCGCGCGCAAGCATCCTGTGACTGGTGCTATCCGTCCCCACGAGGGGACCGACTTTGCCGTTCCGGTGGGTACCCCGGTACTGGCCACGGGTGACGGTGTGGTCCAGAAGGCGACCAGCCACCCGCTGGCGGGTACCTATATCGTCATCAAGCACGGTCGAACCCTCTCTACCCGTTATCTGCACCTGAGCAAGTTGCTGGTCAAAACCGGTCAGCGGGTGAAGATGGGCGACAAGATCGGCCTCTCCGGCAATACCGGTCGCTCGACTGGTGCTCACTTGCATTACGAGCTGCGGATCAACAACCGTCCGGTTAATGCCATGACCGCCAAGCTGCCGATGGCTGAACCGCTCAGTGGCAAGGAGCGTCGCCAGTTCCTGGCCAAGGTGAAGAGCTACCGCAAGGAGCTGGCCGCCGGTTAATCGCTGTAGCCACTAGCTGAAATGAAAAGGCCCCGCCAGACTGGCGGGGCTTTTTTGCATGAGCAGTGTTGGTCAGTAACCCTTGTCGAAGTCAATCTTGCCATCCAGTGGCTGGCCATCGATAAAGCGAATGTAGTTGCGTACAAATATCTGGGCCACATCCTCTGGAAAGCTGTAGGCGCTGTTGTGGGGGGTGACGATTAGGTTGGGTTGTCCCCACAGTGGACTGTCGGCGGGCAGCGGCTCCTGCTCGAATACATCCAGCACCGCCATTGCCAGCTTGCCGGTACGCAGCGCTGTGAGCAGGTCACCCGAGTGTACAGCGCTGCCACGACCGACGTTGAACAGGATGGCGCCCGGTTTGCAGTGTTCGAAGCGCGCGGCATTGAAGAGATGACGGGTATCGCGGGTGGCAGGCAGCACGCTGACGATGACATCGGCCTGCGCCAGCATCTTGTTGAGCGCAGGCAGTTGATAAACCTGGTCAAACCCGGCACGTTCCCGACCACTGCGGCTGATGCCCAGCACCTTCATACAAAAATGTTTGCCGGTGTGGGCGATATGCTGGCCAATGCTGCCGGTACCCAGGATCAGCATGGTTTTCCCTTTGAGCCCCTGATAGGGGTGACTCTGCCAGAGTCGTTGTCTTTGTTGTTCCCGATAGAGAGGAAGTTGGCGTGTCAGACTGAGCAGATGACCAAAGACATACTCGCTCATCAGCGGGCCGAAGATGCCGCGCACGTTGGTGAGCTGATAGTTGCGACGACTGTCCGGATCGAGCAGCACGTCGACCCCGGCATAGGTGGACTGGAACCAGCTCAGCTTGTTGGCTTTGGGCAGCAGTGGCTTGGCGCGGGCTGGCTCTGCCAGCAGAATATGGGCCTCGCCGATAAGTTGTTCGGCATCGCTCGGGTTGTCGGCCCGCAGAATGCGCAGATGAGGGAGGTTGGCCGCCTTGAGCAGACGTTCGTAGTGAGCATTATCCTGGCTGAGCAAAAGAAGGGTACGTTGGCTCATACTCTTGTTCCTTATCAGAATTTGCGGCGCGACAAGATGCCGCTCTCGTCCCATCTTACCCGAGTTGCCAGCGCAACATAGCCGACCAGGGCGCTTTTTCGTTTTCGCCACGCCCCTCGTGGGCTACAATCTGCCCCACATTTTGCAAAGGATCCGACTCCAGTGTTTGGTGACAAGTTTTATAAGCGACTGGCCGAGCTACAGCCTTGGCAACAGACCGTCTACACCCTGGCGCTGGCAGAGCGCATGTACCCCAACTATGCCCTGTTCAGCCAGGCTTCCGGTTTTGGCAATGCAGATGCCTTCCGGCACGCGCTGGATCAGATGTGGAACTATCTGACCGTCAAGGGCTCACGTGTCAATCTGGGAGCCATTCTCGAAGAGTTAGAAGCCCATATTCCGGATCCCCGCAAGTTTGAATCCTACGGCGCCTATCCGGCGCTGGATGCCTGTGTGGCACTGGGCTGCGCCTACAACTCGGTGATCTGCCGGGTTGGCGAAGAGGCCAACGATGCCAGCCATGCCTCCGTTGGCACTGTGGCCGGTTTTATCGAGCTGCTGGAGGAGCGGGATCTGACAGAAGAGGAGCTCTACGAGCACGAGTACATGGAGGCCGAGCTGGAGTTTCAGGTCGAGTTGCTCAAGCGGGTTGCCCATGAGCGCGACAGCGATCGTATCCTGGCTATCAGAGCATTCGCCTCTCAGGATGGCGTCTCCAATATCGGTATCAGCCTGGAAGAGTAATTATCTCCGGTGCCTGATAGACAAAAGCTCCCGGTCGGGAGCTTTTTTTATGTCTGTCATTCTGTGGCTGTTTAAGCTTGCTCTTCGGTCAGGGGTCTGACGCTCAGCACCGGGGCAGCGTCGATTTCGTCTGCATTCATCATGGTGGAGATGCGTTGCAGGGAGGAGAGCAGCAGGGTCTGTTCCCACGCTTCCAGCGCCTGAAAACGCTGGATGAAGCGCTCTTGCAGCGGGGTCGGGGCCTGGGCCAGCAGGGCGCGGCCTGCGTCAGTCAGTGTCGCGTGAACCTTGCGCTTGTCGGTATTGCTGCGAACGCGCTGCACCAGTTGACGGCTCTCCAATCGGTCCATGATGGTAGTGGCGGTGGCCTGGCTCATGTTGGTGTGATCGGCCAGCTGACGCATGGAGATCTGTCCCAGCTCGTCGATCCCTTTTAGCAGCAATAGTTGCGGGGAAGTGAGCCCGGCTTCTTTGATCAAGCGCCTGGAGTGCATGTCGATGGCACGAATAATCTGGCGCAGGGCGACCAGTACTTCATCATGTTTTTCCATGGGGTGTGCGTCATTTGAGGGCTATGGAGAGGCGCAAAATTTTCCGCCTAATTCGTTACAAGGTCAATATTGTTTTTGTTGTAATGGTTTTTGCTCTAATCAATTTTGTGTTAGGTTGTCGGGCATTTCACGGAATTCACCCTGACATTTGAGGAGCGAGATGATGAATGACGAGCTGGATATCAAGTCTCTGGTGGCCGAGTTACGTGTGGTTAGAGTGCGCTATGAACTGCCGGACACCTCGGCTTTTGTGCGTTATCAGCCTGCCTATGATGAAGACCCCAACAACCTCAAGGTACACCACTATGATGGTGAGTTACCCCTCTCTTGCAGTGAGACAGGTACTTTCAACCTAAAGGAGTTGGTGAATGAATTACGCTACGCCTATGTGCTGGTGCACCTCTTTCCTGACGAAAGCGCCATGAACTTCTATCTGACCGGCCTCGATACCGGCCTGGCCCAGCTGGAGTTCATCGGCGGCTCTTACGACTTCAACCGCCTCTGGATCACCAGCGGTGTCTCCAATCAGGGTGTCCCCATGGCCATCTTCCTCGGCAAGCGTCACGCCGTGAACGGCCAGCCCTCGGTTTCGCTGGTGGATCACCGCGAACAGGCAGCCGGCAAACTGGTCTATCGCGCCATCGGCGGGGCCGGTGATCATGTGGGCGAAGACTTTTTCAACAACGACTAAGGAGGCTGGATGCGAGCAAGCAAAGGGCTATTGAAAGGCCTCAACCCCACCATGGCCATGACGGCCCTCACCGTGATCACCCTGTTTTTACTGTTTGGCGTTTTTGTTCCCGATACCGCAGCCGCCTGGTTTGTCGGTGCCAAGGATCAGATTATTGCCGGGTTCAAGTGGTACTACATTCTGGTGGTCGCCCTGTTCCTGTTCTTCGCTGTCTACCTGATGTTCAGCCGTTTTGGCAGCATCCGGCTGGGTGACGACGACCAGGTACCGGAGTTCGGCTACTTCGCTTGGTTCTCCATGCTCTTTAGCGCGGGCATGGGGATCGGTCTGGTGTTCTGGAGCATCGCCGAGCCGATGAACCATCTGCAGGGCAATCCGTTCATTACCGAAGGGATGACCCCGGAAGCGGCCCAGATCGCCATGCGCCTCACCTTTTTCCATTGGGGCCTGCACCCCTGGGCCATCTATGTGATCGTTGGCTTGTCGCTGGCTTTTTTCAGTTATCGCCGCAAGTTGCCGCTGGCTATTCGCTCCGTGCTTTACCCCATTCTCGGTGAGCGCATCTACGGCTTCTGGGGCCATGCGGCCGATGTGCTGGCGGTGTTCGGCACCGTGTTCGGGGTGGCAACCTCCCTCGGTCTGGGGGTCTCCCAGATGAATACCGGCCTCAACCAGATGTTCGGTATGGCAGTGTCGCAGTCCAACCAGCTTTGGCTGATTGGCGGTATCAGCCTGATCGCCACCCTCTCGGCGGTTTCCGGGGTCGGGCGCGGGGTGAAGATCCTCTCCGAGCTCAATATCTGGCTGAGCGTCTTCGTACTCGCACTCTTTCTGGTGCTGGGGCCGACCACCTATATCCTCAACGCCTATGTACAGAACATCGGTGATTACCTGCAGAACATCGTCAAACTGAGCTTCTGGACCAACACCGAGGCCAACGGCACCTCGGCCTGGCAGTCGAGCTGGACGGCGTTTTACTGGGGCTGGTGGATTGCCTGGGCGCCGTTTGTCGGCATGTTTATCGCCCGTATTTCCAAGGGGCGTACTATCCGCGAGTTTGTGCTCGGTGTGTTGCTGGTACCCTCGCTGCTCGGCATGTTCTGGCTCACCGTGTTTGGCGGTACGGCGATGAATCTGGAGCTGTTTGGCGGTGGCGGCGTGGTCGCTGCGGTCAATCAGGATGTGACGCTGGCGCTCTACAAGACGGTCGAACTGCTGCACTGGGATACCTTCGGCTGGATCGCCAAGGCCGTGCTGACCCTGCTCATCTGCACCTACTTCATCACCTCCAGTGACTCGGGCACGCTGGTCATCACCACTCTGCTCTCCATCGGTGATCAGGAGCCGCCGGTACTGCACCGCGCCGTATGGGGTCTGGGGCAGGGGCTGGTTGCTGCTATCCTGCTGGTCTCTGGCGGCCTGGCAGCCTTGCAGGCGGCCAGCATCATAGCGGCGCTGCCCTTCTCGGTGATCATGCTGGCGATGTGCTATTCGCTGATGCTGGGGCTCAAGCAGGAGAGCCAGCGCCAGTTCGAGTATCGCCAGAATCTCAAGCGCCACGATGGCTCATCCCATATGAGCCTGATGGAGCGAATTGGTCCTGCATAACGGCACCAGCAGGGGTTAGCGCCCCCTTACATATAAACTTGGATGCAAAACGGCCGCCCTGGCGATGCTCTCCTTGCGGAGCTCATCATCAGGGCGGCCGTCTGTTATGGGGCCGAGGTTACTCCTCGATAAAGGTCCACTCATCCTTGATGCGGCTAATGGCATCAGTGCGCTTTTTGGCGAGCTGCTCCTTGATCTCTTCTCCCTTGTAACCGGCCGCCACTATCTCTTTCACCGGCACTGCCTGGGCGGCAGCCAGCGCTTCGGCCACATAGTCCGGCTCGGCGTAGACCCGCTCCTCGAAACCGGTGCGGCCGTGGAAGTCGGCGCGGCAGGCATCCAGCAACTGGGCAAAGCGCTCGGGGCGACGCCAGGCATCAGCCTTGTCGAACACTTTGAGCAGGGTGGCGGGCTTGAGCTCAAAGGCAATATGGATGTGGGTGTGCAGATCGCTCACCAGCAGCGCCAGATCCCGGCACTCATTGGGTACCCGGAACCGCTCGCACAGGGCGCGAATAAGCGGCAGCCCTTTCTGGCCGTGACCGTGATGGCTGGGCCAGAACTCCTTGGGGGTCACTCCCTTGCCAAGGTCGTGGCAGAGGGCGGCAAAGCGGACTGTCAGCTCGGGGGAGATCCGGCACGCCTGCTCCAGCACCATCAGGGTGTGGATGCCGGTATCGATCTCCGGATGCCACTTGGCCGGGGCGGGGACGCCGAACAGAGCGTCGATTTCGGGGAAGAGCGCCTTTAGGGCGCCGCACTGGCGCAGCACCTCGATAAAGATCTGCGGGGTTGGCCCCAGCAGCACCTTCTCTAGCTCCTTCCAGACTCGCTCCGGCGTGAGGTGGGTTAGCTCGCCAGCGGCCGTCATCTCGCTCATCAGGGCGAGAGTTTCCGGCGCTATGGTAAAGCCCTGAGCGTGGAAGCGGGCGGCGAAGCGGGCAACCCGCAGGATGCGCAACGGATCTTCGGCAAAGGCGGGGGAGACGTGGCGCAGCAGCCGTTTTTCCAAATCCTCGATGCCACCGTAGGGATCGTGAAGCTGGCCCTGATCATCTTCGGCGATGGCGTTGATGGTGAGATCCCGGCGCAGCAGATCCTGCTCGAGCGTCACATCGGGGGCGGCGTGGCAGACAAAGCCGGTGTAGCCCTGACCCTGTTTGCGCTCGGTACGGGCGAGGGCATATTCCTGCTGGGTTTTGGGGTGAAGAAACACCGGAAAGTCGCGACCGACCTGGGTAAAACCCAGCGCCAGCATCTGCTCCACGGTGGCGCCGACCACCAGATGATCCCTGTCGCCCTGCGGTAATCCCAGCAGGCGATCCCTCACTGCGCCCCCAACCAGATAAGTCTGCAAACCATCTCTCCCGTCATCAATCGTGGGGCCGAGTATATCGTCTTTGTTACCGCTTTGCTGCCTGGCCACCACCTGCCCGCAGCGTCAGTCAGCGCGGCTTTGACTTGGGCGTGACGAGGCCTTACGCTGCCGCACCAGACAGCTGGCGCTGTGCTGCGGGATGACTTTATGCCCGCGCAGGCCAGATGAGCCGAAGGAACCGCAGAGTTCCCCATATATCAACGACATGAGAACAACGTGAATCAATCAACCTTCGCAAGCCGGGTTCTGGAGTGGTACGAGCTTCATGGCCGCAAAACCCTGCCCTGGCAGCAGGAGAAGACCCCTTACCGGGTCTGGGTCTCGGAGATCATGCTGCAGCAGACTCAGGTCGCCACAGTCATCCCCTATTACCAGCGTTTTATGGCGCGCTTCCCCGATGTAGTGGCGCTGGCCGATGCCCCTGTCGACGAGGTGCTGCACCACTGGACCGGGCTTGGCTACTACGCCCGGGCCCGCAACCTGCACAAGGCGGCCCAGCAGATCCGCGATCACCACCATGGTCTCTTTCCCGAGCGCTTTGACGAGGTGATGGCGCTGCCGGGCATTGGTCGCTCAACCGCCGGGGCCGTGCTGTCGCTCTCTCTGGGTCAGCCCCACGCCATCCTTGATGGCAATGTGAAGCGTGTACTCACCCGCTGGCTGGCGCTGCCGGGCTGGCCCGGCCAAAAACAGGTGGAGAACGAGCTGTGGGAGATCGCCATCCGGCTGACCCCCAAGCTGGGGGTGGCGCAATACAATCAGGCAATGATGGATATCGGGGCCACTATCTGCACCCGCAGCAAGCCTGCCTGTGATCGCTGTCCGGTGCGGGCCGATTGCCAGGGGCTGTCGCAAGGCAAGCCTACCGCTTATCCCAACAGCAAGCCGAAAAAGAGCATTCCGGCCCGCGATGGCGTCATGTTGTTGATCCGCCATGGTGACGAGTTATTGCTGGAGAAGCGGCCGCCACAGGGGATCTGGGGCGGGCTCTACTGCTTCCCGCAGGTGGCCTCGCTGGCGGAGGTGGATGGTCTGCTGGCGTCCCTTGGCCTGAGCCATCACGGTTATCGTGAACTGGCCGGTTTTCGCCATACCTTCAGCCACTTCCATCTCGATATTCAGCCGCTGCTGATTGACATTGATGAGGCGCAGCCGCTGCGGCTCATGGAAGCAGATAACCGACTCTGGTATAACTTACGCCATCCTGCCGAGGTGGGGCTGGCGGCCGCCACGGCCCGCCTGCTCGCCTATCCAGAGTTACAACCATAGAGGTCAACATGAGCCGTACTGTATTTTGCCAACGCCTGAAAAAAGAGGGCCCGGGTCTGGATTTCCAACTCTATCCCGGTGAGCTCGGCAAGCGGATTTTTGACAACATCAGCAAGGAAGCCTGGGCCGAGTGGCAGAAGAAGCAGGTGATGCTGATCAACGAGAAAAAGCTCAACATGATGAATCTTGAGCATCGCCAACTGCTGGAAAAAGAGATGGTCAGCTACCTGTTTGATGCAGGTGAAGTGCAGATCGAAGGTTACACCCCGCCTGCCCAGTAAGCTCTCCGGCTGTTGTACGTGTGAACAGGTGCGGGAATGGCGCCACACTGGCGTGACCGCTCCTGAAGTCGCAGCAAATGAATGATGGGCAGCTCTGCTGCCCGGTTTGAGGATCCTATGGGCCGAATTTTTTGGCTGCTGTGCACCCTGCTGTTTCTCTCTGCCTGCTCATCCTCCCCCAAGCCCAGCGGGAGTGAGGATGACGATCTGGTCAACGGCAAGGACATCCGCGGTTTTGAACACATGATCAGCGCGCTCTCCCATAACGTGAACGAGATATGGGGGCGGGAGGCGCTGTTTGCGGGCAAGTTTGACTACGTCAAATACACGGATCAGTACAAGAGCCGGGCCCACATCGACTTCTCCAGCGGTCACATCATGGTGGAGACGGTCTCGGGCATCGATCCCCGCGCTCACCTGCGTCGCGCCATCATCGAGACCCTGCTGACGCCGGACGATCCGGCCGAAGTGGATCTTTACTCCGACCGGGAAATTCTGACTGGTGGCGAGCCCTTCCTCTACGGTCAGGTGCTGGACAATCAGCGCCAGCCAATCCGCGCCTCCTGGCGCGCCGAGCGTTATGCCGATTACCTGCTCAACACTGCGATGAAGAAGCGCACTTTGGGGATTCGCACCATCTTCTTCGTCGATATTCCCATGGTGGCCAACCATGAAGATCGACGGGGCTACAAGTATGCGGGGATCATCCGGGAAGCGTCGCGCAAATACGGCGTGCCGGAGAGCCTGATCTATGCGGTGATCAAGACCGAGAGCAGCTTCAACCCCTATGCGGTGAGCCATGCCAACGCTTATGGCCTGATGCAGGTGATCCCGGCTACCGCCGGTCGTGACGTCTATGTTCGGGTCAAGGGCAAGAACGGCCAGCCGACCCGGGAGGAGCTGTTCAACCCGGCCTACAACATCGATGTCGGTACCGCTTATCTGCACCTGTTGCAGACCGTCTATCTGGCGGATATCGAGGATCCGCGCTCCCGTCGCTATGCGGTGATCTCCGCCTATAACGGTGGTGCTGGCGGGGTACTCAATACCTTCTCCAGCGATCGCAAGGCGGCGCCGGGTCGGATCAACCGGCTCTCCCCCGAGGCGGTCTATCAGGTGTTGACCGAGCAGCATCCCAAAGAGGAGGCGCGCCGTTACCTCTACAAGGTCAATCAGGCCGAGAAGGGGTTCAAGAGAGCCTTTGCCAGTCGGGCCGGTTAAGCGGTGATGCTGGGTTAACCATGCAAAAGGGCGCTTGATATCAAGCGCCCTTTTAACGTCTGGCCAGTTCGTCGTTGAAGTGGCCTTATTTGGCGATAAAGCCGCCCTTGGTCTGCGGGGCCGCGCCCACTTTCTCCAGGGTTTTCACTTCCACTTCGGTCTTGTTCCAGCTGTGGTCCACTTCACCACGGATGCGGATCTGATCATCCGGGCCCACTTCGGTGCCACGCCACACATCCTGATCCACTTCGACCTCCACTTCACCGCTGGCATCGCGGAACAGATAGTTCTCGCCGCCCAGGTGCTTGACCAGTTTCCCTTCCAAGGTGGCCCAGCTGTCATCGGCCAGATCTTTCAGTTGAGCAACGGAAACCTTGTTCTGCTCCTGCGGGCCGGTATAGGCCGCCATGGCAAAAGAGGAGACAGACATCAGGGTCAACAGTCCGATTACGCTTGCGCTTGCCTTGTTCATTTCATACTCCTGTCGTTGGTATGAGGGCATTGTGCCGGGGGGGGCGTGAAACAAGCGTGAAAGAAATAGGCTGGTGTGATTGTCTGTTTTGTGAGCGCAAGCGATTTCATCGGTGGCGGAACATGTGTGATTTCATCTGGAACTGTAATCTGTCGCCTTCACCAGAAGTCAGTGGCAGCAGACTCTTCCCATGCCTGTCGCCACTCGAGGAGAAGTCCGCAGGTCTCACCTGCTTAATCGAAGAGCATAACAATATGAAAAAATGGCTTGTTTGTTTATTGGGGTTAATGGCATTGACCGCGCAAGCGGCAGAGGGACGTCAACCTTTTTCCCGGGTCGTGATGTTTGGTGACAGCCTCTCCGACACCGGCAAGATGTACAAGAAGATGCGGGGGTATCTCCCCTCCAGCCCACCTTACTTCAACGGGCGTTTCAGCAACGGCCCGGTGTGGCTGGAGCAGTTGGGTGACGAGCGCTTCCCCGGTCTGGTCGTGGCCAACGAGGCGGAAGGCGGTGCAACGGCGGTGGCCTATAACCATCTGGGCGCCCTGAACGGCTGGCTCGGTTTCTGGTCCTGGGATCCCAAATATCAGGTGATCAACAACCTCGATTACGAGATCGATCAGTTCCTGAAAAAGGACAAGTTCCGTCCCGATGATCTGGTGGTGATCTGGGTCGGAGCCAACGACTATCTGGCCTATGGCTGGAACACCGAGCGGGATGCGGATCGGGTGATCGATACCATCCGTCTGGCATCCAACCGGTTGGTGCTCAACGGTGCGCAGCAGATCCTGCTGTTCAACATTCCTGATCTGGGGCAGACCCCGTCAGCCCGCAGCATGAAGGTGGTGGAGAAGGTGCGCCATGTGGCCAGCTACCACAACCAGAAGTTGCAGAATCTCACTCGAGAGCTGGCTCCCCTTGGCATCGTGAAGTTGTTCGAAGTGGACAAGCAGTTTGACGAGATGATGCGCGATCCCCAGCAGTTTGGTCTGAGTGACACTGAGCACTCCTGCTACGGTGGTGGCTATATGTGGAAGCCATTCTCCGGCAGCGCCGCCGAGGTGGCTGCGACCCCGGCTTTAAGTTTCTCCGAAAGAGTGGCTATTGCCGGTAACCCGATCCTGGCGCAGGCGGTGGTGAGCGGGCAGGCAAAAGGGCGAGCAGCGACTCTAAACTGCGATGAGCATATGTTCTGGGATCAGGTGCATCCGACCAGGACGGTGCACAAGGTACTGAGCCAGCGTGTTGCTGACTTTATCGATCAGCACTACGAGTTTGTTCGTCACTGATATCGCTTCGGGCCAGCATGTTGCTGGCCTTTTTTCCCTTTCAGCCCTCATCTGTGCGTCTTTTTGCGTCACATTCAGTTCAAATAACAAACGTTTGTTGCTGTTTTTGTAACGTGGTTGCGTTAGAGTGTTTTTTGTTAATTGATATCAGTGACTTGAAAATAGGCTAACGTTTATCTGCAGTGATCGCTTTTGGGCGATTGCGCCTAGAAGACGAGTTGATATCAATCAACCTCCTCCTACACAAAGTTGCAGAGGCTCAGATATGAAAAAATCATTGATTACCTTGCTGGTTACCGGCTTGCTGGCGGCCAATGCCCAGGCGGCCGGTCAGGACAACACCTGGTATGGTGGTGCCAAACTGGGTTGGTCCAACTTCTACGGCATTGATGAAAGCAATGCCCTGACGCTTGGCAATGAGACCAACGATGCCCTGGGTGCGGGTGTGTTCGGCGGCTATCAGATCAACAAAAATCTGGGGCTGGAGCTGGGTTACGACTACCTGGGCAATTACAAATACGATGCGACTACGGCGGCAGGCGCTTTCAGTGATGAAGTGAAAGCACAGCTGGCCCAACTGACCCTGAAACTGGGTTTCCCGGTTACCGATAATCTGGATCTGTATGGTCGTGTCGGTGGCGGTTATGGCTGGGCTGATACCAAGAGCGATCTCTACAAGGATGACAGCCGCTTTGTCATGGTCGGTGCTCTGGGTGCCGAGTATGCGTTTAACCTCGACTGGGCTGCTCGCCTAGAGTACCAGTACACCACCCCGTATGGCAGCCGTGATGATACCGGCCTGAGAATGGATAACGGCTTGCTGTCGTTGGCAGCGGTTTATCGCTTTGGTCAGGTTGCCCCCGTGGCACCCGCTCCGGCACCAGCCCCGGCTCCCGAGCCTGTGATGGTCGAGAAGCAGTTCACCCTGAGCTCTGATGTGCTGTTTGACTTCAACAAGGCGACCCTCAAGCCAGAGGCCAGTCAGGCTCTGGATAGCCTCTACAGCCAGATTGAAGAGGCTCGACCCAAAGATGGCGTGGCAACCGTAATTGGTCACACCGACCGTATCGGTTCCGATGCCTACAACCAGAAACTCTCTGAGCAGCGTGCCCAGACCGTCGCCAACTATCTGGTTGGTAAAGGGATCCCGGCCGCCAAGATCAATGTGGAAGGGCGTGGTAAATCCTCACCGGTTACCGGCGACAGCTGCGTCAGCAAGTCCAAGCGTGAGCTGATCGTCTGCCTGGCTCCGGATCGCCGTGTTGATGTGAAAGTCGAAGGTGTCAGCGAGGTGCAGGAGTAATCTTTCACACTGAGCAGCTCTCCACAGGGGCTGGAATTAACAGCCCCTGTTGGAGCAAGAGAGGCCAAAAAGCCAGTCAGTTGAGCTGACTGGCTTTTTACATTGGCATTGCGGTCGGACAGAGGACAAATCAGGAAGGGAGCGGCATCACCCGGTTGCGCCCCAGCTCCTTGGCCTTGTAGAGCAGCTTGTCGGTACGTTCGACCAGACAGTCTGCACTCTCCTGACCGTTGAACTCGCCCACGCCAAACGAGGCGGTGATGTGGTCGATGCGGCGGCCAGATTTGCGATCCAGAATCGACATCCGCTCTATGGAACGGCGCATGCTCTCTGCCATTTGCCTAGCCAGTGCCAGCGAGCGATGGGGAACCAGCATGGCAAACTCTTCCCCACCCAGCCGATAGGCGGTGACCCCCTCCTTGCAGGCATCGCGCAGCCGTTTGCTGAAGGCACGCAGCACCTGATCGCCGAGCAGGTGACCGTACTCGTCGTTGAAATTTTTGAACCGATCGATATCGGCGAGGATCAGTGAAAAGGGGTGCTGACTGCGGATCAACCCCTCCAGCTCCAGATCGAAGGCGCGGCGGTTGAGCAGGTTGGTGAGTGCATCCTCGTTGGCCAGTTTGCGGGTTTCGTTGAGCGCGGCACGCAGCTCCTTGATCTCCTTCTCGGCATTGCTGAGCTGGCTGCGAAAGTGCATGGTGGACATGCGTACATCCCGCGATTCGCGCACCAAGTCTCGCAAGATGCCCATGGTATCTTCCAGGCTCAGCCCCTCATCGTCGATCTTACTTAACTTGTCGAAGCTCTTGTCGAGCATCTCCTGAAACATACCGGTATCGGAGATGGCATCCTGCATGGAGTGGCCGAGCTCGTTGGCCATGGCTGCAAGGTTGAGCTTCATCGCCTCCATCTGCTGTTCGTCCTGCGCAGCCAGATATTGGTGATAGAGGCGCTCGCAGGTAGTGAGCGAGCAGGTTCCCTGCAGTTTGATGGCTTGATCGATCGCCTGGTTGAGTTCGGGCATGCTGGCCGAGACATAGTTGTACCACAGGTGGTAGTTGTCCGGCGTCGTGGGGATTTGGTACTTGATCATCAGGGGAACTGCCTGTTTGAGATAGGCGGCGGATTGGGCAAATGTGTCCTTACTCATGAGTTCTGTGTCTCATCATGCCAGCGAACTGAAGATAGTATGACAGAGAGATTGGCCAAAAGGCAGCCGATGGATGCCATTCGCCCCCCCCTCCGATATAATGGCACCGTTACCACCTACCCTAAGGCCTGCTTATGTCTCAAAAAGATCCTTTCCTCGAACGCGAGGCCGAAAAATACGATAACCCCATCGCCAGTCGCGAGTTGATCCTGGAACTCATCAAGGGCCATGAAAAGCCCATGTCCCGTGAAGAGTTGGCCAAGGTCCTCAAGCTGAAAGATGAAGAGCCGTTGGAAGCCTTGCGTCGTCGTCTGCGCGCCATGGAGCGTGATGGACAACTGGTATTCACTCGCAACCAATGTTATGCCCTGCCGGATCGCCTGAATCTGGTCAAAGGTTATGTAATCGGCCACAAGGATGGCTTCGGTTTTCTGCGTCCGGAAGGTGGTGGTCCGGATCTGTATCTGAACAACCGAGAGATGCAACGCCTGATGCATGGCGATTACGTGCTGGTGCAGCCGACCGAGATCGACCGCAAGGGTCGTCAGGAAGCGCGTCTGGTGCGCCTGCTCAAGTCCCGTGAGGCAGACATTGTCGGCCGTTACTTCGTCGAGAATGGCGTTGGTTTCGTGGTGCCGGATGACAGCCGTATCGGCCAGGACATCATCATCCCGGAAGGGGAAAACAAAGGGGCTCGTCAGAGCCAGGTCGTGGTTGTGCGCATCAACCAGCGCGCCACCTCCCGTATCAATGCCGTCGGCACCGTACTGGAAGTGCTGGGCGAGAACATGGCGCCGGGCATGGAGATCGAAATTGCCCTGCGTACCCACGGCATTCCGCACACCTGGCCGGAGGAGGTGACCAAAGAGGTTGCCGGTCTCGGCGAGCAGGTGCCGGAGAAAGCCAAAGAGGGCCGCATCGACCTGCGCGCCCTGCCGCTGGTGACCATCGACGGCGAAGATGCCCGCGACTTCGATGACGCCGTCTTCTGTGAAGCCAAACGCGGTGGTGGCTGGCGTCTGTGGGTTGCCATTGCTGACGTCTCCGCTTACGTTAAGCCCGGCACGGCGCTGGATGCCGAAGCGTATCAGCGTGGCAACTCCGTCTACTTCCCCGAGTTCGTGGTGCCCATGTTGCCTGAGGTGCTCTCCAACGGCTTGTGTTCCCTGAACCCGCAAGTTGACCGCCTCTGCATGGTGTGCGAGATGACCATCTCCGCCGCTGGCCGCATGTCCGGCTACAAGTTCTACGAAGCGGTAATGAATTCTCACGCCCGTCTGACCTACACCAAGGTTGCCGCGATCCTCGATGGCGATCCCAAGCTGCGCCAGCAGTATGATCCGCTGGTGGGCCATATCGAGGAGCTGAACAACCTCTACAAGGCGCTCAAGCATGCCCGTCATCAGCGCGGTGCGGTGGAGTTCGAGAGCGAGGAGACTCGCTTCATCTTCAACGCCCAGCGCAAGATCGACCGCATCGTGCCGCTGGTGCGCAACGATGCCCACAAGATCATCGAAGAGTGCATGATCCAGGCGAACGTGGCTGCTGCCCGTTACATCGAGAAGAACGAAGCCTTTGCCCTGTTCCGGGTGCACGACCGTCCGGGCGAAGAGCGTCTGACCGGTTTCCGCGATTTTCTGGCCGAACTGGGTCTGGAGCTCAAGGGCGGACTCGAGCCCGAGCCGAAAGACTTTGCCGAGCTGGCTGCCAAGTTTGAGGGGCGCCCGGATGCGGAGCTGCTCTCCACCATGCTGCTGCGCTCCATGCGTCAGGCCATCTATCAGGCCGACAACATCGGTCACTTCGGTCTGGCGTTGAAGTCCTATGCGCACTTCACCTCGCCGATCCGTCGCTACCCCGACCTCATCCTGCACCGCGCGATCAAGTACCAGACTGCCAAGGAGCAGCAGGGCAACCTGCGCCACAAGTGGACCCCGAGCGGTGGTTACCACTACCAGCTGGAAGAAGTGGACCCGATGGGCGAGCACTGCTCCATGACCGAGCGCCGTGCCGACGATGCGACCCGCGACGTGGCCGACTGGCTCAAGTGCGAGTACATGCTGGATCACGTGGGTGACGAGTTTGACGGCGTTATCGCCAGCGTCACCGGCTTTGGCTTCTTCGTCCGTTTGGCTGAGATCCATATCGACGGTCTGGTGCACGTCAGCACCCTCACCAACGACTACTACCAGTTTGATCCCCTGCACATGCAGCTGATTGGCGAGAACTTCCGCCGTCGCTACCGTCTGGGCGACAAGGTGCGCGTCAAGGTGATGGGCGTGAACCTGGACGATCGCAAGATCGACTTCGTGATGGTGGAAGAGCCGCTCAAGGCCACCGGCAAGAACGCCAAAGAGATGGCGCGCAAGCAGGCCGAGATCAAGAAAGAGAAGGCCAAGAGCGCCCAGCGCCACGAAAAACGTAAAGAGGGCAAGGATCACGGCAAATCCGACAAGGGTGGCCGCGCCAAACCGAGCAACAGACGACCGAGCAAAAAAGCGCGCGATAAGGCCAAGGGGTAAGCCCTTCGGCAATGGCCTGTGGCCGGCGACTTGGGGCTAGGCTGTAACGGGCTGATGCCTCGGGTTATCTTCACCAGTGCCCGATACTCCTGAGATGAAAAAAATCCGAACCCTGTTACCGGGGTTCGGATTTTTTATGGTCAGCGAAAAGGGAGGGGCTCAGCCCTTCGGTGGAGATCGGCCCCGTGCCTATGGCGAGGGGCATACTCCCTGCGCGATGGCCACGCTATTGGCTGCTACGCGGCGCTCAGAAAGGTGGGTTTCCTATTTTTCTTACTTTGACTTGTTATATTCTTAGCCTCTTATTGTAGAGGCAATTGTGTCTCAATTACCACATCTCCATTTTCCCTAAACACTTTAAAAATTAATGATTTTTCGAGAATTTCAACATACCCAACTGCATTATTTGCATAGAACTTACAATCGGTTTCTGAAATTGGTTTGGTAAGTGAAAAGCCAGATGCACCATGTATGGATTTATCAAATCTTACATCGCTCTCGAACCATCTAATACTATTCATTAAAAAGCTTGTCGGCCAGAATAAAGACCCAGACACAAGTTGATGTATCGTTGTGCTTTGATCTTGATATTTTAGACTTGCTGAAAAATGCGAATGAATATCCCCTGACAAGAAAATGACGTTTTTAATGTCTTTGCTTATAATGTAATTCAATATTCGCTCTCGTTGGTTGGGGGCTTTTTTCCAGTTGTCAGCCTTGCTTGACTCTGAATGATTATCAGCCAAAAATGTTACAGAACTTGCCACCAATTTCACTCGATAATCAGAAGCTAAAAACCTTTTTAGTTCTTCTTCTTGCTCTGAAGAAATTAACCCTATATGCCCTCTCTCTTTTCTGGTATCCATAAGAAATAGCCCTACATCGTCAAACTCTACGCTAGCATAATGCCTTACGGGAACTTGGTTGTTAGACTGTCCCTTTACGAATGAAACACCTACCTGATCACTAGGCACTGTATCATATATGGGGCCATGAGATGCTTGATAAGAGTAAAAAGCGTTAATTCCGTTTATAAGTCGGTCCTTATTTTTGTTTAGCCAATGCAATCTTGAGTCGTCATAATCATCAGCTCCGTGTTTAAAGCCATCTTCTATTTCATGGTCATCCATAACCATGTAGTTTGGTACCACGGGCAATAGATTTTTAACATGCTCATTGCAAAAAAAATCTTCGTATAGTTTAGTGAAGTCGTCTTTTGATGAGTTGTTTGGTGTGGCCCATAATAACTTATCGTTATAAACTTGATCTCCCAGCCAAAGCATCATGTCCAATGGATTTTCTTGGTGTATTTTGTGAGCAGCTTTTAAAACCTTTCCAACACGACTATCATCATTGTTTCTTAAACAAGATCCGAAACAAAATCTAAATTGTTCAGATTTTTGGGTGCGAAAGCTATGAGTTTTAACTTCTTCCCAATTATCTAGGTCTCCTATTTCGTCTTCTGAGTAATCGGAAGCGTAAGCCATTTGATACTCATACTTGGTGTTTGATTCTAGATCAGTCAATTCGATAACACCTGTATAGTAAAAGTTCTTATTGAATCTAAACTGCATTGCTTTCTGCCAATTGCCACCACTTTTCCTAATCCTGATCCATCCGCAATTTGGCTTGTCGATATTATTGCACTCCTGAATTCCACACATAATTCTTGCAGTTGATGTTTTAACTAAGCCCAAAACGGGGCCAATCCTTGGGTTATTTAAATTCATTTTTTATCTCCAAGTTCCTAGAGAAATATAACGCTTCAATCAGCCGCCGCCAAAGGCGGTCAGCTGCATTGACTTGTTAGGTGTGACTGGCCACTTCTCTAGGTAAGCGTCCATTTTAAAGTTTTGTACACTGATTTTCACTAAACCCTCTGCTTCGCGCAATTGATTGTGGTCATGAAGAAATGCAACAAAATCCATTAAGGCATTCCCTAAAAGTTTCAGCCTTGTCAGACAAAAATTACTTTTTGCATCTGACATGGCGCCATACAACAACTCTTCTAACCGCGAAACAGCGTCGGAAGAATCTCTGATACTAGTATATTTTCTTTTGAACTCTTGAAACACAATGCAGCCTATTTCTCCATCATCGGATTTCATCAAATATTGACCAATTTCAGATTGCATTAATTGAAAAACCGGCTTGTCTGTGGATATCTGAGTTTCAGAAAATTCCTGTAGCGACGTTTCAGCTAGCATACGTTCTACTCTTTTAAGATGATAATAGAATAGCTTGGTTTTCTCATCGTCATTAAATTCAAGCAACCTTACTCTCTCTTTCAGTATTTCTACCCAGCATAAGTAACGCGAAATAAAATACATTGTTCCAAGGAGGTAATGTTGCTTGGTCATTGGCCAGGCCCCGTACATTGGCTTTAAATCATCCTTCGCCTCAAGAACTTTGTTTTTTGACTTTGCTTGACGTTCGCATAAGTGCCAAAGCCTGTCTTGTGCATCTTCAGCCGACATCATTACAACTCTTGAATATTTGTTGACTGTAGCTTTTATTGAGGATGCTTCCTGAATTAGTAGTTTGTGGTCTTCAAGATCCTTTTTTAACCGATTATCTAGAAGTCCTTTGCCGAGGTATCCAAGAATAGCAACGGCCGTTGCTGTTCCGCCGAGTGATGTGAGAAATATCTCTAGAAAACCCATGCTGCTTTTCCTTACTTCACCTAACAGTGATTAGATAGAAGGCGGCACTAATCCGATAGCAGAGCCTTCCATATAACTCCGTTCTGCCCTGATTTTTGTCATGAAAAAATAAAATTAAATCAAAACATTACCAATCTACCTCTGATACTTGAATGTATTCGCCTGACCTCCTCTTTTTACGCTACCATCGAAGGAGCCAACGATGGAAAGCACCACCACACCCCGCCTGCGTGAACAGGTCAGGACAGCGATGCGTTTGCATCACTACAGCATCCGTACTGAAAAGTCCTACTGGTACTGGATCCGCAATTTCATACGTTTTAATCAACTGTGAAATTGGGACAGCTACCGTTTTGCTTCACTCGCTTATCCACTCCATCAGGCAAGGCTACCGCCCCTGAATTCCAGCCTTCAGTCTGCTGCTTTTTACCTGCGTGGTTTCGCTGGCCTGGCTCATAGGTGACTCCGACGAGGCTGTTGCTAAACGACTATATTAGCGTGTGATGCAGGAGAGGATCGCAGGGGGTGGTGATTTTTTGAGTAAGTCCAATAAATTAATCATCTTGAGCCGTGTTGCAGTCGAACATCCACGACGAAAGGGCTGAAATTGGGACAGCGACCGTTTTGAGCGCAGCGTAGTGAGCCCACTTAGTCACTGCTGGGCGGGGTATTGTCCCCCTGCAATCAGCCGAGAGTAGGGTCAGGTGCACCATCAAGGATGATGGCGCAGCCGGATCAAGAGGCCTGTCATAGATCCGGAGCTTGGCCGAGCAGCTTCCTCCTCCCTAGATGCCGGTCTCTCTGGTATGATGCGTCATCATTTAGCGACCGGTGACGACGCCAGCATAATGGTGGTCAGGCTGCCGGTACGGCCATTTTTCTTCGGGCTGCATTTATGCGACCCGACCTACGGATCTTGAACATGAGTACTGAACTGATCTACGGCATTCACGCTGTATCCGCGCTGCTGGAGCGCACCCCGGAGCGTTTCATCGAAGTGTGGGCTCTCAAGGGGCGGGATGACGACCGGCTGCAACCCCTGCTGGCCGAGCTGGAATCTCTCGGCCTCAAGGTGCAGAGCGTGAACCGCAAGACACTCGACGATAAAGCGGAAGGCAACAATCACCAGGGCATCATGGCCAGGGTGAAAGAGGCGCCGAAACTGGCCGAGCACGATCTGGCCAGCCTGCTGGACGAGCTGGCGGCACAACAGAGCCAGCCCTTCCTGCTGGTGCTGGATGGCGTGACCGATCCGCACAATCTCGGCGCCTGCCTGCGCAGCGCCGATGCCGCCGGGGTGCATGCGGTGATCGTGCCGCGGGACAAGGCCACGGGGCTCACCCCGATCGTGCGCAAGGTTGCCTGTGGCGCGGCCGAAGTGGTGCCGCTCATTCAGGTCACCAACCTGGCCCGCACCCTGCGCGAGCTGCAGGAGCGCGGCGTCTGGATCGTCGGCACCGCCGGTGAGGCGGATCACGACCTCTATCAGGCCAAACTGACCGGCCCGATGGCGCTGGTGATGGGGGCTGAAGGTAAAGGTATGCGTCGCCTGACCCGTGAACATTGCGACGAGCTGGTGAGCATCCCGATGGCGGGGGCGGTATCCAGCCTCAACGTCTCGGTGGCAACCGGCGTCTGCCTTTTTGAAGCCGTGCGTCAGCGCCGTGCTTGATCATGCTGACTGACAGACCCCCCTTCGATTGGGCGCAGGTTGCAGATAGAGAGGAGGCCGCGCGCCTCCTCTCTTTTGCCCGCCCGCTGACCCTCAGCCCGAAAAGCTGCCTCTGGCACGCCGGTGACAGCCCGGATCTGCTGGTCAGGATAGAGCAGGGGCTGCTGCGGGCCAAGCTGGTGCTGGAGGATGGCCGCGAGTACATCAAAGAGTTCTATTGGGAGGGGGACGAGTTTCTCGACTTCCACCACCTGCTCAGTGGCGAGCCAGCCCGCTACAGCGTGGAGGCGCTGGAGCCCTGCCATCTGCAGCTGTTCAGTCTGGCTGACCTGCGCCAGCTGCCCGGCTGGTCACGCTGGTACCAGCACCTGCTGGAGGTGCAGCTGCGCATCAAGGAGGAGAAGGAGCAGTTGCTGCTGACCGGCAGCCCGCAGGCGCGCTATCAGCACTTTCTGGACAGCTTTCCCGCGCTTGATGCCAGAGTGCCGGATCACCAGATCGCAGCCTATCTCGGTATCACTCCCATCAGCCTGAGCCGCATTCGCAAACGGCTGAAAGAACTTAACAAAGGTTAATGCAGGGCGCTGGCGCCACGATTATGCTGGCAGGCCGAACTGATAAGGAGTTGCCGATGAACTGGATCCTGAAACCCTGGTCTGAACTGACCACTGACGAGTTGTATGAGTTGCTGGCGCTGCGGGCCGAGGTGTTCGTGGTGGAGCAGACCTGCCCCTTTCAGGATCTGGACGGGCTCGATCGCCGCGAAGGGGTCTGGCACCTGCTCGGCTATCAGGGCGAGCTGCTGGCCGCCTATGCGCGGATCATGGCGCCCGGCATCGGCGATGAGAGCGGTGCCGCCATCGGTCGGGTGGTGACCTCACCAAAGGCGCGTGGCGGTGGTCTTGGTCATAAGCTGATCGGCGAGGCGGTCAAAGCGTGCGAGGCACGTTGGCCGACCCACAGCATCTGGCTTGGTGCTCAGGCTCATCTGCAGGGCTTCTACGGCCAACATGGTTTTGTGGCGGAAGGGGAAGGCTATCTCGAAGATGATATCCCCCATATGGGGATGCGCAGAGTGGTGGAATAACCACTCGTCAGAGTGATTCAGAATGCAGAAGGGCCATCCCGCGGGATGGCCCTTCTCTTTATCGCCAGGCGATCACTTCTTCTTTTTCTTCTTGGTCGCTTTCTTCTTGCCATCGACCGGCTTTTTCTTCTTCACCGGTACCCGCGCCTCTTTATGTTTGGGGCGTAGCTCGTCGATCACCCGGCGCTTGAGGCGCTCCTCGGTGTAGCGCTCGATCTTGGCGACCATCGCCATGTCGTGGGCCTCCACCAGGCTGATGGCGCATCCACGGTTGCCAGCGCGGCCGGTACGGCCAATCCGGTGGACGTAAACGTCGGCGCCGTAGGGCATGTCGTAGTTGATGACATGGCTGACGTTCGGCAGGTCGATGCCGCGGGCGGCGACGTCGGTGGCGATCAGGAAGGGCACTTCCCCTTCGTGGAACTTGCGGATCGACTCGATACGCTTGCTCTGCTCCATCTCGCCACGGATCCAGGCGCAGGAGATACCTGCCGCCTGCAGCTGGCCGGAGAGCTCCGCCAGACGCTCGCGAGTCTTGACGAAGATAATGGCTTTCTGGGTTTCCGGATCTTTCAGGATATGGGTCAACAGCGCCAGCTTGTGGGCGGCGTCATCGGCCAGATGGATCCACTGGGTAATGGGGCGACGTTCGCTGCGGGGCGGTTCGGCATGCAGCTCCACCGGATCCTTGAGGATCTCGTTGGCGAACTTCTCAAGGCCGGCCCCTTCCAGGGTGGCGGAGAAGAGCATGGTGTGCTTGCGGTAGCGCGCCTCTTCCACAATGCGGTTCACATCCTTGATGAAGCCCATGTCCAGCATGCGGTCCGCTTCATCCAGCACCAGCACTTCGATGTCGTGGCTCTCGAACTCCTCTTTCTCGATGTACTCGAGCAGACGACCCGGGGTGGCCACCACGATGTCGGTGGTCTTGGTCAGGGCAGGCAGCTGCTCTTCATGGCTGACGCCGCCGATGATGGTCTCGATGCTGAGGTTGGTGTGAGCCGCCAGCGCCTTGGCGTGGGCGGTAACCTGCAGCGCCAGCTCACGGGTCGGGGTCAGGATCAGCATGCGGCAGGGGCCCGGCTTGCGGCGCGGGAAGTCCAGCAGATGCTGGAGTGCCGGCAGCAGGAAAGAGGCGGTCTTGCCGGTACCGGTCGGAGCGGATGCCAGAATATCGCGGCCGTCCAGGGCTGGCTCCAGCACCATCTGCTGGATGGTGGTGGGGCGGGTGAATCCCATCTCGGCCAAGGCCCGGTTGAGGGCTGGGTGCAGGTCGAAATCATCAAAGGACTGGCTCATGGCAATACTCGGTCATTAAGGAAACAGCAGATTATAGGCGATTATCTCGTCGGCTCCTATTGGTGAGTGTGTCTTAGCCGCTATAATCGCCCACCATTTTTGCAGATGACGGGGGCCAGATGGGACGTAGTCGCGGATTTACCTTCAAACAGTTCCATATCAATCACGATCGCTGCGCCATGAAGGTGGGCACCGATGGCATTTTGCTCGGTGCCTGGGCGCCGGTCGAACAGGCGCGTCGAGTGCTCGATATCGGCACCGGCAGCGGCCTGATCGCCCTGATGCTGGCCCAGCGCAGCAGATCTGACTGCCGTCTTGATGCGGTCGAACTGGATATTAATGCGGCCAGTCAGGCGCAGGAGAATGCGGCGTCCTCTCCCTGGGCCGATCGGGTAACCGTCATAGAGAGTGCCATTCAGGATTATCAGGCCGCCCCTTACGATCTTGTCGTCTCCAACCCTCCCTATTTCGTGGCAGGCCAGTCATTTAGCGATCCGGCGAGGGCGTTGGCCCGCCATACCGGTGCCCTCGACAGCCACGCATTACTGGCGGCCTGCGATCGTTTGCTGAGCCCGAACGGGCAGGTGGCGCTGGTGCTGCCGACGGCGATGGCCGATGAAATTTTATGCATTTCGGCGAATTATGATCTGCATGGCATTTGTTATACAGCTGTTATCACCAGAGAGGGTAAAGAGGCAAATCGTGTTTTATTGCTACTTGGCAGAGGATTAAACAGGTGTGAGAGGGGTGAAATTGTGATCCATTCTGCTCATGGGGCCTATTCCGACAGATATATCCAACTGACCAACCCCTTCTATTTGAAGATGTAAATTTCGTCTTGAACTATTTTTTCACGCCATTATGCTGGTTCCAGATCGAGCGCCCGCTCCAGACCAGCTAAAACCACTGGTTGCGATGAAAAAACATGCGGGGCTCTTTTTTTATACCCCCTGAACACACCCGGTCAGCGACCGATAAAAACTATAACAAGCAATAATTTACAAGACAGACGAGGTTGAACTTGACGAAATCACTCACATTGTCCGATGTACTCGGATTAGGGTTTATGACCTTCGCCTTCTATCTGGGCGCCGGTAACATCATTTTCCCGCCGTTGGCCGGTTACATGGCTGGTGAGCACCTCTCCCTGGCGATGTTTGGCTTCCTGGTCACTGCCGTGGGCCTGCCTCTGGTAACCATTCTGGCCGTGGCGAAAGCCGGTAACGGTTGGGCTGGCATGACCAAGCTGCTGCCTGCCGGTGTCGCGACTGCGCTGGCCGTTGCCATCTATATCATCATAGGCCCGGCCTTTGCCGCGCCCCGTACCGGTCTGGTTGCCTACGAGATGGGCCTCAAGCCGTTCATCGGTGATATGGGGCAGGCGGGTCTGGCGGCCTATACCGTGATCTTCTTTGGTGTGGCCATTCTGGTTTCCATGAACCAGGGCAAGCTGATGGACGCCATCGGCAAATACCTGACTCCGGTACTGATGCTGCTGCTGCTGACTCTGGCTATCGGGGTATTTGTAGCGCCGCAAGGCTCCATGCCTGATGCGTCCGGTGACTATCAGAACAGCCCATTCGTCAAAGGGATCCTGGAAGGCTACAACACCATGGACACCCTGGCTTCCCTGATGTTTGGCGCCCTGATCGTCGATCTGCTGCGCCAGAAAGGCATCAACGATTACAAGAGCCAGTTCAAGTATCTGGCCATTGCCGGCCTCATCTCTGCCGTTGGTCTGAGTGTGGTGTACGTCTCCCTGTTCCAGCTGGGCAACACTGCGGCCGGTGTGGCGACCGATGTCAGCAATGGTGGCGCCATCGTCAACGCCTACGTACTGAGCCTGTTTGGTCAGCCGGGTCAGTTCATTCTGGCGGCCATCATCACTCTGGCGTGCTTTACCACTGCAGTCGGTCTGATCTCCGCCTGTTCCGATTTCTTCCACAATCTGACCGGTATGGCTTACAAGAAGCTGGTGGTGTTGCTGGGCGTTATCTGTGCCGTGGTGGCCAACGTAGGCCTGAGCCAGCTGATCAGCCTCTCCATTCCGGTGCTGGTTGCCATCTATCCGGTTGCCGTGGCGCTGGTGCTGGTCACCTTCCTGAAGGGTTACTTCGGCCGTCCCCGTCTGGTGTTCCGTGGGGTGTTGATGGTTGCCTTCCTGTTTGGTTGCCTGGATGGTCTGGGTGCTGCCGGCATGAAGATGGATGCGTTTGCCTTCCTGCCGCTGTTCGACAAGGGCCTCGCCTGGCTGATGCCGACCCTGCTGGCCTGCGTAGTTGGCGTGATGGTGCGTCCGACCGAGATGGCTGCCGAAGCTGCCTGATCACGCCCGATGTGATATTGCCAAGAGCCTGCCCAGTGCAGGCTCTTTTGCTTTCCGTCACTCTGCATTGTGTTTTGCCGGGTTGTGATGGTCACTGCCGGTGACGCTTGCCTGTTCCGCGCTTTTGCTGCCTGTTCTCGCCTCTTTGCATCATTTTGAGAGGGGCAAATTTGTTGGTGATTAATTCTGCTTGTTCAAATTGTTTCAATATATTAATTTGAGATTGAGATTTGATTCCTTTTCTTTATGCTGAATGCGCAATTCTTGTCCGGTATCCGTACGAGAGAGAAGCAAGAGACATTGTTACCGGTTATCTGCCAGGCAGTGGGTGCAATCAATAACAAGCTGATAAGGCAGATGAGGTTGGGTTTGACGAAATCATTGAAGTTGTCCGACGTATTCGGACTGGGGTTTATGACGTTTGCCTTCTATCTGGGGGCTGGCAATATCATTTTTCCGCCGCTGGCCGGTTTTATGGCCGGTGAGCATCTGCTGGCCGCCATGTGCGGCTTTTTGCTAACGGCAGTGGGCTTGCCGCTGATCACCCTGATTGCGGTGGCCAAGGGGAGTTCGGGGGGCGGCGCGAGTGGCTGGACCGGAATGACCCGCTATCTGCCCGCCGGGGCAGCGACGGCGCTGGCCATCGCCATCTATATCATCATGGGGCCCGCCTTTGCCATTCCCCGCACCGGTCTGGTCGCCTACGAGATGGGGCTCAAGCCCTGGCTTGGCGATACCGGTCATGAGGGGCTGCTGATCTACACCCTGAGTTTCTTTGCGCTGGTGATCATGGTGGCGCTCGATCGGGGCAAACTGCTCGATGCGGTTGGCAAGTACCTGACTCCCGCCCTGATGGCGATGCTGCTCATTCTGGCGGTCGGGGTCTTTATCGCGCCGCAAGGTACCATGCCCGATGCCAGCGGTGACTACATCAGCGCTCCGCTCACCAAGGGGATGCTGGAGGGGTATAACACCATGGATACCCTGGCATCCCTGATGTTTGGCGCCCTGATCATCGGGTTGCTGCGCCAGAAGGGGATCGAGGATTATCGCAGCCAGTTCAAATACCTCACCATTGCGGGCCTGATCTCGGCGGTCGGGTTGTCGGCGGTCTATCTCTCCCTTTTCCAGCTTGGCAACAGTGCCGGTGGGGTGGCGAGCGACATCAGCAACGGCGGTGCCATCGTCAATGCCTACGTCCTGAGCCTGTTTGGTCAGCCTGGGCAGCTTATTTTGGCGGCCATCATCACTCTGGCCTGTTTTACCAGTGCAGTAGGCCTACTCTGTGCCGGAGCCGATTATTTCCAAGGTTTGACTGGCTGGGCTTACCACGAGTGGGTGATGCTGCTGGGGGCACTCTGCGCGCTGGTGGCCAATGTGGGGCTGAGTGAGCTTATCAGTCTCTCCATCCCGGTGCTGGTAGCCATCTACCCGGTTGCCATTGCATTGGTGCTGGTGACCTTCCTCAAAGGGTGGTTTGCCCAGCCACGGCTGGCGTTTCGTGGCGTGCTGCTGGTCGCCTTCCTGTTTGGCTGTCTGGACGGACTGGGCGCTGCTGGTATGGCTATGGACGGCTTTGCCTTCCTGCCGCTGTTCGACAAGGGACTTGCCTGGCTGCTGCCAACTCTGCTGGCCTGCATCGTTGGCATCTTGATGCGACCGAACGGAAAGCTGGCTGCCGAAGCGGCTTGATTCAGGATCAACGAGATAGCAAAGAGGCCAGCATCTGCTGGCCTCTTCTGTTTCTGCCGGATCCGTTACCGGATCAGATTTGCGGGCCTGCCGGCTTGGGTTTGCCATCCAGACCATACCAGTGGGTTTCTACCCGTCCGGCATGCCACTCGAAGGTGCCCCAGGGCTGTTTGGTTTCCCAGCGCGGGAAGTTGATGAGAACCCGGTTATCTTCGTACTTGTAGAGGGAGGTGCTGATCTGAATGTCCGACAGGATCAACAGTAGTGCCCAGCAGATGAAAATCCATTTCAATGCTTTCCACATAGGATTACTCGAAGCAAATTTCGATAGTGGCGCGACCGAAATCGGATTCGAACGGCATCATTATCTTGGTGCCATCGGCCCTGTGGGTGATGGTGTGGTTGGGGCCGGAGACGATGATGGGGGTCGCCATGTCAAACTCGTAGCCCTTCTCGCCCAGCATCCGCTTGGCACCGCCGGTCACCATGTTGGTGATTTCACCGACCATGTCGGTCACCTCTTCATTGATGGAGGCGGGAGCTTCCCCCAGCATGCGACGCATGATCTCCAGCGCCAGCCCCTTCTCGAAGCTGATGGAGAGGGAGCCGCGGGTCTGCGGGCCGACCATGCCGATCAGACCGGAGACGTCGCCGCGCGCCAGCTCATCCATCTTGCGTTTCGGTTTGCCCGGTTTTAGTTCCAGCTGTGCCATGGTCGAGAGCACATTGAGCAGAGATAGCAGGAACGGATTTACAAAATCAGCCTTCATGATGACTTCCTACAGTGGGCGTACAGCGAGCACATTGGCCATGTGCCTCTATTGTCTTATTGGTAATCGTAAAGCCATGCAAGTGGGCCTGCTCGGAAAACGCGCTATCTATTGCACTATCGTGAAGTTCGACCACATCCCCGCACTCGTCGCAGATCAGCAGCTGCATCGGGTGAGCGTGATCGAAGTGGCAGCAGAAGATAAACGCGTTGAGCGATTCCACTTTGTGAGCAAAGCCCTGTTCGAGCAAAAAATCGAGTGCCCGATAGACGGTTGGCGGCTTGGCATTGGCTTCGGTTTGTTGCAGCTGGGCCAACAAATCATAGGCGCTGATGGCGTTGCCGTGTGCCGCCAGCAGGCGAAATACCTGACGTCGGGTCGGGGTGAAGCGGATCCCTCGCTGTATACAGAGTCGCTCGGCTCGTTGTAAAAGTTGGTCTTGATTCATGATCGCGCAGATACCCTTTCTATTAGCCGGATACTATCACAGGGCCTCGCATGGCGCGGCGACAAAATTCATTTTCTGGGGCTGCTTCACGTTGTGATAAAATCCGCCCCTTTCTTTAGCTAACCCGGATGATTTTTATGCAGGCGCAGCGTTTTTCCATCGCCCCCATGCTGGACTGGACTGATCGGCATTGCCGTTACTTTCATCGACTGATGAGTCGCCAGACCTTGCTCTATACCGAAATGGTGACCACCGGTGCCATCATCCACGGCAAGGGGGATTATCTGGGTTACAGCGAGCAGGAGCATCCCATCTCCCTGCAGCTGGGGGGCAGCAATCCGGCCGATCTGGCGCGCTGTGCCAAGCTGGCCGAGGAGCGCGGCTATGACGAGGTGAACATCAACGTCGGCTGCCCCTCCGATCGGGTGCAAAACGGTCGCTTTGGCGCCTGCCTGATGGGCGAACCAGCGCTGGTGGCGGACTGCGTCAAGGCAATGCGCGATGTGGTCGATATTCCGGTGACGGTGAAGACCCGTATCGGCATCGACGATCAGGACTCCTACGAATTTCTGCAGACCTTTATCGAACAGGTGCGCGATGCCGGTTGCGATACCTTTATCGTCCATGCCCGCAAGGCGTGGCTGAGCGGCCTGAGCCCCAAGGAGAACCGCGAGATCCCGCCCCTCGATTATCCCCGCGTCTATCGGGTCAAGCAGGATTACCCGGAGCTGACCATTGCCCTCAACGGCGGCGTCACCTCCATGGAGCAGGCTCTCGAGCACCTGCAACACGTCGATGGCGTCATGATGGGGCGTGAAGCATATCAGAACCCCTACATTCTGGCGCAGGTGGACAATCTGGTGTTCGGCCAGAACAACGCCGTGCCGAGCCGCCACGAGGTGGTGCGGATGATGCTGCCCTATATCGAGCAGGAGCTGGCCAAGGGCAACTACCTCTCCCATATGACCCGCCACATGCTGGGGCTGTTCCAGAACATGCAGGGGGCTCGCGCCTGGCGCCGTCACCTGAGCGAGAACGCCTGCAAACCGGGCGCCGGTATTCAGGTGGTGCTGGATGCCATGGCCAAGGTGCCGGAGTTTGCCAGCAGCGAGACGGCCGAATAAGCCGCTTTGTCAGGGCAAGAACCACAAAAAGCGCGTCAATCGACGCGCTTTTGGTTTTTCTGGTCAGGGTCACCCTGATGTGTTGTCAGAAGCCGTACTGTAGTCGTGTATCTCTCCGGGGCGCGGAGTAAAACGTGGATCGCCATCTTTGTATTCACGAACAAGCTGCATGGTCTTGCAGAAGCTGGCCTGCTTGTCGTACTCCTGCCGGGCAAGATCGATGGCCCGCTCGGCCCGGCGCCGCTCCATCTTGTCAGACTTGCGATCGCTGAACTGTTGCTGCTGATGCAGCATCCAGCCGACAAACTCTTGCTGGCATTGGGATTCGCGATTGGCCTGCGCAGGTAGGGTCCACAACAACGAGAGCAGTATCAGGTAGCGCATGACTGAGTGGGGATTGAAGATTAATTGAACAGAAGGGGCGGCATTTTAGGCTGGAAATCGGGGTGTGAACAGTATCAATAGCGAGGCCCTGCGGGGCCTCGCATCGTTGTGGCCGAGGTCAGTGCCTGACGAGGTAGAGTTGGCGGCTGTAGGCCACATCTTCCGGGTTGTTGATGGGGTAGCCCTTGAGCCATGGCTTGATGAGTCGGGCATTGGTGTACTGGTAGATGGGGGCGATGGGGGCCTGATCCAGCAGGATCGCTTCCGCCTCGCCAAACAGCTTGCTGCGGCTGGCGGCATCCTGAGTGCTGGCCGCCTCTGCCAGTAGCTGGTCATAACGGGCATTGGCAAAGCCAGCCATATTGCCACTGTGACGGGAGCCCCACAGGCCGAGGAACGCTGAAGGGTCGTTGTA
The DNA here is from genome assembly GCF_049175135.1 of Aeromonas sp. 600724. Taxonomy (NCBI): domain Bacteria; kingdom Pseudomonadati; phylum Pseudomonadota; class Gammaproteobacteria; order Aeromonadales; family Aeromonadaceae; genus Aeromonas; species Aeromonas sp. 600724. The sequence continues at coordinate 37,375 of NZ_JAAKUM010000010.1, read as the reverse complement.
ATCGGCGACCCAGGATGAGCGGATCACCTCGAACTGACCGCTCTGGCGGCTGTCGAGATAGGTTTTCCACTCCTGATTGGTCAGCTCGACCTCGGCGCCCAGCTTCTGCTTCCACATGCTGGCGATGGCCAGCGCCATCTTCTTGTGAATTTCCGCGGTGTTGTAGAGCAGGGTCAGCTTGAGCGGCTTGTCCGGGCCGTAACCGGCCTCCTTGAGCAGGGTCTTGGCCTTGCTGTCCAGCGCCGGCTGGCTGCTGGTGGAGAGCAGGTTGGCGGCCGGGGTGAAGCTGGCGGTCACATCCGGAGTGAAGTGATAAGCCGGTTTCTCGCCGGTGCCGAGCACCTTGTCGGCGATCAGGGCGCGGTCGATGGTGTAGGAGAGCGCCTTGCGCACCCGCACATCGTTCAGTGGTGCCTGACGGGTATTGAAGGCGTAGTAGTAGGTGCCGAGCTGATCCGGGGTATAGACCTCATTCGGGATCTGCTGCTTCAGCTTGTCGTACTGCTCCTTGGGGAAGGATTCGGTGATATGCAGATCTCCCGCCAGGTAGCGGTTGGTGGCCGCGCTCTCCTGATTGATAGGCATGAAGATCACCTTGGTCAATACGGTATGTGCCCGATCCCAGTAATAAGGGTTGGGGGTCAGCTCCAGCTTCTCGTTGACCACCCGGTTGTTCAGCACAAAGGCACCGTTGCCCACCAGTTTGCCAGGTTGGGTCCACTGGTTGCCGTACAGCTCGATGCTGGCCTGATGGAGCGGCGACAGACTGGGGTGGCTCAGCAGGTTCAGGAAGTAGGGCACCGGCTGGGAGAGGGTCACCTGCAGGGTGTGGTCATCGAGGGCCTTGACCCCCAGCTCGCTGGCAGGCAATTTGCCAGCGACTATCTCGTCCACCTTGTCGAAACGGGCCAGTTGGGCGAACCAGGCGAAGGTGGTCGCCTCTTTCGGGTCGACCAGCTTGCGCCAGCCGTAGACGAAGTCGCCGGCCTTGACCGGATCGCCGTTGGACCAGCGCGCATCCGGGCGCAGATGGAAGGTAAAGAACTGGTTGCCCTTGTTCTCCCAGCTGGCCGCCACTCCGGCAACCGGTTTGCCATCCGGCCCCTGGGTCAGCAGCCCCTCGAACAGATCCCGTAGTACCTGCAACTCCGGCAGGCCGACCAGCTTGAGCGGGCTCAGGCTCGCAGGTTCATCCTTGAGGTGGCGAACGACAATCTGCTCGGCGGCGAGTTGTGTTCCGGCGGGAATATCGGCAGCCTGGACAGCAGCACAGCCCAGCAGGGCCAGCAAGGGGGTCCATCCTTTCATGGGTCGGATCCTTCAAATAGTGTGAAGCGGGGAGAAAACTCGGCGAGAAAATATCGCCGACAGATGGGAAATCATGATATCCCGTTTGCTGGTCTGACCGCCAGCATTCGACTCTCACTCCCAATCGGGGTAGCAGAGCGTTCCCGGCGTCTGTGCAGTTCAATGTGGTGAGGAGTGTCATACGATGAAAGCATGGTTAGTGCTGGCCTGTGTGTTGAGCCAGGGTGCCTGGGCGTTGGCCCCGTGCCAGAGCGACACGGCAGTGGGCAACTGGTGCGAGATCGGCATCGATGCCTTGCACCCGACTCAGGGGGGCGTCGGCCAGATCCAGGTTGATGAGACCCAGGCCACATTGGCGGGCATGAGTGCAAAGCAGCTCGACAAGTTGATGAAAAAGAAAGAGATCCCTGTAGTGATTGCACCGGATGGCAGCTACTGGCTGGTGGACAGACACCATCTCACCAAGGCGTTGTGGCAGCAGGGCGTCAAGGATGCGCGGGTCAAGGTGATTGGCCGTCTGCAGGACAAAGCCAACTTCTGGAGCCAGATGCAGAACAACCACTGGGCCTGGCTCAAGGATGAGAAGGGGCAGCCGCTGACCCCGGAGCAGTTGCCGACCAGTATCGACAAGCTGCCTGATTACCCCTATCGCACCCTGGCCGGACTGCTGCAGGATGCGGGCTACTTTCGCAAGGACAAACAGGTCTATTTCGTCGAGTTTGCCTGGGCCAGCTGGCTCGGCAAGCAGATGCAGTGGATGCCTGTCGATAACTCCAATCTGACCGCCCGCCTGCAACAGGCCAAACGGCTCGCCTGCGGCAGCGATGCCAGTGACTTGCCCGGTTATCCCGGCAAGCAGTGCAGCCTCAACCAGTCCAAAAGCGCGCAGTGAGTGGATGTGCGATGACGGCATCCAGAGCATGCCGGAGATAAAAGAGGGCGACCCCAGGGTCGCCCTTATGCTGTCAGCTACTGGTTAGCGGTGGTCACTCATGGCGCACCGCCCAGTGGGCAGCCGCCTGTTCAAGCAGGGCGACGTCACCTTGCTGGATCAGCGCTAGCAGATCGTTGACCTGTTGATCCCGCCAATCCCACCAAGCGAGGGCCTGTAGCCGGGCAATTTCCTCCTCGCCAAAGCGCATTCGCACCACCCTGGCCGGGGTGCCCGCCACCATGGCATAGGGTGGTACATCCTGATTGACCAGCGAACGGGCGGCGATGATGGCGCCGTCGCCGATGGTGACGCCGGGCATGATCATCGCCTCCATGCCGATCCAGACATCGTTGCCGATGCGGGTATCGCCAGCGGGGCGGTAGCTGCGCTTGAGCGCCGCCAGATCGGCGAACGGATAGGTGCTGATGAAGGCCTTGTTGTGGGTGTGGTTGCCGCCCATGATGATCTTTACCCCAGCGGCAATTTGCACATAGTCGCCGATATGGAGCCGGTCGATATGCCAGAGCGGCTCCCAGCCGGTTTCCGGGCTGCGGCTGAAGGGATCGCCATGGAGGTAGCGCACCGCCACCTCTTCGAAGGGGCCATCCCAGGCACCCGAGTAGTAGCTGTGCTGCCCTTTGAGGCAGATATTGGGGTTGGTCACCGTCAGGTGCAGGTATTCGACCTGCGACCAGTGTTGGCAGGTGTTCATGCTGGTACTCCTTTGCTGAATGGATCGGATGGGTTGCGTTCGCTTGAGCGCAGCTAATAGATCCAGACCAGCATGCGGGGCACGCAGAGCAGGGAGCAGCCCAGCATCTGCGGGAGGCGAGGTCGCATTGTGGTGTGCTCCAAAGAAGAGGGAAGGGCGCGATCATAAGGTCGGGCGCCGGGTTTGCCAAGGTTGCGCAGAGATCCTGCACTAACCCTCTGGTTGATATTTATTCTCAATTAGCCATGATAACACTCCCACCATGACGGACTCGGGAGAGCGAAATGACACCGCAAAGTTGGCAACGATACATGCTGGAGGCGGAGCGTGCCTGGCAGGCCGGTTCGCTGGGGGCGGCGATCTGCTTTTATCAGCAGGCGCTGGGGGATGTTTACGAGATGACCCAGGTCGAGTTGACCGAACTGGCCACTATGCGAGTCGCCACCTGTCACCGGCTGGCTGACTTCTGGCGGTCGATGGATGAGCCGACTTACGAGCTGCGCTACCTGAAGCTTGCCTCCGAGCTGGTGACTACGCTGGTGCCGCAGTGCCCCAATCGGGAGTGTGAGGCGCTGATCAGCGAGCTGGGTTGCTGTCGCGGCGCCCTGCTCGCCTTTCTCAAGCGCCACCCCAATCCGGAAATTGCCCGGCTGATCCAGCTGCAGGACAAGGTACAGGGCTGCGAGCTGATCGGCCGTTTTCGCCTCAACTGAACGGATGTGGGCGAGGCTCAGCCCCGCCGTTTGAGTTTCTGGGCGATGCGCTGTTGCGCCTCTTCCCCCTGCAGTGCCTGAGCGAAGGCGCGCGCCTCCAGATCGATGACAAAGTGCACCGCCTGTTTAAGCTCCTGTTTCAGCAGCGCCTTGCTCTTTTGCAGCGCTCTGGGCGGTTTGGCCGCCAGCTTCAGTCCCTGCTCGCGGGCAAAGGAGAGCAATCCATCGGCCGCTACCACCTTGTTGGCCAGCCCCAATCGCAGCGCCTCTTCGGCATCCATCGCCTCGGCCAGCAGCAACAGCTCGGCCGCCTTGAGGTGCCCCACCAGACGTGGCAGCAGCAGGCTGGAGGCGAACTCCGGCACCAGCCCCAGCTCGACGAAAGGAAGCTGCAAGCGGGCGTTATCCGCCAGATAGACCAGATCGCAATGCAGCAGAATGGTGGTGCCAATCCCCACCGCCGGGCCTGCAACGGCGGCGATCACGGGTTTGGGGAAGTCGGCCAGGGTGTGGAGGAGCTGCAGTATGGGATCGTCGGGCTCCAGCGAGCTCTTGCCCATAAAGTCGGCCAGATCATTGCCCGCAGTAAAGCAATCCTGCTGCCCCTGCAACAGCAGGACATGCACCTCCTCATCGGCTGCCGCCTCTCGCAGCGCAGCCACCAGTTGTTGATACAGCTCGGTATTGAGGGCGTTGCGCTTGTCGGGGCGGTTGAGGGTCAGGGTGAGCAAGCCATCCTGCTGCTCGGCAATGAGAATGGGGGCCATGTCTAAATCCTTGTTATTGAAAGGTGCAAAAAAGGTTGCCGCTGGGGTAACCTTGGCGCCGTTTAACAACATCATAAAAGGATTTCAACCATGTTTAAACGTGCGTTTTATTCTCTGCTGGTTCTGGGTATTACGGCGCCTGCACTAGCCAAGGTCGAGGCTGTCGACGGTTATGTGCGCCTGTTGCCGCCGGGCTCCCCCAACACTGCCGCCTTTATGGTGCTGAAGAATGACGCCGACCAGCCGGTCAAGCTGGTGGCGGCGGCTTCTGCTGCGGCGGGGCGTGCCGAGCTGCACACTCACCTGCACGAAAATGGCGTGATGAAGATGCGTCAGGTCGAGAATATCGAGATCCCGGCCAAGGGCGAAGCGGTGCTGAAACCGGGCAGCCTGCACATCATGTTGTTCGAGGTGGGCACGCTCTCCGAGCAGACCCCTTTCCCGCTCACCCTCACCATGGACGATGGTCAGAAGCTGGATCTGTCACTGCCGGTGAAGCCGATTGAGCCGATGGCAGAGATGAAGCATATGAAGCACTGACATTTGTCGTCGTTTGTTCAGGATTGACGCTGGGTATTTTGGCTGCACCGAGTAAAATAGTGCTCTTTTCCATGTATGCAAGAGGAAGTGACGTAATGAAAAAGACGCTGATTGCCGGTTTTGTGCTGGCTCTGTGCAGCCAGAGTGCCATGGCCGCTGACGACTGGCGTTTTGCCGCCGGTGCCGACGTATGGGCCGCCAAGGGCAGTGGTCAGGCTTATGGCACCAGTGCTGATGGCAGCTATGACGACAGCTACAACTGGAACGGCTATCTGCAACTGGAACACGGCATCATCTTCCTGCCGAACGCCAAGTTTGAAGTCTCCGATTTCAGCACCTCCGGCGGCAACTTCAAGAACGATCTGACTGCCTACGATCTGAGCCTCTACTACCGTCTGTTCAACAACGATCTGTTCAAGATCGATCTGGGTATGACCGGTCGTCACTACGATGGCGAGCAGGTCTATGTCGGTCGCAAGGGCTATAACGAAGATACCCTGATGGCTTATGCCGGCAGCGAAGTGAAGATCCCGGGCACCGGCATCGCCTTCTTCGGTGATCTGCGCACTCACGATGCGGACAACTATGACTACCGTCTGGGCGGTTCCTACAAGTTCTCCTCCATGCCGATCAAGCTGCGTGCCGGCTGGCGTGAAGCCAAGGTCGACTTCGACAACGTTGACCAGCGTATCGATGGCTGGTTCATGGGCGGCGAATTCACTTTCTAATCTGACCGTCAACTGACGAAGAAGAGCGATAATGGGCCACATCATAGTGACAGGTGCCGGTTCTGGTCTGGGTCGGGCGCTGACCATAGGTCTGGTTGAGCGGGGCCACCAGGTCTCCATGATGGGGCGCCGTTATCAGCGACTGCAGGAGCAGGAGCAACTGCTCGGCAGCGCGGTGATCGGCATCGCCGCCGATCTGGCGCACCATGAAGAGGTCGATGTCGCCTTCGCCGCTGCGGTGGAGTGGGGCGGGCTGCCCGACATGGTGATCCACTGCGCCGGGGTGGGTGAGTTTGGCCCGGTCGGTGTCTATACTGCCGAGCAGATCCGCCGGGTGGTGGAGAGCAACCTTATCTCCACCATTCTGGTGGCCCAGCAGACGGTGCGGCTTATCGGCGACAAGGGCGGAGTGCTGGCCAATGTGCTCTCCTCCGCCGCGCAGGTGGGCAAGGCCAACGAGAGCCTCTACTGCGCCTCCAAATGGGGGATGCGCGGCTTTCTCGAATCCTTGCGCGCCGAGCTGAAAGGCTCGCCACTGCGGCTGGTCAACCTCTACCCGAGCGGGATCCGCAGCGAATTCTGGGACAACTCGGATCACGTGGACCCGAGTGGCTTCATGACTCCGGAAGATGCGGCGGCCTATATGCTCGACGCACTGGAAGCCAGAAGCAGCTGCCACGTGACCGATCTCTTTATCGGTCGCAACGAGTAGGCTCCTTGCGGCAATCCTCTTTGCTTTAGAAGAGAAGACAAACAAAAAGCGCGCCATTGGGCGCGCTTTTTTATATCGGGAAGAGGGTGGGCTTAGCGGCCCAGCTTGGCCTTGATCATGGCGACGATATCGCTGATGGCCACTTCCTGCTTCTCGCCGGTGCGGCGGCACTTGTACTCGACCACGCCGTTATCCATGCCGCGATCGCCGATGACGATGGCGTGCGGGATGCCCAGCAGCTCCATGTCGGCGAACATCACGCCCGGGCGCTCTTTACGGTCGTCGAACAGCACGTCCACACCGGCCGCTTTCAGCTCGGCGTAGAACTGCTGTGCCTGCTCGGCTACGCGCTCGGATTTGTGCATGTTCATCGGCACGATGGCCACTTCGAACGGAGCGATGGCGTCCGGCCAGATGATGCCGTACTGGTCGTTGTTCTGCTCGATGGCGGCGGCCACCAGACGGGAAACCCCGATACCGTAGCAACCCATCTCCATGGTGACGGACTTGCCAGCTTCGTTCAGCACGCTTGCCTTCATTGCTTCGGAGTACTTGGTACCCAGCTGGAAGATGTGGCCCACTTCGATACCGCGCTTGAGCAGCAGCTTGCCCTGGCCGCACGGGCTCGGGTCGCCTTCCACCACGTTGCGCAGGTCGGCAACTTCGTAAGCGGTGATGTCGCGATCCCAGTTGGCACCGGTCAGGTGGAAGCCGGTTTCGTTGGCGCCGCAGACGAAGTCCGCCAGATGGGCAGCGCTGCGATCGACGATGATGCGACCGGCAAAGCCGACCGGGCCGATGGAGCCTGCGTCGCAACCGGCGGCAGCTTTGATCTGCTCGTCGTTGGCGAAGGTCAGCGGGTTAGCCACGCCAGCCAGTTTCTCTGCCTTGATTTCGTTCAGCTCGTGGTCGCCACGCAGTACCAGCGCAATAACGGCCTGCTTGCCGTGCTCATCTTCCTCTGCCAGTACCAGCAGGGTTTTGGCGATGGCGGTCGGTGCCACGTTCAGGAAGGCAGCCACTTCGTCGATGGTGTGAACATTCGGGGTGGCAACCTTGGTCAGGGCTGCGGTGGCGGCAGGGCGCTCACCAGCCGGTGCCAGTGCTTCGGCCATCTCGATGTTGGCGGCGTAATCGGAGCTGTCGGAGAAGGCGATCAAGTCTTCACCGCTCTCGGCCAGCACCTGGAATTCGTGGGAACCGGTACCACCGATGGAGCCGGTATCGGCCTGCACCGGACGGAAGTTCAGACCCATGCGGGTGAACGCCTTGCAGTAGGCGGCGTGCATCTTCTCGTAGGTATCGACCAGAGACTCTTTGTCGATGTGGAAGGAGTAGGCATCCTTCATCAGGAATTCGCGGCCACGCATCACGCCGAAACGGGGGCGCACTTCGTCGCGGAACTTGGTCTGGATCTGGTAGAGGTTGAGTGGTAGCTGCTTGTAGCTGTTCACTTCGTAACGTACCAGCGCAGTGATCACCTCTTCGTGGGTCGGGCCCAGCACGAAGGGACGGTTGTGACGGTCGGTCAGACGGCACAGCTCGGGACCGTAGTCATCCCAGCGGCCTGACTCCTGCCACAGCTCGGCGGGTTGTACCACCGGCATGGAGACTTCGACGGCACCAGCATTGTTCATCTCTTCGCGAACAATGTTCTCGATTTTCTTCAGTACCCGCAGACCGGTTGGCAACCAGGCATACATGCCGGAGGCCAGTTTACGGATCATCCCGGCGCGCAGCATCAGCTGGTGGCTGACAACTTCAGCGTCGGAGGGGGTTTCCTTGAGAGTGGAAAGCAGATATTGGCTGGTACGCATCGCGGTAGACCTTAGCTAGAACGGGCGCGGGGCCCAGGATAATTTCAAGGGCGGAATTTTAACAGGCTGGGCGTTATGGCCCAAGGGCTAAATTTGCCGCAACCCGAAAGGTGGCCACGCCCGGCAGATGACCAGGGGCAATGACCATTGCAACAAGCAGGCTTTTTATGCCTGCAATTTGGCCGGATCTCCGCTAAACTCTGCCACCTTTTCTCGATGGGCATGGCTCTGCCGCGTTCATCCCCCCCCATTTTTAGTACTTTTGGAGCCGCTCATGCCGTTAGTGGGACATCAACACCAGATCGAGATCCTGGAACTGACCGACAAAGGAGATGGCAAAGGACGCCTGTTCGATCGCCCCCTGTTTGTCGAAGGTCTGCTGCCCGGTGAGCAGGCGCTGGTGGAGCTGACCGAGGTCAAGCCGAACTATCTGCACGGCAAGGTTGCCGAGCTGCTCCAGCCCTCTGCAGATCGGGTTGCCGATTTCTGCCCCAACACCGAGTGTGGTGGCTGTCAGGTACGTCCGCTGGCCTATCCGGCCCAGCTCAAGCTCAAGCAGGCACTGGTGCAAAGCGCACTGGAGCAGGTCGGGCTGGGTGACACGCCGGTCAAGGATATCCTTGGCATGGAGAGCCCGTTCGCCTATCGCAACAAGGCGCAATATGCGGTGCGTGGCTGTGACGCCGGTGCCGAGATCGGTTTTTATCGCAAGCACTCCCACGATCTCATCACCGCCGATGACTGTGCGGTGCAGGATCCGCTGCACGTGGAGCTGAACGCCCGGGTACGCAACTGGATGCGCGCGCATGACATCGCTGCCTATGACGAAGTGAACCACAGCGGCTGCGTGCGCAACCTGATGACCCGCAAGGGCTTCAAGAGCGGCGAGCTGATGGTGGTGCTGGTCACTTTGGGTGAGGAGCTACCGTTCGAAGCCGAACTGTTGGCAGCCCTGAGCGATCTGCCGGTCACAACCTTGGTGCAGAACATCAACGATGAGCGCACCAACCGCATTCTGGGCGCCACCAACCGGGTGCTGCTCGGCGAAGGGGTGATCCGCGACAAGATCCATGAGCTCGAGTTCGAGATCTCGCCGCTCTCCTTCTTCCAGAACAACCCGACCCAGACCGATGTGCTCTACTCCAGCGCCCTCGAGTATGCCGAGCTGACCGGCAACGAGACGGTGTTCGACATCTATTGCGGTATCGGTACCATCTCCCTGTTCCTGGCTGGCAAGGCCGCCAAGGTCGTCGGGATCGAGTCGGTGGAGAGCGCCATCAGCGATGCCCGCCGCAACGCTGCCCTCAACGGCATCGAGCACACCGAATTCCACGTTGGCAAGGCGGAGCAGCTGATGCCCGAGCTGCACGCCCAGGGCGTGACCGCTGATGTGGTGGTGATGGATCCGCCCCGCAAAGGCTGTGACAAGGCGGTGCTGCAGACCCTGGTCGCCATGGCGCCCCGCCGTCTGGTCTATGTCTCCTGCAATCCGCAGACTTTGGCCCGCGACCTTGCCTGGCTGGTCAAGCAGGGCTTCGTGCTGGACGAAGTGCAACCGGTCGATATGTTCCCGCACTCCATGCACGTGGAAGCGGTTGCCCGCTTGAGCTTGCCCGCCAAGGCATAAGTCGCCCCCGACTCTTGCCCACAAAAAAACGACGCCAGCTGGCGTCGTTTTTTTCTATCTGATGCTCGCAGGTTGATGTGCTCAACCCTGCTTGCGCACCTCGGTGGCAATCTGGTCGAGCAGCTGTTGCCAGCCCTGACCCAGCTCGTTCACCAGCGCGTTGTAGCCATCTGCTGGCAGCACTCGCTCCTGACGGAAGGGGGCATCGCGCAACACGGTGCCATCTTCCGCCAGCAGGCGCCAGCGACCGCTCAGCACGGCGCTGCCGTCATGACGGCCCTGAAAGCGCTCCACCAGAATGGTCAGCACCGGCCCCTTGCGGGCGCCATCCTGCCGTACCACCCAGCCCGGCAGGCGGGTGGAGAGGCCGTTGAGGGTGAGCTGGTTGAGCTGATCGTCCAGCGCACCGGCCCAGCGATGGTACTCGGTGAAGTGCAGCTCTTGCCCTTCCAGCTGATAGACCAGACTGATCCGGTCGAGCTGGCTGGCCAGCGCCACCGGGCGCAGCACCAGCTGGTGCTGCGGTTGGGCCGGCGCCGTCACGGGTTGCTGGCTGTCGGCATCGAGCGAATAGTAGTGCAGGCTCGGCTGGCTGCTGCAACCCGCCAGCAGCCCCAGCAGGGCCAGCGTCAGGATCTCTTTTTTCATTGTTTGCCTCGCTTGGGCTCAGGGTCCGATGGATGCGCGCGATCGAAGATCAGCGAGCTGGGCTGCTCGTTGAGGGAGTGCACCAGCGGCTGCAGTTCGCGCATCAACTGATTGAGGGTCTGCACCGACTGACGCAGGTCCTGATTGGTCTGCGACTGGGCATCATAGGCCTGCAAGGTCTCCTGCAACTGCTTGAGGCTCTCGTTGAGCGAGGCGGGCAGCTGCTGGGTAGAATCCTTGGCGGTGAGCTTGTTCAGGTTGGCGCTGACTGCACTGATGTTCTTCAGGGTGCCATCCAGGGTGGTGAGTGACCCGTTGACCTTGGTCAGGGTGGTTGCCATGTCCATGTCGACAAACTTGTCGAGGATGAGGTTCACCTTGCGCTCGATCTGATCCAGCCCGCCCTGCACGGTGGGGAAGACCTGATAACCGGCCAGCTTGGCCTGCTCGAAACGTGGCGCGTCCGGATAGAAGTTGAGATCGATGATCTTGCCGCCGGTCAGCAGGCTCGAGGTCTTGAGGCTGGCACGCAACCCCTCCTTGAACTGCTTGCCGAACAGGGCACGCCATTGATCCTTCTCCGCCTTGGCATAGCGGTGGGAGAGGCGCTGCACCTCGATGCGGGCCAGCACCGGGATCTGGCGGCTCTTGAAGATCTGCACGCCCTTGTCCTCGATGAGGTAGGGGGCGGAGATGACGGTACCAACCCGGATACCGCGATACTGTACTGCCGCGCCCGGGTGCAGGCCACCCACGTTGTCATCGAACAGGAAGACGTAGTCGATGAACTGATCCAGACTACCGGCTAGCACGCTCGCCTCATCCTGGAACAGGGTGAACCCTTCCATCTGTTTTACCGGCTCGCCAGGCGCCCAACCGGGTGGCAGACCCATGGTGATGCCGCCATCGATCAGGCTCTCCAGCGAATCCATCTTCACCTTCATCCCCTCGCTGCTCATGGAGACCTCGAAGCCCGGGGTCATCCAGAAGCGGGAGTTGCTGCTCACCAGAATGTCATAGGGCGCGTGGATGAAGATTTGATACTGCATCTCGCTCTTTTCCGGCAGGAACTTCGCCTCTTCCACCTGACCTATGGTGAAGCCCTGATAGTTGATGGGGGAGCCTTCTCCCAGCGCGCGAGTGTCGCGACTGCTGAGGGTGAGACGCAGCCCCTTGGCATCGAGGGAGGCGAGCGGCGGTTTGTCCAGCATGGCGTACTCGTCCCGCGCCCGACCTTTCTTGCCGGGGGCGAGCTCGATATAGGCGCCGGAGAGCAGGGTGCTCAGACCCGATACCCCTTCACGGCCCACTCTGGGCTTGACCACCCAGAACTGGCTGTCACCGCGCAACATGCCGGAGGCGGCATTGGTCAGCCGTCCTTTCAGCACGGCATGGCTGTAGTCATCGCTCAGCTCGACGGCCTCGATGCGGCCGACGTCCACTTCGCGGGAGCGGATCACCGTCTTGCCAGCGACTATGCCCTCGGCAGTGGCGACTGTCAGGGTGAAACTGGGGCCCTGGGAGTACCAGTGCTGGAACAGCATCCAGAGACCGATGAACAGCGCCAGCAGGGGCACCATCCAGATTGCGGCGGCAGAGCTCAGAAAGTCAGAGCCCGGTTTCCACCTTTTTTTACGCTCACTCACGTTCGCGTTCTCCTTGTTGTAAATCCCAGATCAGGCGGGAGTCGAAACTCATGGCGGCGACCATGGTGATCAGCACCACACCTGCAAATGCAACGGCCGCAGGGCCGGGGTAGATGGTCATCAGATTGTCGAGCCGGATCAGGCCCGCCAGAATGGCCACCACGAAGACGTCGATCATCGACCAGCGTCCGACAAATTCGGTCATGCGATAGAGTTTGAGCTTGCCGAGGGGGGAGGTGACATTGCCGCGCTGCACCATATAGCAAAGCCAGAATAGCGCCAGTATTTTCACCAGCGGCACCACCACGCTGGCGAAAAAGATCACCGCCGCTATGGGGTATGAGCCCATGGCCCAGAGCAGCACCACACCGCCGAGGATGGTAGAGGGGCTGTCATCACCGAGAAACACCGTATCCATGATGGGATAGACGTTGGCCGGAATGTAGAGAATGGCGGAGGTAAACAGCAGCGCCCAGGTACGGTTCAGGCCGCCCGGCTTGCGGGCATGCAGCTTGCCGCCGCAGCGGGAGCAGCTGTGGCTGCCCACCTCGCTCAGGGCGCCACAGATATGGCAGCCCACCAGACCGGACTCCAGCGCGCCCGCTTCCGGGTCGATCTCCCGTGCCTCGGTCGGGCCGAACAGCCGCTGCCACAGCCACATCTGATCCAGTGAGGAGATCATCTTGATAAGCAGTACGGTGTAGCCGACGAAAGCCCAGAATGACAGCCCCATCTTGATGTCGGCCATTCCCATCAGCTTGACCAGCGAGATGAGCACCCCCACCAGAAAGACATCCACCATCAGCCAGGGTTTGATCCGGCAGAGCAGACGGCCGAGGGAGCGCAGGGCATTGCTGTGCAGATCTTTATCGACCCGCCACAGCACCAGCATGATGGACCCCATATAAACCAGCGGCAGGCCGATCAGGGTCAGGCTCAGTACCGCGCCGAGAAACAGATAGCCCTCATCCACCAGGGTGGTGATGCTCTGCAAAAAGGTCATCTCCTGGCCCACCCCTTTGGCCGAGAAGGACATAAAGGTAAAGGCATTGGCGAGCACGAACATGATGAGTGCCGCGAACCCGTAGGAGATCGGCCGCAACTCCTGCTGTGGCAGGTGGCGACTCAGGGTGTGTCCGCAACGGGGGCAGCAGCTGGCCTGTCCCACCTCGAGCGGTGTGGCCGGTATCAGCAGGTCACACTCTTCGCAGGCAGTGGCATCATGGACATAGGTGGTGTGGTGTTGGTGTGAAACCGGATGCAAGATAAAACCCCAGATAAGGCCCATGGTGGAGCCAGAGCTGGCGATTATCGCAGTTGTGCTGGTCAGCGACCAGCCCCCGGAGGCCGCTATTGCTGGCGGGAGTGAGAATGACTTTGACAAGCCAGTGCCCATTTAGCACAATCAAACGCCACTTTTTTTCCGCGGGACAATAATTTATGACAACTGAATCCCCAAGCTACTCCACGATTGAGCAAGCCTTCTCCCTCGGGAACGGGCAAGATTCTGCCCTCAACTGGTTGCGCAAGAACCGCAGTCAGGTCGCTATCTTTCTGGTGAGCGGCATCAAGCTCGAAGGCACCATCAGCGGGTTTGACCAGTACAGCGTGCTGCTGACCGATGCACACGGCAACCAGCAGCTGGTCTACAAGGCCAAGATCTCCACCATCGCCATGCACACCGGCCGTCCGCAGGTGAACATCCAGCGTGCTCGCAAGCCGCGTGTCTCCATGGCGCCGCGCCCCCATGGTGCGCCGGGTCGTTATGACGACAATCAGGGCGGCGGCAACAACGAGTAATCGTCTGCCCCGCACTCCCCGTTGACGCGCCCTGCGTCAGCGGCTGACGGAACCTGCTCTCATTTTCATTCATGTCCCGTATGAGAGCCGGTTCCGGTTATCGCCCCTTGCAGGGCGATATTTTTTTACGCACTACGCGGTTATGCCGACCGGTTGACCCTCTTTGACCATGCAGGTCTGCATACCCGCCGCCTCTCCGGCCTGTACCCCGATACCGGTATCTTCAAACACCAGACAGCCTGATGGCGCGACCCCCAACTTGCTGGCGACCAGCAGGAAGGTGTCCGGATTGGGCTTGTGCAGCTCCACATCGTCTGCGGTGACTACCACTGAGAAGTAGCGATCCAGCCCGGTGTTGCGCAGCACCGCTTCGGCGTTGACACGAGGCGAGCCGGTGCCGATCCCCATCGGGATGACGCCATGATAGCGCTCGACCAGCGCCTGCATGGCCGGAAACACGGTCGCCTTGTGCAGGTTGGCCACATAGTGGGCGGTCTTGCAGCGGGTGACTTCGAGCGGATCGAGGGGGATCTGCTGCTCCTGTGCGACCAGCAGGGCGATCTTGCGGCTCGGCATGCCACCCAGCTCATAGAACCAGTCGGCATCGAAGTGAAAGCCAAACTCGCGGGCGGTGTGCTCCCAGGCGGCGAGGTGCAGCGGCATGGAGTCGACCAGGGTGCCATCAAGGTCAAAGACCAGGCCTTGGAATCCGGAAAGAGTCATGGTGCGGGGTCTGTCTCTGAAAAAAGGGAGCCCATTCTAGCCAGTGGCTCCCCGCCTCGCCATCACCTAGCAGGTGAGAAACGCTTGCCCCCACATTTGCGCCTGAAAATAGACGGGGGTGAGTCTGGTCGGGTCGAGCTGGTATTTCGGTGCCAGCTGCTCCAGCAGGGCCCAGTTGCCCTGTTCGTAGGTCCTGACCAGCTGGAACAGGTGGAACAACGGCCCTTCGTGCCGCTCGATGGCTCGTTTTACGTTGTTGGGCAGGTGGGCCTTCAGCGACTCCGATAGCAGGGAACCATCGAGTACCAGCCCTACCAGAAAAGCCCAGCTTGCTTCGCGTTTGTCTAGGGCGGTGAGGGCGATAAGTTCACAGAAGCGACCGCGAGCGATGGCCATCCGGGTAGAGGCCTCCGGCATATGCTGGCTTACCCGGGCCAGGCCGTTGATCAGCACAAACTTGCGGATCTCCTGCTCTCCCAGATAGGAGAGGGCGCGGGAAACCGAGGTGATGGGGGCGGCATGATCGAAGCCGGGGGCGTTGACATAGGTGAGTAGCTGGCCCGGGAGCAAGGCATCCTGCTCCAGCAGGCGGGCCACCTGGGCAAAGGAGAACTCCTCGTGGCAGATGAGCTGGAGGATCTGCTGCACAAGTGCCATGTCGGGCTGGGTGGCACGCTGATTGACCAGCTCGGGGCGGGCGAGAAAACCACCGGCAAAGAAGTCGACTCCGGCCTCTCGCAGCGGGAGAAAGTCTTCCCAGGTTTCGATATCGAGGGCCATCCGCTTGTGTTCGGTGGGCTGGCAGATCCCCTCTTCGCCCATCCAGAATACCAGCAGACGGCTGGCACCGAGCCAGCGTGGCTCACGGCTGACCCCGTGTACGGCAAGCCGGCGTCGACTGTCTCGCCACTGTTCCAGCACCGGAAAGGAAGCTGGTAGCCGTTCGCTGGAGGCTTCGACCAGCGGGATCGCATCCTGATCAAACAGCAGGGGGCGCTGTTCATCGAGCTGTTCGTGGGTGAAGGGCACCAGATATTGGCGCCCTTGTGCCAGCAGGCGGCAATGTTGTGCCAGCGAGGGCCACTCGTCCGGTGAGCCGAGCAGATAATCGATGCCGTAGGCCACCAGGGCCAGGCGGCGATTGAAGATGGGATAACGACGCAACAGCATGGGATCACCGATAGGCCAGAGTGCGCGCCCGTCCTTGAGACTTGGCGTGGTAGAGCGCCTGATCGGCCTGTTCGGTCAGACTCTGCCATGCCTCGTTCAGGGAGGGAACCAGATAGCTAAAGCCTATGCTAACCGTAATGAAATCAGCAACCCGCGAGGCGGGATGGGGCAGTTTTAATCGGGTTAGGCCATCATGGATCCTCTCGGCCAGTTGTTCGGCCTCACCGGGTTGGGGGGCGCAGAGCAGGATGACGAACTCTTCTCCGCCATAACGAGCCACCAGATTGGTAGAACGTCGCTCGGCCTCCCGCAGTACTCGGGCTACCTGCTGCAGGCACTCATCCCCCTTGGTATGACCGAAGTGATCGTTATAGGCCTTGAAGTCGTCGACATCGATCATCAATACCGCCAGCGGATTTTGGGTGCGCCGTGCCCACTCCCATTCCCGTTGCATGGTGATGTCCCACTGGCGCCGATTGGCGATACCAGTCAGAGGGTCTTCCAGCGAGAGCAGGGAGAGGCGGTGATTGGCCTCCTCCAGTGCCCGATTGGTTTCGGCCAGTTGTATCGTGCGTTCGGCAACCCGCTCCTCCAGTTGGCGGTTGAGGGTTTCCAACTGCTCCTGGGTGCGCTGGCGGATCAGTAACTGTGACAGGATGGCGGCGTACTGTTTGAAAATCTCGCTCTGATAAGCCTTGAGTGGTCGGTGACAGAGCAGGTTGTCGGCGGCGATCCAGCCGATGGGAGTGGTGCCATCCCACAGCGAAACCATGGCGTTCCAGCCACGACCTACCTGCTGTTTCTCGTAGTAGAGGGGGGTATCTTCCAGCACCAGTACGTAGTCCTTACGCCTGAGTGCCTCCTGCACCGTGGGGTGCTCCGGAATGGGGCTGACAAAGTCATGTTCGTCTACCAGCTCTCCCTCTTCGCTGGTGCCCCAGGTGCCGCGCATGGTCTTGCCATCGGGTTCGATCAGGAAGATGGCGACCCGATCGAACTGCAGTTCCTTGCGGGCCAGAAGCACGGCGTCCCGCAGCAGATCGTTCTCGCTGCGGCTGCGGGAGAGGGTGACGCTGACCATGTGCAGCGCCTGCAACATGGTGAGAAAAGAGCCCTGCAGCGCCTGACTCTGCACCAGATCGGTCTGGGTATGGAGCCGCTGATCCCGCTCCTGATTGACCTGGCTGGATAGCAGGTGGTTGCTCAATTCGGCGGTCAGATAGTGGATCAGCAGCTGGATCCCCTGACGCTGGCGTGCAGAGAGGCGGTCGATACGGCGGTGGGTCTCCAGATAGATGACCCCTTCCAGGCTCATATGGCGTTTGAGGGGGAAGCAGGCGCGTAGTCGTTGCTGGGCTGGTTCGACATTCTCACCAGAGTCCGGCGGCTGGTAGATCTGCTCGATCACCAGTTGCCCCTTGTCCATCGCCTTGTCGAGCAGATGGTGGGGCAGGGTCAGTTGACCGAGATGGGCGAGATCAAGCGTAGTCAGCCCCTTATCGAGCTGAAAGCTGTAGAGCTGCGGTTCGGGGGCTTTCAGCCAGAGGTAGAGGCGTTCGGCATCGGTTTTTTCACGGATGGTGGCGAGGCTCACTTCGCATAACTGAGCGAAGTTGGTGAAGTGTTCCGGGTCCCATTCCTGCATACCAGCATCCCTTGGATTGTACCCAAGCGAGTATAAACATATTTCTCTTTGATTAATATGTCAGAAAGGAGAGGTGTCGCACATATTGGTTGCATTCCACGTTATGCGTGGAAACATTCACTGCTTTTACTGCCAACTGTGGCGAAAACTGTGCGTAGTGGCGCCACTTGTGGCAGCGTGTATGGCAGATGCGGGGCAAAAAAGAGCCCGCGCAATGGCGGGCTCTCGGGCAGATGAGATGACTCTGTGCGGCTTACTCAGCCTTGGGGGCTACGTCCGCAGGTGTGCTCTCGGCGACCGGGGCTTCCGGTGCCGGACCCGGTACCAGATCTACCGCCGGCTTGGCGATAAGGGAACGGGTCTCTTCCACCGCTTCGGTCAGCTTCACCTCGATGAGCTGGCCGAGCTCGTAGACCACCTCGGTCTTGTCCAGATAGACGCGACCATTGTCCCAGTTGCACTCCAGGCGATCCTTGTTGTCGAGGATATGACGGGCAGGCATGAAGACCACGGCGCCATTCTCCTGCAGACGCAGCTTGAGGCCAGCACGCATCACGTCGATGATCTCGGCGTTGAACACCTTGTCGGTGCCTGCATCGGCCTTCAGGTAGCGGACATAGAGCCAGTCACCGATGTCACGCTCCACCATGCGGTGCAGGCGGCGGCAGGCGGTCAGGTGCTCGGTGAGCTCGGTGCTCGGGCGCTCACCCGGGGTCTTGCCGGCGATGACGGCTTTGAGCAGACGATGGTTGACCATATCGCCGTATTTGCGGATCGGGGAGGTCCAAGTGGCGTAAGCATCCAGACCCAGACCGTAATGGGCGCCCGGTTCGGAGGACATCAGCGCATAGCTCTGGAAGCGGCGGATCTTGCCATCCAGCCAGCGGGTGTCGAGGTTGTCGATCCAGCGGCGCAGGGCGCAGAAGCCGGAGAGGCTGGCGATCTCGTCGCGCTCGAACGGGGCTTCGGCGCTTTTCAGCAGGTCGATGGCGCCGTCGAGGGACTCTTCGTCAAAGCCGGTGTGAACGTTGAAGATGCCGTAACCGACGCTCTTGCCCAGCACGCGACCGGCGCAGATGTTGGCGGCGATCATCGACTCTTCCACCATGCGGTTGGCGATGCGGCGCGGCTCGACGTGGATAGCCAGCACTTCGCCATTCTCGCCCAGCTCGAAGTCGTAGTCGGGACGATCCGGGAATACCAGCGCATGCTCGGTGCGCCACGCGATGCGTGCTTCGGTCATCGCCTTCATCAGCGGCAGCTGGGCCAGCACACCTGCGTCGATAGCCAGCTCTTTGCCATGCTCAGCCCAGTCGGAGACGTCGTCATAGTTGAGACGGGCGTGGGAGCAGATGCGGGCGGCGAAGAACTCGGTCTCCTCCAGCAGCAGACCATCTTCGGCGATCAGCAGACGGGCGCACAGGGTGTTGCGCTCCTCGCCCTCTTTCAGGGAGCAGAGCTCGTCGGAGAGGGTGCGCGGGATCATCGGCACGTTGCGGCCCGGCATGTAGACGGTAAAGGCGCGCTGGGCGGCCTCTTTGTCCAGCTCGCTCCCTTCGGCCACATAGGCGGTCGGGTCAGCGATGGCGACCAGCAGCTCCCAGCCGTTGTCCAGCTTGGTGATGGCCAGCGCATCGTCCATATCCTTGGTCTTGGCACCGTCGATGGTGAAGAAGGGGACTGCGGTCAGATCGCGACGGGGCAGCTCTTCCTCTTCGATCACCTTCCACTCCGGCAAGTCAGCCGGCTCGACCTGGGCCAGATTGTGGCGCGCCAGCACCACCCACCAGGGCACATTGTGATCTTCCTGGGCGGCGATCTTCTGGATAATCTCGGCAGAGAAGTTGCCGTCGACCAGCGCATGGCGCTTGAGGGTCGCCACCACCCAGTCACCTTCCTTGAACTCTTTCTCATCCAGACCCTTCTTGACGCGGGCCTTGATGGCATCCTTGATCAGCGGATGGTCGGCAACCACGTTGAGGCGGTCACGGAACATCTTGACCCGGGCCACGAAGCGGGTGACGGACTGCTCCAGCAGGGTATCCGGCTCGGCCACTTCCTTCTCTTTTTCGGTGCGGATCAGGGCGGTCACCCGGTCACCGTGCATCACCTTCTTCATGTAGGGAGGCGGCACGAAATAGCTGGTCTTCTCATCGACTTCCAGAAAGCCGAAGCCCCGGTCCGAGGCGCGGATCACACCCTCTTTCTTCGGGATGTTTTCGCGGATTTGTTGCTTGAGCTGGGCCAGCAGCGGATTGTCTTGGAACATAAATGGGGAACCTGAGTGGAGACCTGATGAAGAAACGCCCAGCACTATACGTTTTTAGCCCTGCAAAGCCAAGGTGAATGGCCTGATCAGCGTGGTTTCAGAGAGCTGCGGGCATAGTCGATGAGCCGTAAAGAGAGCTGTTTGTGTACCCCTTTTTCCAGTACCCAACGGTGCCAGTAGAGTCGCTCCGTCAGGATGCGCTCTGGGCTGAGGTTGACCAGTGAGCCACTCTCCAGTTGTCTCCTGATCTGTAATTCCGGGATAAGACAGTAGGCCACTCCCTGTTCGGCCATGGCGACAAAGGCCTCCGACGAATGAACCGTATGGCAGGGGTAGCCGCCAGGCTCCAGCCCGAACTGCTCCCTCATAAAGCTTACATGCATGTCATCTCGCTGATCGAACGCTACTGCCGGTGCCTTGGCCAGTGCTTCCCGGGTCAGACCGCGAGGAAAATGGCGAGCCACAAAGGCCGGGCTGGCGGTGAGCAGATAGTTCATCTCACCCAGCTCGTCGACACAGCAACCAGCCAGCGGTTGGGGGCTCAGGCTGACCGCGCCGAAGGCCTGTCCCTCGCGCACCTTGTCGAGGGTGCGGCACTCGTCATCCACCAGCAGGTTGAGTTCGATGGGATGCTGCTCAAGCAAGGGAGTAATCGAGGGCAGAAACCAGGTGGCCAGGCTGTCGGCATTGACGGCGATACTGATCCGGATGGGTGCTTGTGGTGTGGCGGGAGCCAGCTCACCAGCCAGTTCCAGCTCTAGCTGGTGGACCTGACGATAGTGTGCCAGCAGCTTCTGGCCGAGCTGGGTCGCCTGCAACGGCTGGCTGCGGATGAGCAGCGGCTCGGCAAACTGTTGCTCCAGTAGTTTGATCCGCTGGGAGATGGCGGACTGGGTCATGTGCAGTGATTTGGCGGCCCGCTCGAAGTTCTGCTCCTGCAATACCGCATCCAGTGCCCGCAGCAGTTTGTAGTCCAGCTCTTTCATCTTCCCTCCCTTGCGTTGCTTCTGGGCTGACTCTACGTCACTCGGCAGGGGACAACAATGGGTGGCGACAGGGCCGTTACGCTGTGATTTCTGACAGTAGTGATCAGGTTGTTGAGGGAGGATACTGCCCGCTGACCCATGGGTTAGCCTGCGGGCTCATAGCGATCTGTTTATCCCGGGTCTGTTTTCCCGGGATTTTTTATGGCTGCGTTGCCAGCGCCGGTGATGGTTGCTGCAGTAGAGAGTGGCTGGTTTGATAGTGGCCCAGCAGAGGTTTGCCAACGGCACGGGCGAAGCGTTCATCCAGATGGAAGCGGATCCCCACCCCGCGCACGGCCCCCAGATCCACCGCCTGGCGATGGCCGAGGCGCTCGATGGGCAGGCCGAGGCGGCGGAAGATGCGCTCTACCGGCAGGCTGACGACAGCGACCAGCTCACGGATCCCGTGAGCATGGGCGAAGGCATAGACTTCGCGAAAGATGACGCAGGTGAGCTCGCTGACGCCATTGACCATCCGCGGAGCACGGCTGGCATCGATGGCAAGACGGGTCAGTTCCCAGACATCGGGGGTACGCGGTGCACTTTCACCGGCAAGGGCGGTGGGGAAGATGGTGGGCAGCATATAGGCATCGGCACAGTTGAGCAGGCGAATACAGCCGCATAGCCCTTGCTTATCCTCGATCAGCACCCAATGGGTGTCTGGCGTATCAAAACTGTCACGCTCAAGTCCCCGATGGGACTCTACATCCCAGCCGAGCCGGTCGGAAAAGACGCGATTTCGAAAGCGATAGAGTTCATCCTCTACCTCATTTCGTGGATGCTCTCTCAATTTTCCTTTGAAAACCAACATTATGGGCCCTCTGTCTTGCTATTCGCCGTTATAATCACATGTCTGGCCAAGGGGGCTTTCATATGAAAAGAGACCAACTGCTTGAGTATCTCGAACATTTCACTTCGGTGACGGATGGCAACCGTCTGGCCGAGCTGATCGGTCACTTCACGCTCGGGATGGGCTACGACTACTACCGCTTCGCGCTGATCCTGCCGATGTCGATGCAAAGACCCAAGGTGGTGCTGTTCAATCACTGCCCTGACTCCTGGGTGCAGGCCTATACCGAAAACAACATGCTGGCATGTGATCCGGTGATCCAGCTGGCGCGCAAGCAGACCTTGCCCATCTACTGGAATCGCCTCGATGAGCGAGCAAGCTTTCTGCAAGAGGGAAGCATGGATGTGATGGGGCTGGCAGCCGAGTTCGGGCTGCGCAACGGCATCTCCTTCCCCTTGCACGGTGCCGCCGGGGAGAACGGGATCCTCTCCTTTATCACGTCCGAGCGGGCCTCGAGCGATCTGCTGCTGGAGTCGTCGCCGATCCTCTCATGGATGTCGAACTACATCTTCGATGCCGCAATCCGGGTGGTGCGTTTCAGCATGATGGACAGTGCGGGCAAAGAGCCCCTGACCGAGCGCGAAACCGAGTGTCTGTTTTGGGCCAGCGAAGGAAAGACCTCCTGCGAGATAGCCTGCATCCTCGGCATCACGGAGCGCACGGTCAATTACCACCTCAATCAGGTCACCCGCAAAACCGGCTCCATGAACCGCTACCAGGCCATTGCCAAGGGGGTGGGGACCGGCTTGCTGTTGCCCAATCTGGAGCAGGTGGTGGTCACCAATTTTCCCCGAGTGTTGCAGTAGTCCGAGTCTCACATGCCACAGATTCTCCTGCTGCTGTATGAGGGTCACAATTGTCAGATCCGGTAATTGACAAGGGATTGAATAGAAAAGCTTCATCATTAGCAAAATGAATGAACCAGTAAATCAATGAATTTCTAAGAGGGAACAGGGCTCGCTATAGTGCCGTTCATTCATCACTTCGAACGGAACTTTCCATGCTGCTGACCACGACCCTGCAAGGCTTCACCATAGGTCTTGCCATGATCATCCCCATCGGCGCCCAGAATGCCTTTGTGCTGAGCAGAGGCATCCATCGCAATCACCATCTGCTGAGCGCCACACTCTGCAGTTTCTGCGACCTCATTCTGATCGCTATAGGGGTATTTGGCGGAGCCAATCTGCTGGCTGCCAGCCCGATTGGCATGATGCTGCTTACCTGGGGCGGCGTGCTGTTTCTCGGCTGGTTTGGGGTTCGCTCCCTGCGCAGCGCCTGGCATGGACAGGAGGGCGGACTGGCCGACTCTTCGCAACGGATGAGAGCCAGAAGCGTACTGGCCATGACGCTAGGGGTCACCCTGCTCAATCCCCATGTCTATCTCGATACCCTGATGCTGCTCGGCTCCCTTGGCTCTCAGGTGAGCGAGTCCCTGCGTCCGGCCTTTGCTGCGGGGGCCATGCTGGCCTCGCTGGTGTGGTTTTACTCGCTTGCGCTGGGTGCAGCGGCACTGGCGCCTTGGCTGGCCCGCAGCCGGGTGCAGCAGGGGATCGATCTGCTGGTTGGCATCATCATGCTGAGCCTGGCTGTTCAACTGGCCATAGGACGTTGAGGAAGTTAAGGCGGCAGGAATGAGCGACCGGTAACAAAAAGATGACACTCATATGAGTGGCATCTTTACTATTGGAGGGGCTCAGACTCTGAACTGGGAGAGCAGGCGCTGTTGCAGCAGGCTGGCCTGATGGAGCGAGGAGGCGAGTTGCAGACACTCCTGCGCCTCCTGTTCGCCGGTTCTGGCTTGCAGACTGATGCCGGAGACCTTGTCAGAGGAGTGGCTCAGGGTGTGTGACAGTTGACCTGTGGCTACGGCCACCTGCTGCACCATGTCGGCCAGCTGGTCGATGGCGCCTTCCACCTTGAACAGGATCTGCTTGGTGTTCTCGGAGTCCTGCATGCCGGACTCCACCGTCTTGAGGTTGCGCTGCATCATCAGGTAGGCGCTCTCGGTCTGCTGCTGGATGCTGCTGATCACCTGGCTGATCTCGGCGCTTGATGTCGCCGTGCGATTGGCCAGGGTGCGCACCTCGTCCGCGACCACAGCAAAGCCACGTCCCATCTCCCCCGCGCGGGCTGCTTCGATAGCCGCATTGAGGGCCAGCAGGTTGGTCTGCTCCGAGATTTCGCTGATGGTGGAGATGATCTGGCCGATCTGGCCCGCCTGCTCCTTGAGGGCGTTGATGGCGATGGCGCACTCGCCCACCTCCTGCACCACCCGCTGCATGCCCGCACTGGCAGAGGCGACATATTGGCTACTTTCGGTGGTTAGCTGGCGCACCTCGTTGGCATTGTGGGCCGCCATGCTGCAGTTGTCAGAAATACCGGTAGCGACTTGTACCATTTGTTCACTGTCCTGATGCAGGGCCAGCGCATGTTCGGCGGTCTGGCGGCTGCTCTGGCTGATCGCCTCCACCCGGTTGACCGAGGTGTGAACGTGTTCGCTGATGTGCCGGTTGTTGTCCATGGTGGAGCTGATCATCTTCTGCAATTTCTCGATGAAGCGATCCACGCTGTTGGCCAGCGAGCCTATCTCGTCATCCCGCTGCAGGTTGATGCGGGCGTTGAGATCCCCCTCGCCGGCGGCGATATCCTGCATCCGTTTGTCCACTTGCAGCAGCGGGGTGACCAGCTTGCGGGTCAGCCAGAAGCCACAGAGGGTGACCATGATCAGGCTAAGCAACAGGCCGCCCAGCAGCAGGGTGCGGGTTTGGCTGATGATGCCGTTGAGCTGGACTACCTGATCCTCGACGGTGGCATCACCGCTCGCCTCGATGGCAACCAGTTGTTGCTGTAGCTGGTCGGCACTGGCCTCATAGAGAGCCTGCTGGGCCTGATAGCTGCCGAGCGCCTCGATCCACTGCCCCATCAGCTGCTGATGTCGGGCCAACAGGGTGCGATACTGTGTCGCCAGCGGCTTGCCGGCAAATTCGCCGGTTCCCTCGATATCGAACAGCCCGGTACCGAGCATGCTGTCGATCGCTTCGTGATAGAAATCGGTCGCCTCTTTCAGCTCGACCTTGATCGCCTCCGTTACCCCTTGTCTGCGCATCTTCTCCAGCGCATAGAGCTGGCGCAAAAAGCCGATATTGGACTCCATTCCCCCGTCGGCCGCTTCCCAGCGGGTGGAGAGGCCGCTGTTCCAGCTGATGGTCTGGTCGGGGGCCTGGGTCAGCACCTCTACCGCCCCATCGCCAATCACCTCCAGCTGGGTCGAGAGTCGTGCCATCAGCTCGGCGTTGTGATGCAGCGCCTCATCAACCTCGGTATAGGCGTGATAGAGCGTCAACAGCTTCTCTTGTTGTTGTTGATAGGCCAGCTTCTGCTGCTCCATGGTGGCCAGGACTGCGCCATCAATGAGCTGACCCTGGCTGACCCGGGCCAGCGCATCATCGGTCGCCGCCTTGGCGGCATCAAGCTCGGTGCGATTGAGCGGGGTGCCGTTTTGCATCTTCTGAATCTGTAACTGTTGATTGCCCAGTTCGATGGAGCCTTCCATGGCGCCATCGGCGGTCTGCCAGGCGCTTCCCAACACATAGGTGAGCAGGCCGGCCAGCCGCTGGCTGCCATACCAGCCCACGACCCCCATCCCCAGCGTGCAGCCGAGCAAGATGGCAAGACCCAGATTGGCGGTGGTAACAATTTTCATATGATGGCCTTCCTTGGTATCTGCATTGGCATCAATTTCGGTTCCGAACGGATTTAGTGTAGTGGCTCATGCCCAGTCGGAGTCCGGTACGGTGCAGAAACATCCCGTACACGCAGGCTGAACCAGATCAAGCATGGTGGCCAATTTGCGAAAAAGCTTCTCCGGATACCAGGGGGTTGCTGCCCTATGCTGGATACTTATCCAGTTATTCTTTATGCTATGAGCCAATTTGCGAATAGTTGTATTGGTGAGGAGAGAGCCGTGATTGGTCGCTTGAGAGGCATTGTCATTGAGAAGCAGCCCCCCGAGGTCTTGCTGGAAGTAGGCGGGGTTGGTTACGAGGTTCATATGCCGATGAGCTGCTTCTATGATTTGCCGGAGATCGGCAAGGAGGCGACCATCCACACTCACTTCGTGGTGCGGGAAGATGCCCATTTGCTCTATGGTTTTAACCACAAACAGGAGCGGGCGCTGTTCCGCGAGCTGATCAAGACCAACGGAGTCGGCCCCAAGCTGGCGCTGGCTATTCTCTCCGGCATGACAGCTACCCAATTCGTGCTGAGTGTCGAACGTGAAGAGATAAGCTCTTTGGTCAAACTGCCGGGAGTCGGCAAGAAGACCGCCGAGCGTCTGGTGGTGGAGATGAAGGATCGCCTCAAGGGCTGGGTCAGTCACGACCTCTTCTCCCCGGCCATGGTCACCCTGCCAGCCAGTGAGCCAGAATTGCGGGCACCGGATGTGACCGAAGAGGCGGCCAGTGCGCTGGTGGCCCTCGGTTACAAGCCGCAGCAGGCGAGCCAGATTGTCAGCAAGATCGCCAAAGAGGGGATGTCGGTGGAAGATATCATCCGTGAATCCCTGCGTAGCCTGGTATGAGGTAGTTGATGATTGAAGCAGACCGCCTCATTTCGGCCAGTGCTGCCCGTGAGGATGACATTATTGACCGGGCTATCCGCCCCAAGAAGCTGGCTGACTACACCGGTCAGGATACCGTCTGCGAACAGATGGAGATCTTTATCGAAGCGGCCCGTCAGCGGGGAGAAGCGCTCGATCACCTGCTGATCTTCGGTCCGCCGGGTCTGGGCAAGACCACCCTCGCCAACATCGTCGCCAACGAGATGGGGGTCAATATCAAGACCACCTCCGGCCCGGTGCTGGAGAAAGCGGGGGATCTGGCGGCGCTGCTCACCAACCTCGAACCGAACGATGTGCTGTTCATCGACGAGATCCATCGCCTCAGCCCGGTGGTGGAGGAGGTGCTCTATCCGGCGATGGAGGATTACCAGCTCGACATCATGATCGGGGAGGGGCCAGCGGCTCGTTCCATCAAGCTGGATCTGCCTCCCTTCACTCTGATTGGCGCCACCACCCGGGCTGGTTCACTCACCAGCCCGCTGCGGGATCGCTTCGGTATCGTCCAGCGGTTGGAGTTCTACAACGTCAAGGATCTGACCGATATCGTCTCCCGCAGTGCCCGTTGTCTGGGGCTAGATATGACGGAAGATGGTGCCATTGAGGTCGCTCGTCGCTCTCGTGGTACGCCGCGGATTGCTAACCGTTTGTTAAGACGAGTGCGTGACTTCGCCCAGGTCAAATCCGATGGCCGGATCGATGGCCCCATCGCGGCCCGCGCCATGGACATGCTGGATGTCGATAACGAAGGTTTTGACTTCATGGACCGCAAGTTATTGTTGGCTGTGATAGACAAGTTTATGGGGGGCCCTGTGGGTCTCGATAATCTGGCCGCCGCGATCGGGGAGGAGAAAGATACTATCGAAGATGTGCTGGAGCCTTATCTGATCCAGCAAGGGTATCTGCAACGTACACCCAGAGGACGGATTGCGACCACACGAGCCTACGCTCATTTCGGTCTTCAGCGACCAGATGAGAAGTAAAAACAGTCGTTTGAACATGAAACCGCCGTCAAAGGCGGTTTTTTGTTATCCGGGCAAAAAAAAGCCCACGGCGGATGCGGTGGGCAAAGACAATTCAGGATGGATGTTCACAGACAGTGAGTGCGTCTGGACACAGACCGGAAAATAAACAGGTGAGCCGTCGCGAGCTCTCAGAGTCGGTTCAGTTGATAGAGCTGAACAAAGGAAAGCTTGTAGTAACGGATGGTTTTAGCAACAAACTTTTTCATCTTCGATTCCAATAGACAGGTTCAAATTGATGGTCGAATACGTACCGTGAACCCGGATTAACCGGCCTGTATCCAAGGGTATGCCCTCACTGCGAGGCGCATTGTAGGAGCTCGTATCGGCCCGGGCAAACAAGAAAAATTGCAACCTTCAAATTAGTTTATCTAATGTAGTGATTGATGAAATTGGTTCGCATGAGTATGCATTGTTTGTAGTTTTAAATTGAGTTTTCGAATCAGTTCGCCTGACCTGGATAACATGGAAAAAGGCGCGTCATCGACATTTTTCAAATTAAATGGGGTGGCCGGATGTTAAATTCTTAAATTGATTTAAATCAATATTTTACGCATTGTCATCTTTTGTGATCTGGCTCGCTTCAATAATCGTGAAATAGATTAAACATGGCTTTGAAAGCCATGTATGGCGGGTCCTTTTACATTGATTTCAATCAAATAAAGGTGATATAAAAACCCGGTCATAATGAGCGAGAATAAATTGAAGCTTATTGTTTTTTAATTGTTAAACATTAGCTTTGTTTGTGTTTTCGCGTTGCCTTGTTGTTAATATTGGTGGTTACTGAAAGTGTTTTGTTGTGATCCGTCTCAACGGGGCCCATTCGATAACCCCCAACGGAAGCTTTGTGCTTAAAACTTAAAATAGCCGTGCCAATAATCGGTGAGGAAACATCATGATTGCTGAGCATGTGGTAGACCTATCGCGGTTCCAGTTCGCTGCGACGGCCCTTTATCACTTTTTGTTTGTACCCCTGACGCTGGGAATGGCCTTTCTCCTGGCGATCATGGAATCCGTCTATGTGATGACCAACAACACCATCTACCGGGACATGACCAAATTCTGGGGTAAGTTGTTTGGTATCAACTTTGCCCTGGGGGTCACCACAGGTCTGGCCATGGAGTTCCAGTTCGGGACGAACTGGGCGTACTACTCCCATTATGTCGGCGATATCTTCGGGGCCCCGCTGGCTATCGAAGGGCTGATGGCCTTCTTCCTGGAGTCCACCTTCGTCGGTATGTTCTTCTTTGGTTGGGATCGTCTGAGCAAGCATCAGCATCTGGCTGCCACCTGGTTGATGGCGCTGGGTACCAACCTCTCCGCCCTCTGGATCCTGGTCGCCAACGGCTGGATGCAGAACCCGGTCGGGGCAGAGTTCAACTTCGAATCCATGCGGATGGAGATGATGAGCTTCGCTGACGTGGTGCTCAACCCTGTTGCTCAGGTCAAGTTCGTTCACACTGTGGCGGCTGGTTATACCTGTGGCGCCATGTTTGTGCTGGGTATCTCCTCCTACTACCTGTTGAAGAATCGTGATGTGGCGTTTGCCCGTCGCTCCTTCGCCATTGCCGCTGCGTTCGGTATGGCTTCCATCGTGTCCGTGCTGATCCTCGGTGACGAATCCGGTTACGAGACCGGTGAAGTGCAGAAGGTGAAACTGGCCGCTATCGAAGCTGAGTGGGAAACTGAACCTGCTCCGGCCGCCTTTACCCTGTTCGGTATTCCGAATCAGGAAGAGATGCGCACCGACTACGCCATCAAGATCCCCTATGCGCTGGGCATTATCGCGACCCGTTCTCTGGACGGTCAGGTAACCGGTCTGAAGGATCTGAAGAGCGAGCACGAACTGCGCGTTCGTAACGGTATGACCGCTTACGACCTGCTGACCAAGCTGCAATCCGGTGACAAGTCTGACGAGACCCGCGCTCGCTTCGACGAAGTGAAGCAGGATCTGGGCTACGGTCTGCTGCTCAAGCGCTACACCAGCAACGTGACCGATGCTACCGACGAGCAGATCAAGGCCGCAGTGGATGACTCCATCCCGCAGGTTCTGCCGCTGTTCTTCGCCTTCCGCATCATGGTTGCCGTCGGCATGCTGATGCTGGTGCTGATTGGTATGGCCTTCTATGACAGTGCCCGCCACCAGATCGGCAAGCGCAAGTGGCTGCTCAAGGGTCTGCTGTGGGGTATCCCGCTGCCGTGGATCGCCATCGAAGCAGGCTGGTTTGTGGCTGAATATGGTCGCCAACCGTGGACCATTGCAGAGGTGTTGCCGACTTCCCTCTCTGCATCCAATTTGCCTGCAGCCGAGATCTGGTTCTCTCTGATCGGTATCTGCCTGTTCTATACCGTACTTCTGGTTATCGAGATGTACCTGATGTTCAAGTATGCCCGTCTTGGCCCCAGCAGCCTGAAGACTGGCAAGTATCACTTTGAACAGATCAAGGCATAAGGAGAGCGACCATGTTTGATTACGAAACTCTGCGTGTCATCTGGTGGGCTCTGGTCGGCGTACTGCTGATCGGTTTTGCCATCACTGACGGCTTCGACATGGGGGTAGGCGCACTGCTCCCGTTCGTCGGCAAGAAAGATGTCGAGCGCCGCGTGATGCTCAACACCATGGGGCCGCACTGGGAAGGTAACCAGGTTTGGCTGGTCACTGCCGGTGGCGCCTTGTTCGCCGCCTGGCCGATGGTGTATGCCGCGACCTTCTCCGGCTTCTACATCGCCATGATCCTGACCTTGATGGCGCTGTTCCTGCGTCCGGTCGGTTTCAAGTACCGCTCCCTGCGTGCTGATGCAAAATGGCGCAGCAACTGGGACTGGGCCTTGTTCGCCGGTAGCGCCGTACCGCCCATCGTCTTTGGTGTGGCCTTTGGCAACCTGCTGCAAGGCGTTCCGTTCGAGTTTAACCAGTTCATGATGTTGACCTATCACGGCAACTTCTTCGGCCTGCTTAACCCGTTCGGCATTCTGGCTGGTCTGGTGAGCCTGTTCATGCTGCTCACCCAGGGCGCAACCTGGTTGATGATGAAGACCGACGGTGAAGTGCTGGCGCGTTCCCGCACTGCCGCCATGATCTGTTCACTGATGACCCTGGTGCTGTTTGCTGCCGCGGGTTGGTGGGTAAGCGGTATGGAAGGGTATGTCATCGTCAAGGCTGCCGCGACAGACGCAGTATCCAACCCGATGAACAAGGAAGTTGTCCTGCAGGCTGGTGCCTGGATGAACAACTACACCCTCTATCCGTGGATGGTGGCTGCCCCTGTACTGGGCCTGGCCATGAGCCTGCTGACTGCGCTGTTTGCCCGCATGAACATCGGCTGGCTGGCGTTTACCAGCTCCTCACTGGCGATTGCCGGGGTCATCCTCACTGCCGGTTTCTCCATGTTCCCGTTCGTGATGCCCTCAAGCCTTGAGCCGTCACTGAGCCTGACCATGTGGGATGCTACCGCCTCTTTCAACACCTTGCAGGTGATGACTGTGGCTGCAGCGATCTTCGTACCGATTGTGCTGGGTTACACCATCTGGACTTACATCAAGATGTTTGGCCGGGTAACCAACAAGCACATCGAAGATAACCAACAATCTCTCTATTAAGAGGTGCGCTGACAATGTGGTATTTCACCTGGATCCTGGGGCTGTTGCTGGCCTGTGCATTTGGCATCATCAATGCGCTGTGGCTGGAACACACCGAGAACATGGATCGTCAGATCGATGAAAACAAGTGATCGACTCGCCAGGCTGGCCGCTCCACTGGAGCGGCAGCCGTGGCAGGGGTTGATGTTACTCGCGGCGGCCTTGTTGGCCGTCGCTATTTTACAGGCCCCCAATCTGATCGCGGCCAACACCAGCGAGCATGGTCTCTGGCTTGCTCCCTGGCTGATGTGGGCCGTCTGTTGTGGCGTACTTAACGGGCTTGGCTTTCATCTGAAAAGCCTGCCCGGACGTGTGCTGTTCAACCCCTGGCTCGCCTGGCCCAGTTTGTTGTATGGCCTCTGGCTGACACATTCATATTTCCTTTCATAAAAAACGGGGGGAGGCAGGATTTCCCTGTCTCCCCCTGCTTCTTTCCTATTCAGCCCTGCGCTATGATAGCCCCCCATCTGACTGTCGAATGGATCACAGATTGTTATGGGGGAAGTCTTTGAGTTTCCGGTACGTGTCTACTACGAAGACACCGATGCCGGGGGCATCGTCTACAACGCCAATTATCTCAAGTTTATGGAACGTGCTCGCACCGAGTTTCTTCGTGCCAAAGGGGTCGAACAGGACGTCTGGCTGCAGGAGGGATATGCCTTCGTGGTGAGCCGAACTGAGATCGATTTCCGCTCGGCGGCCCGTTTTAATGAACTATTGAATGTATTAACGCAAGTGATTGAAGTGAAACGCGCATCCCTGCGTTTTTCGCAGCAGATCCTGGCGGCTGATGGACGACTCGTCACCCAGGCTTTGGTACAGATAGCCTGTGTAAGTCATCCGCAAATGAAACCTGTAGCTATACCTGAAAAAATCAAGGGAGTGCTGTTAAGTGCACGCTGAAATTTCGTTTATTGGCCTGTTTTGGCAAGCCAGCCTGTTGGTAAAACTGGTCATGATCACCCTGATGAGCATGTCTATTGTCTCCTGGGCGCTGATTATCCAGCGTTCCAAGGCGATCAAGGCGGCCAATCTCGCATCGGAACAGTTTGAAGATCGCTTCTGGTCAGGGGTCGATCTCAATCGCCTCTATCAGGAGTCCTCTTCCCGCCGCGATGATATCGAAGGCATGGAAGATATCTTCTACTCCGGCTTCAAGGAGTATGCCCGCCTGCTCAAGGCCGGGGCCCGTGGTCAGGATGCGGTGATGGATGGTACCTACCGTGCCATGCGCGTCTCCCTCTCCCGTGCGGTGGATGATCTGGAATCCAACCTGCCGGTGCTGGCGACCATCGGCTCCATCAGCCCCTACATCGGTCTGTTCGGTACCGTCTGGGGGATCATGAACGCCTTTATCGCCCTGGGTCAGGTGCAGCAGGCCACCCTGCAGATGGTGGCACCGGGTATCGCGGAAGCGCTGATTGCGACCGCAATGGGTCTGTTTGCCGCTATCCCGGCGGTAATCTTCTACAACCGCTTCTCCAACAAGGTCGAGCGGCTAGAGAACGCCTACGCCAACTTCATGGACGAGTTCACCACCATTCTGAACCGTCAAATTGCTCAGCAGCAGGGTGATCAGTAATGCAAACCTATCAGCGGATCCGGCGCAAGAAGGTGGCCGAGATCAACGTGGTTCCCTATATCGACGTCATGCTGGTGCTGCTTATCATCTTTATGGCGGTCACGCCGGTGATCACGCAAGGGGTCAAGGTGGATCTGCCGCAGGCTGAGTCCGAGCAGTTGCCGGAAGATGCCAAGCCGCCCTTCATCGTCAGCGTCAATACCGAAGGCGAGTATGTCATCAAGGCTGGCGAAGCCGATGACGAGCCGGTGCCAAGTGGCACGCCAGAGGCGATGCAGCAATACATCACCGAAAAAGCCATGGGCTATCTGGCGATCAACCAGAATGCCCCCGTGGTGGTCGCGGGTGACAAGGCCGTGCGCTACGAAGAGGTGATCCTGTTGATGGTGGCCCTCAAGAATGCGGGTGTGCCTCAGGTTGGCCTGATGACAGATCCGGTGAACTAACGGAGATGGATGTGAAGCGTGGTATTTCCGGTTATCTCATCGCGTCGTTTCTGCTGCACCTGATCATCGGCATCATCCTGTTTGTCGGGCTCGATTTCAGCAAACCGAAACGACCCGAATCGAAGGGGCAGATCGTCAATGCCGTGATGCTTGATGAGAACTTCCTCAACGAGCAGGCCAAGCAGATCCAGCAGCAGAAAGCTCAGCCCAAGCCGCAGAAGGTAGAGAAAGAGAAGGATAAGGAAGATACGGATCTTGCCAAACGCGAACTAGCCCAGCAGCAGGAACGGCTGCGTATTGCCGAGGCCAAGCGGAAAGAAGCAGAAGAGGCGACCCGCAAGGCCGAGGCTGAGAAGCAGAAAAAAGTTGCCGAGCAGAAGCGGGCGGAAGAGAAGGCGCAGAAAGCCGAGGAGGCCCGCAAGCTGGAAGAGCAGAAGGCCAAGAAGGCGGAAGCCGAGCGCAAGGCTGCTGAAGAGGCCAAGGCACTGGCGCTGAAGAAAAAGAAAGAGCTCGAGAAAAAACAGGCGGAAGAGAAGGCTAAAGCCGAGGAGGCCAAAGCCAAGAAAGCGGAAGCTGACAAGAAGGCCAAGGCTGAGGCAGAGAAGAAAGCCAAGGCAGAGGCTGAGAAAAAAGCCAAAGCCGAGGCTGAGAAGAAGGCCAAGGAAGAGGCAGCCAAAAAGGCAAAAGCTGACGCAGAGAAGAAAGCCAAGGCTGAAGCCGAGAAGCAGGCCAAGATCGCGGCAGAACGCAAACGCAAAGCGGCCGAGGAGGCCAGACTGCAAAAAGAGATGGAAGCCATGATGCAGCAGCAGCTGGCGGCTGAAGCCAATGCCCGCAGCCAGGCTGCCTCTGCAGCGGCACAAGGTGAAGTCGACAAGTATGCGGCGCTCATCAAGGCCACTGTTGAGCGGTATATGATTTTGGATCCCACCATGCGGGGCAAAACATGTACTATCGGCGTACGTCTTGCGAGCAGTGGCTTTGTCATATCGGTAGATAACGGCCAGGGTGACCCGGCGGTCTGTCGTTCGGGTAAGGCGGCTGTCTTGAAAGCCAATCAACTGCCAGTGCCCAAGGATCCTGCGGCATTCGAGATGTTGAAGGAATTTAACCTGAAGTTAGAACCGAGTATCTAAGCGTGATAAAACGAGGTTGCTTGCCTCCGGTTGGCAACCTCTCGCCGAGAAAGGAATTTAACCTCTCATCTTTATTGGAACCGAGTATTTAAGCCATGATCAGAAAAGTATTTTTTGCTTTGGTTGGCTGTTTGTTGCTGGGCCAGAGTGCCCAGGCGGCCCTGGACATCGTCATCACCGGCGGTATTGATAGCGCACGCCCCATCGCCGTCGCCCCCTTCAAGTGGGAAGGCAACGGGCAGTTGCCGCAGGACATCGCGGAAGTGGTCTCCAACGACCTGATGCGCAGTGGCAAATTCAAGCCGCTGGCCCGTGGCCAGATGCCGCAGACTCCGAGCAGCAGCAGCGAGATCAACTTCGCACCCTGGGCCGCTCAAGGGGTTGAGGCCGTAGTCGTCGGTTCCATCTCGGCGGTGGGTGACGGCACCTACAAGGTCAACTTCGAGCTGGTCGATGTGCTGAAGGGTCAGCTGGCCAAGGCACAAGGCGGCGAGGCGAACGGTTACATCCTGGATAGCCGTATGGCGACCATCCCGGGTGCCCAGATGCGCCAGTTTGCCCACCGTATTTCCGACATCGTCTATGAGCGTCTGACTGGCGAGCGCGGTGCCTTCCTGACCCGTCTGGCTTACGTCTCCGTACAGCAGGGTACCCAGTTCCCGTACCAGCTGCGCATTTCTGACTACGACGGTTACAACGAGAAGACTCTGCTGCGCTCTCGCGAGCCGTTGATGTCTCCCTCCTGGTCACCGGATGGCAGCAAGCTGGCCTACGTGAGCTTCGAGAACCAGAAGTCCGAAATCTATGTGCAGGATATCTACACCCAGCAGCGCAGCCTGATCACCAGTTTCCGTGGCATTAACGGGGCCCCTGAGTGGTCTCCTGATGGTCGTCGTCTGGCTATCGTTCTCTCCAAAGATGGTTCACCCAACCTCTATGTGGTTGATGTCGCTAGCAAGCAGCTTACCCGCGTCACTACCAGCCGCGTGATCGACACCGAACCCTCCTGGATGCCGGACGGGCAAAATTTGTTGTTCACCTCTGAACGTGGTGGCAAACCCCAGATTTATAGCGTAAATTTGGCGACTGGTATGACTCGCCGGATGACTTGGGAAGGTGAATCCAACCAGGGTGCATCCATCACTCCTGATGGCAAAATCATGGTGATGGTGACCCGTGTTCAGGGACAGTATCGTATTGCCCGTCAGGACATGGAAAACAATGCCCTGCTGGTCCTGACCCAGAGTGCTCTGGATGAGTCGCCAAGTGTGGCTCCCAATGGCAGCATGATCATTTATGCCACCATCTATCAGGGTCGTAAGAGTCTCGCGTTGGTGTCGACTGATGGTCGCTTCAAGGCTGTGCTTCCGACCAGTAGCGGTGAAATTCGTGCACCAGCTTGGTCGCCCTTCTTGAATTGATAAAAATCCAATTGTTTTTTGTTTTGTTATAAAGGTTTAAGGAAATAGCATGCAACTCAATAAACTGCTCAAGGGTTTGGCCATCGCACTGCCACTGTTCACCCTGGCCGCTTGTAGTTCTTCTTCTGATTCCGACGCCGCTGGCGCTGAATCAGGTATGACCGACGGCATGGGCGGTGTACAAACCGGCGGCGCCAACGGCATGTTGTCCCCGGAAGAGCAGATGCGTCAGAAGTTCGAAGCACTGCAGCGTGACAACGTGATCTACTTCCCGTTCGACGGTTACGATATCCAGGGTCAGTACGCTGATCTGCTGGATGCCCACGCCAGCTACCTGCGCGAGCGCCCGAGCGTGAAAGTCCTGATCGAAGGTCACGCCGATGAGCGCGGTACTCCGGAGTACAACATCGCCCTGGGCGAGCGTCGTGCCAAGGCTGTTGCCAAGTATCTGCAAACCCTGGGTGTGCAGGCCGAGCAGCTCTCCATCGTCAGCTATGGCGAAGAGAAGCCGCTGGATCTGTCCCACACCGAGGATGCCTTTGCCAAAAACCGCCGCGCGGTTCTGGTTTACTAAGGTTTGAACCGAACGAAGTTCGTTTATATGCAAGCGGCCATTTCGATGGCCGTTTTATTTGCACTAAACGCCAAGGTTTGATCCGAATGAAATCTGTATATGCGAGCGACGATGGCGCTGGCCGTTTTATCTGTACTAAACGCTAAGGTTTGATCCGAATGAAATCTGTGTACAAGCAAGCTGTCGTTGCGCTGGCCGTAATGGTTGCTCTGAATGCGCAAGCTGCGGCACCGGTCAGCGATCTGGGCGGTGACTCAAGTGGTGGGGTTGTCCTTAGCGGCAACAACGGCGCCATCGTGCCCACCGGTAGCCTGGAAGATCGGGTTGCCCTGCTGGAGCGCACCCTCAATGCCCGTCTGCGACTGCAAGCTGAATTGCAGCAACAGGTCGACTCCCTGCAAGGGGAGGTCTCCGAGCTGCGTGGTCAGCTGGAGCAGCAGACCTACCAGATGGAACAGTCGCAAGAGCGCCAGCGTCAGCTCTACCAGGAGCTCGACAAGGTTGCCAGCAGCCAGCAGGCTGCTCCAGCCGCCCCGGCCCCTGCTGCTGCCACACCGGCTGCTGCCGCCAATTACTCAACTAATCAGGATGAGAATCAGGCCTACGACGCAGCGGTCAACATGGTGCTCAAAGAGAAGAACTACGACAAAGCCATTCCGGCTTTCCAGGGCTTCATCAAGCAGTACCCCAATTCGGGCTATGTTCCCAATGCACACTACTGGCTCGGCCAGTTGCTGTTCAACAAGGGTGACAGAGCCGGAGCCTCGGCCCAGTTTTCGACCGTGGCCAACAAATACAGCAAATCCCCCAAGCGAGCCGATGCGCTGCTGAAGCTGGGTATGCTGGCGCAACTGGATGGCAAGAAGGCGGAAGCCAAATCCTTCTATGAGCAGGTGATCAAGGGCTATCCCAACACCTCGCCAGCCCAGTTGGCCAAACAGAGTCTGGCCAAGCTGTAACATTGCTGTATGTCACTGTTTTCGTAACGCTACTGTAAAAACAGCCTGCATTTGTACGCACAGTGAGCAAACGGATTTAAATTACGAATTTTCTGTTGCACCGGAAATTTAAATCCGTAATATAGGCCGCCGTCAGAGCCGAAGCAGTAATGCAGTCGGAACTGGTCGTGGTGAGGGTCGTTAGCTCAGTCGGTAGAGCAGTTGACTTTTAATCAATTGGTCGCTGGTTCGAATCCAGCACGACCCACCATTTTCTCCACTCGGTGGAGACAGAATTCCCAGGTCGTTTAGCTCAGCTGGGAGAGCACCTCCCTTACAAGGAGGGGGTCACTGGTTCGATCCCAGTA